>JBNJDX010000027.1:0-26388 GCA_051745285.1 Spirochaetota bacterium
CTTGATGTGATATCAGGAAGACTCTACACCAGGCCGCTGGCGTTCTTGAATGTTCCTATCATCCAGAACATCCAGATCGGTGCTTCTGCGGCAGTTGACCGGGGAGCTGACAATCACGTAGCTGACGATAGCACCTTTACCGCTGATGAGATGGTCACCATGTACGGCGGTGATATCATGATGCCGCTAGTGAACTCGGGGCTCTTCAGCATGACCCTCTTCGGTGATCTGGCATATCAAAGTGATCCGGCTCCAGAACCCATCAAGGCCCTCCGCGCAGGTGCCCGGGGCCGGATGCTGGGCTTTTTCGATTATATCGCTGATGTGACCTTCCCGGATGAGGGCTACATCCCCAATTACTTCTCAGAAGATTATGACACTATGCGTGAGGATCGTTACACAGAACTCAGGGATGGTCCTGGGCTGAGTGCTGAAGACGTGTATTTGCATGCAGGCACGGGGGTGAGCTTTTTGGATGACAACCTTGTATTCGACGTATCAGTTGACGGCTCCATGAAAAAGTCTACCTTCCCCTCATCACCAGTGACGGATCCTTCCATGACAGCCCATCTGAAACTTGGTGAGGATATCATGCCGTTTTTCTACTTTGATGCCTATTACACCAAGAACATCACTGATGGGGCATCATTTAATACCTTTCTCGATCAGGTGATTACCCCGCTGAATGACTCAGTTATCACTGCTGATATCACTGTCAGCTACAAGATGCTGGTCACAACGATCGGGTACACAGTTGAATACAATGAGGCAGGAGACTCAACTACCAGCGTATCTGTTGCCGGAAGTCTGGACTTGGCAAACATGCTGCCGTTTCTGGGTAACTAGCTAAGCGAGGAGCAAGCTTAACATTGCATAATCGCAGTTTGTGCGGTTATACTGTCTTTGGCTCACGGTGTTTCCGCCCCAAAAAGCGGGAACACCGTGGTGCATATAAAACAACCCGTTGGAAGGCTGTATGATGAAAAAATGGTCCCGGATAGTCGCTGTCAGTTTAACACTACTGGTACTGTGTACTGGAATGCTTGGCGCGGAGAGTTCGTCATTTTCCGCTTTTTCAGATAACCCCGATGGGGTAAAAGTATTTGACGAAGACGGTTTGCTTGTCCGGGACCTGGAATCTATCGAGCAGATCCAGGAAGGATGGACCATCCAGACACGGGACACTGCCCTGGAAATCACATTGGAACAGGGAGCCGTACGGATAGCTCCCCGCTCCCTGATTGTCATTGACTCCTATGGGAGGGATTTCGTTGACCTCTTTCTGCTGCGCGGGAGGGTACGAGTTGCCTCTGACGCTCCTGAGGTCAATGTACGGCTAAAGACTACCCTTGCTGAGTACTCCTTCCAGGATGCCGATGTGATGCTCATTTCAGAGGAAACCGAGACCGTCTACAGCAATGAAGGGACTGTTCAGGTAGTCAACACTATCAGTGAAGAGGAGCGAACCCTCGCTCCGGAAGAGAAAATAACGCTAGAAGGCGAAAAGACCTCTGTTGCACAGGCTGATGACCGGGAGGAGACAGCGAAAGAGCTTCCGCTGGAACACTATCGTCGAAGGGTGGAAGTTGCCCAGACCGAAGAGGAGCCTGAACCGGAACCCGAACCAGAGCCGGAGCCGGAACCTGAGCCCGAAGAAGAACCAGAACCTGTAGAGGAGCCTGAACCCGAACCAGAGCCGGAGCCGGAGCCAGAACCCGAGCCTGAAGCAGAAGAGGTCGTTATTGCCGAGGAAGAAGACACTGAGGCCGAGATAGAAGAGGAGACTCAACAGGAACCTGAAGAACCTGCCGAAGACACGGAAGATGTCTCTCTCCCTGAGTCTATAGAAATTGACCTCCCGGCTGCTGAAGAGGAGGATATTTCTCCTGCAGAGGAAGAAGACCAGGAGGAAGACGCTCCTCAAGAGAAGCCGGCCCCTAAACCGCATGTATTCAATGCTGAACTCTCCCTCGGTGGCGGGTTTATGCACTCCTTTACTGATGCACAGGATACCTATGCGCTTACAACCGTGACTCCAGAGTTACGCTGGAATGCCTTTGAAGTCGGTCTACGGCTGCACTTTGCCTACCAGGGCAATCCGCTCTCTCCCCTGGCTGACGGCAACTTCGATTCCTGGTACGGACAGCGCGGTGATCTCCTGTGGAACTTCGGAGCAGGCGTAGGAGATATAGAGGACATTATCGGCGATTCGTTCTCCCTGATCGATCACATCTACTACGGCGATTCTGAAAAGGGATTGTATGTACGAACCGATAGCTGGAGTGACATCTCCCTCGGACTTGGAACTCGAATTCGAGATCTGAAAACTGATATTGACTACCCCTATATCCGCCGGACAGGATTCTACAACCAGTTCCGCAGTACCTATTTCGATTACGAGCTGCTTGTCGATGATCTGATCTATCCCCGGATCTTCGGGCTAAGACTTGCAGCTACCCCGATTCCTGCGATCTATCCGTTTACCCTCGGTGTGTATACTGCTGCCGATATGGATATTGCAGAAGGTGATATCCTGATGACCCCGGGAATCGATTTCACTTTTCCGATTGTACAAGGCGACAACACAGAGCTCTCAGCCGTTGCTGATGCCTCTGTGCTGATGCATAAAAACTACGATGGCAATACTTCCGGCGATTTTGTCTACGATGCCTCCTTTTCCGGGGGCCTGAGTAACTTCTCCGCAGTGGGCGGACTTACCGGATCCACCGACTCCCTCGGCTACACACTGCTGGCAGGCTATCGTCAGGGTCCGCTTGGTTTGAACTCCTTCGGTGGCGATTACCACTGGCGCCGCGGGGACCTGCTGATCGACCTGGCAAACGGTATTGATAACCCGTCGAAACCTTACCTCGATCTCTTTGGTGAGGTCACCCTTGATACCGGCACCTTTGAAAGCTCCTTCTCCTACACAGTCCCCTTCTCTCTTCCAGCCTTTGGCATGCAAACCAGTGACCGTCTTGCAGCGTCGCTGCGCTACGAATCGGGAGGGTTTGGTCTTGAGGCGGGTATTGCACGCCGCAACACAAAAGACCTTATCAGTGATTTAAGTTCGAATTCGTTCAGCCTGCTGAATACCGACACCCAGCTGCACGGAGAGATATCTTATCAGGTTGGTCCGGTTGAAACGTCTCTGCGGTATGCACAGAACGCTATCTACTCCAGTTCAGAGCCGTTTGAAGCTGAAAGCGTCTACCCGTCTCTCACGCTTGAGACCTCTATTTCACTCGGACGGTTTCACCGTCGTGACAACGAAGTAACGGCCTTTGAGAACCTCTTTGATCCGCCAGTGCAGACAGCAGAAACAGAGGCTGGTGAGGAGCCTGAACAGGAAGACCAGGAGGCTTTTTCCCTAGATATCTCTTCCGGTCTCATGGATGGCTGGGCCTCCGATGCATACAGTGGTCCCTACACCTATTTCGGCCTCTATCCCCAGTTTAATCGCGGTTCGTTGTCACTCGGCCTGCAGCTGCAGCTGGCAACCAGTAGCAATCCTCTTACCGACCGGTACGCCCCGGCAGGCAACGATCCGTTAAACTTCACAAATTATCTCGGAGATGCCAGTTTCCAGGGCATCCGAACCCTGGTCATCGATAGTTTGTCTCTGATCGATCATCTCATCTACAACGAGAGCGATGATCCGTTCTACGTACGCATTGATGACTCTTCTGATATTACCATCGGACACGGCACCATGCTCGGAAATCTGCGTACGAGTATCGATGACCCGTTTGTTGAGAGAACCGGCTTCTACAACAGCGTCAATACCAGCTACTACCAACATGAACTGGCAATTAACAACCTGTCAAATCCACAGCTGTTTGCCGGCCGCTTCGGCCTGAGACCTCAGCCGAAAAGCTATCCGTGGGAGATCGGGATATCCTCCATTATGGACATTTCCTTTAATCCCTATCAGGCTGATTCGGCAACCGAGCTCCTGCTGGTACCGGGTTTCGACCTCTCCTTCCCCATGGCCTACACTGAGGACACGATGGTCGCCTTTTTCACCGACGCTAATATGCTGCTGATGTTCGATGCTGATGAGTTTAAGATGGACGCCTCCATGGACTTCACCGGGGGGCTCTCGTTTGACAGTTTTTACAATTACAACGTCTCCGCCGGGGTAAGCTGGGATTCGCCTGATATACAGGCCCGTGCTTTCGGTACCTTTCAGCGCGGAAGGCTGAACGCCAACCTCTTTGGAACCGACTACGCCTGGCGTCGTGAGCGTGATGTCTACGCCCTGTTTGAAAATTACAGGAAAGATGGATATCTTGACCTATTCTATACCCTGTCAGCCCAGATTGCCTACACCAGGGGAGACTGGCAGCTGGAAGGCCTCTATTCCCTGCGGATGAACGATCAATTAGCCATCGACAAGCAGGCAGATGATCCCAGAGACGGACCTGACCTGTTGGGAGTCACTCTCTCCTATGACAAACATGCATTCTCAAGTTCGTTCGGCCTGATCAAGCGCGGCCTGACCTATAATCTGGCACGAAACGGGGAATATCCCTTCTCGCTGACAGACGGATCACTGCAGGCTTTTGCCAATACTGAGTACTCTGTGGGAGATCTCTCCCTGCTCGGCCGCTTTGCGGTGGTCGGGGAGTACGAGACCGAACAGGAGGACTACCCTCATCGGGCAACCGGTACAAGCTTGGACGATGCACCTGAAGGGTGGACCCCATCATTGACTCTCGGGGCACGAGTCTCACTATTTTAACTGATAGGAATTACCTGATGCCAAACGACTCACATATACAGCTGTTAGAACCGCTGGTGGCCCAGCGTATAGCCGCCGGTGAAGTCATTGATCGCCCGCAGGCGATCGTCCGGGAACTGCTCGACAATGCCATTGATGCCGGCGCCTCCCATATCGATGTAGCAGTCGAACAGGGTGGTATCGAATCAATCCGTGTTGTCGATGACGGATCCGGTATGAGCCGGGATGATCTTGCCCTCTGCTGCCAGTCACATGCAACAAGCAAGGTGGCCACTGTTGAGGATCTCACCCAGGTTACAACCCTGGGGTTCCGCGGAGAGGCCCTTGCCAGTATGGCCTCCTGCGCCGAGGTCACCATTACCGCCGCCGACAGCCAGGGAGAGGCCCATACGGTCACAGTCAGCGACGGCAAACAGGAAGGTCCCGTTCCCGGCGGACATGCCAGGGGAACCACCGTGATTGTCCGCCAGCTCTTTCGCACCATACCGGGGCGAAAGAAGTTCTTGAAGAGCCCGCAGGCTGAGGCGGCTGCCTGCAAGAAAGTATTTCTGGAGAAGGCTCTAGCCTTTCCCGAGATTGAGTTTCGCTATTACTCCGGGGGGAAGTTGTCGCTGTTTCTCCCTACGACCGGTCGTATTCAGCGGATCCTCGATGCCTACCAGCACAAGTTTTCAGCCGTCTTTTTCCAGAAGATGGAACAACAAGGGGGAACTTTCTCCATTGAGGCTGTGGCGAGCAATCCTTCCTTCTATCGCCACGACCGCAGTTTTATCCAGATATTTGTCAACAATCGTCGCATTGATGACTATGCTCTCGTCCAGGCAGTTACCTACGGGTACGGAGACTACCTGCCGGGAGGCTGCTTTCCCTACTGCTTTGTATTCCTCACAGTCGACCCGGAGCTGGCAGATGTCAATATTCATCCCGCCAAACGAGAGGTCAAACTGCGAAACGAGCGGGAAATCCACCATCAGCTGGTACAATTGATCAAACAGGAGCTATTCGAGGAGGGGCGCCAGAGGCAGCCTGATGTGCATTCACACCAGCAGCCGCTGGAGTTCTCATCGCAGAAGCAATCCGGCAGCACCGGGGAAAAGAGGGAATTTGTCAGTTCTCCGAAGCCCAATCCCCAATGGGTCTCCAAGGCAAAACAGCTCTTTGGCTCCGAGTCGGCAGATGAATCCAGGCCTGCTTCTTATGAAGAGAAACGAGAAGATTTCTACTACCACGGGCAGCTCTTCGGCCTCTTTCTTTTGGTAGAACAGGCCGAACGCTTCTACTTCATTGATCAGCACGCCGCCCATGAGCGTATCATCTACAATCAGCTCAGCAAGCAGCCGGCGAAGCAGGAGCTCCTCGTGCCGTTGGAATTTGAGATCCCACGGGAAGTCGACGATTTTCTCCGGGAACACCGGGATGTCTATCTCGAGGCCGGGATTACCATCATCCCCAGTGAACAGGCAGAGCTCACCTGGCAGCTTACAGCTGTTCCGCAGTACGCCCGCAGTATTGAAGATGAGATCGTCACCTTCATCAGAGAGCATGCCGGAGCTGACGAGGAGATTGCAAAGGAGCTCTTTGCCTCCATTGCCTGCCGTGCAGCTGTCAAAGACGGAGATATGCTGGACTCGGTGACTGCCAGAGAGATCGCAGACAAGGCTCTCAACCTCCCTGTGCCGCGTTGTCCCCACGGCCGACCTATCTGGAAAGAAGTAACCCGTGACGAGCTCTTTGCGGCGGTACAGAGGACCTTCTAGTCATTTTAATAGGTGTACATTCCACTTCGAAACACAACCGCGAGCAGAGGATCGGTTACCTCAAGCTCTAAGTAGGCAGGCTCCCCTGAAAGCTCAGACTCAAACTCATCACGCGAGGTGTTGAGCGTGCTGCCGGCGGTAGTGGTGACAAGACCGATCGGCTTCAGGTGCTCATCGTAGAAGCGCATCCGCACTTCACTCATCTGTTCCCCGTCGTAGCGTATCCGGGTGGTTTCAGGCTCATACCGTGCAAAGAGCTCTGCACTCTGCTCACTGAGCTGCAGCCTGTCGCGGAGGGTAAAATCCATTGCATCACTCTCACCCTGTGCCTCTCTGAGTGTCAAGGTGTAGGTACCGCTTGGAAACGGCTCTTCCGGCGGCGGGAGGATCTCGTGAGCGGCAAACCACCACTCCCCGTCTTCATAGACAGAGGCTAGCTGCTCCCCTTCGCACTCCCACTGCAGATGACTGCCGGAGGGACCGGTTATGAGAAGAGAGGAAACTGAATACTCTTCGGGCTCCCCGGAGAGCTGCAGCTGCATTTCAAGATGTTTTCCGTAGCTCTCCTTCTGCACATCATAGGTATGGACAAGCTGGGAATCGAGTTGAATGATCTCAGGAGCGGCGTGCTGCTGGCAGGAGGCCAGCAGAATGCTGAGTGTAAGGGCTGTCAGGATAGAACGCGTTCTGGTGAGCACTCGAGTAACCGCCATGTGCGGTCACTCCCCGTCCCATAAACCCTGGGCCTTCAGTTTCATGATCACCGGATTGGCGTAGGCCTGATAGACAAACTCCCGCAGGTTCTCAGAGAGATCCCGATAGCGGTGGGCAAAGTTCTCCTTCTCCTCCTGCGTATACTCATCGGCGAATCTGTTTGACCCGGTCACCTCATCGAAGGCAATGTAGTTGGTGCCCCAGAGTCGGTAGCCCAGGTGTATCTGTCGGTCGATCTCCTCGGCAACTGCCTTGTGATCGGGCAGATCGGTGCTGATCGGTTTGCCCACATGCAGGTGCACGTGCCCTTTGTACTTGCGGATACCCCGCAGGACGTTGATCATATCCTCATACTTCTTCTTGTTATAAAAACCCTTCATCCGTTTGGAGAGCTCTTCACGTCCCTTGTTGATGTCGCAGGGATCGTATTCGTAGGATATGGCCACCGGAACAATCGGACAGGTCTCAAGCAGCTCTTTAAAGCGCATGCCGGAGTCCTTCTGGGAGAGATAGAGCATTTTAATGATAGCCGGATTGGTGAGATCAATGCCGTCTTTGGCCCGGCCGCTTTTTTGGGCGACCCACATCGACTTGTTAGCCTCAGCTATCGTCTCGTAAAAGTAGGAGGAGAGCCGTTTTGACTCGGCAAACTTCTCCCGCAGAGGCAGTGAACGTTTGACCGTCACTCCGCCGTTGAGTTTAAACAGATCAAGTGAAAGCTGAGAGACCAGGAGGTTATCCCCGATGGCAATCTCAGTATACCCGTAGTTCTCACGGCCGAGCACATCGTTTAACAGAGCGCAGTCGAGCACTATGTCACGATGATTACTGAAAAAGAAGTAGGCCTTGCCTTTCTCCAGATTCTCCAATCCCTCGTAGGTAAAGCCGGCCATACTGTTTTTAATCACAGCCCTGATCATGATAGCCGAAGTGACATTCTGCTGGAAATCTTCCACAGTATGCACTGTGTCCAGGGCTTCGTTAAGTTTGTGCTGCAGGTTTTTGCGTTTCACTGTGGAGACCAGATTGAAGTGGTCAGTAAAGACCATCTCACTAGCACTCTTAAAAAAACTCTTATTATCCTTTAACCGCGCAATGGCGGCATACAGGTCCTCGTCGTAGTACGGCGAGATATCGCGATATTCTTCCTTTTTCATCGGTTCCTCATCTCCCTTGTCAGGGATTATTCGATACCGCTCACCGCCTTGATATACTGAGTGCGTTCCCAGACTGAGGGATCAGTTGTTTTTTGCTGACTCAGTTTTCCGGTAAAATCAGATAGCTGACGGTACTCCTTTTTGTCCATCCAGGCAGAAATCCCGTCGTTCATCTCTTCGATGACCTGCAGGCCGCCTTTCATGATGGCCGAACAGATTCCAACCGCTGATGCCCCGGCTAGCAGCTGCTTGATAGCAGCCTCCGGCGTATGAATGCCGGAATTGGCACAGATATCCCCTTTGATCTGATCAGCCACCAAAGCGGTCCACTGCAGCGGCAGGGCTGCCTCTTCAGGCGCGCTGATCACACTACCGGGGACAAGCTGCTCCTTCTCAATATCAATATCGGTGCGGTAGAATCTATTAAATAATACGCATGCATCTACTTTTTCGTCATCAAAGCTTTTTATCATATGAGCAAGCCCGGAGAACTGCATCCCCATCTTCAGGGCAAGCGGAATAGAGACTCTCGAACGAATACTCCGGACTAATTCAAGATATTCACGTTCAATCTCTGCTCCGCTCTTGGAGGGATTGGAGGGAATGATATAGGCATTGATCTCCAGGGCATCTGCCCCGACCTCTTCAAACCGGTGGGCATAATCAAGCCAGGTTCCGTGCGAGATGCAGTTCACACTGGCAATCACCGGAATGGAGAGCTCTTTCTTGGCCCGTTCCACGAGTTCAAGATAGGAGTCAATGTAGTAGTCGTGGCTGCGGTTGGCAAACAGATCAAAGGCTTCAGTATGTGCCATGTGATCGGCGCCTTCAAGCATCTTGGCAGCATCAGCATTGATCTGCTCTTCAAAGATCGACTTGAGGACTACGGCACCGGCTCCTGCCTGCTCACACCGCTTTACCCC
Organism: Spirochaetota bacterium; assembly: GCA_051745285.1. Classification (GTDB taxonomy): domain Bacteria; phylum Spirochaetota; class Spirochaetia; order CAKZLE01; family CAKZLE01; genus JBNJDX01. Next base: position 9,296 of record JBNJDX010000027.1, read on the forward strand.
GTCCAGGGTCATGGTGAGCCTAGAACTGGAGACAATTATTGGTGAATCGAGTTCCAGTCCCATATAGGTTGTCTTCAAATCCGCCATTACCTACCCCCAGTACACAGATACGGGAAGTCCCCTTCGGGCTTACGTATCATATTCATAGCTTCTGACTATTGTACAGACCTTTCCCCCGATACACAAGAGGGGTTTCAGGCCTCCTCAGGGCTCCAACGCACCTTCGGCTTCCGGGCGGCAAGCACTTCATCCACTCTGCCTACCGGTGTGGTCACCGGTGCAGCATGCAGCGTATCAGGCTCCTCCTCAGACTTCCGGGCCAGATCCCTCATAACCTCAATGAAGCGGTCAAGCTCAGCCTTGGATTCAGTCTCGGTAGGCTCAATCATCATCGCCTCAGGGACGATCAGCGGAAAGTAGACCGTAGGCGGGTGAATGCCTGCATCAATAAGCCCCTTGGCTATGTCGAGAGCGGCAACACCGTACTGCTCTTTGAGTGTTTTTGCAGAGAGCACAAACTCATGCATGCACGTTCGGTCATAGCCAAGATCGTAGGAATCCTTGAGCTCTTCCTTGATATAATTGGCAAAGAGCACTGCATGCTCAGAGGCCTCCTCGAGGCCGTCGGATCCCATGATCGTGATATAGGTCAGGGCGCGGATAAGCACCCCAACATTTCCGTAGAACCCGGCCAGACGGCCGATTGACTGGTCGTGACTGTCTGCAAGACGGTAGCCCTCTGCACTCTTCTCGATATCAGGGTTGGGCAGAAACGGAACGAGCCGATCACACACCAGCACCGGTCCGGCTCCCGGTCCCCCGCCGCCGTGCGGCGTGGCAAAGGTCTTGTGGAGATTGAGATGGATAATATCAAAACCCATATCCCCGGGTCTCGTCTTGCCCATGATCGCATTGAAGTTTGCCCCGTCGTAGTAGAGCAGGCCTCCGGCCTCATGGACCCGCGTTGCAATCCGGGCGATATCCGTCTCAAACAGTCCCAGGGTATTGGGGTTTGTCAGCATGATCCCGGCAAGCTTATCATCAAGGTACTGCTCAAGATCCTCGAGGGAGACCAGTCCGCGACTGTCGGCTTTCACTTCGACCACATCAAAGCCTGCCAGATGGGCAGAAGCAGGATTGGTACCATGGGATGAGGAGGGCACAAGCATGACCTTCCTGTCAGTCTCCCCGCGGGCACGGAAGTAGGCAGCACAGAGCTTCATCCCGGTATACTCCCCATGAGCTCCGGCAAAGGGCTGCAGTGTGCCCCACTGCATTCCCGTCAGGGCAGCCAGGTACTCGAGCAGCCGGTACTGCAGCTTGAGAATTCCCTGTACACTCTCAGCCGGCTGGAGCGGATGGAGGGCCCCGAATCCTTCCAGGGCAGCTGCATCATCGCCAGCTTTCGGGTTGTATTTCATCGTACAGGAACCGAGAGGATAGCTCCCGGTGTCAACTGAAAAACTCTTCATACTCAAGTGGGTGTAGTGTCTGACTACATCAACTTCCGAGACCTCGGGCAGATGGGGTCGTTCCTTACGCTGGAGCTGAGGGGTGATTAACTCATCCATGCCCGGCTCTGGAACATCCAGGGCAGGAAACTGATATCCGGCCCGTCCGGCGACGCTTTTTTCAATGATCAGGGTATGATAGTCGTTCATGCAAGCACCTCCCGAGCAGCATTGAGATAGGCATCAAGTTCTGCCTTCGTGCGCTTTTCAGTCACTGAAACAGTGACCAGCCCTTCCAGGCTCTCTTTGAGTGCTCCCAGATGGACACCGGCAAAGATGCCGTACTCCCGGTACATGCGCTGCAGAAACTCTTCGGCCTCAGGCAGCTGTATGGTGAACTCTCCTACTGAAGAGCCAGAACCGTAGAGTGAGAGACCCTGTCCCTCCAAACCGGAGCGCAGATAGGCAGCCTTACAGGCAGAGTGCCAGGCAGCCTCCCGTATGCCCTGAAAGCCGACAAGCGCTATGTAGATTGAAGCAGTCAACGCTGCCTGGGCCTGGTTCGAACAGATGTTCGAGGTTGCCCGCTCGCGTTTTATGTGCTGCTCGCGAGCCTGCAGCGTGAGGACATAGGCTCTCCTGCCGGTATGATCCTGCGTCTCCCCGACAATCCGTCCTGGCAGTTTTCGAAGCAGCGACTGGCGTGCCGTGATATATCCGGCAGAGGGCCCGCCGAAACAGGCCGGAATACCGAAGGGCTGCAGATCCCCGACCGCAATATCGGCGGCCTGCTCGCCCGGGCTCTTCAGCAGTCCGAGAGAGGAAGGATTGGCCGAGACGATCAGCAGTCCCTTGTGCTGCTGAACCCCCTGGGCAATGTCGCTAAAATCCTCGGCATACCCGAAGATATTGGGACTCTGACCCAGCACGGCAACCGTATCGGCATCCACCTGCTTCTCCAGGGCTGCCAGGTCGGTTACCCCGTCCTTCTGCGGAACCATCTCAATGTCGATATCAGCACCGAGCAGATGGGTTTTAATGACCTCCACTGTATGCGGATGAACTGTCTCGGAAATCAGCAGCCGGCCGCCGCGCCGCTTAACGCTGCGGGCAATCATGACTGCCTCGGCGGCGGCTGTGTGCCCGTCGTAGAGCGAGGCGTTGGTCACATCCAGGCCGGTAAGTTCGCAGATCATCGACTGATACTCGAACATGGCCTGCAGCGTCCCCTGGGAGACCTCCGGCTGATAGGGAGTATACGAGGTGAGAAACGCCGGAAGATTCGCCAGATGGTGCACTGCCGCCGGTATGATCCGGTCGTAGCTGCCACACCCGAGAAACGACGTACCCAGCTTGTTCTCCCGGGCCAGGGCTTTGAGTTCTTCCAGGGCTTCATGCTCGCTGACGCCTTCTGGCATAACACCGGGGTCTTCAGTGAGCCTGATTGCCTCCGGAATATCCGAAAAGAGATCAGAGACTGAGCTCACTCCGATTGCCTTGAGCATCTGCTGTTTTTCCTGCTCGGTAGGGACACTGTAGGGGTTCATAGATCTCCTTTTGTATGGTCTCTGTCCGACTAGAGACTCTCGATATATGCTTTGTAAGCCTTCTCGTCTAAGAGTTCGTCAACCTGTGAGCTGTCAGAGAACTCCAGAGCATAGATCCAGCTTCCAAACGGATCACTGTTAAGCGCCTCAGGCTCATCTTCCAGGGACTCGTTTACCTCGGTAACGGTTCCAGACAACGGATTGATAACCGGAGAGGCTGCTTTCACAGACTCGATGCTGGAAATCTCATCACCTTGGGCATATTCTTCATCTACTTCCGGAAGCTCAATATAGACTACTTCACCAAGCTCCTCCTGTGCGTAGTCGGTAATACCGACCACAGCCTTCGTTCCTTCCACTCGAACCCATTCATGGTCTTTTGAATACTTCAGATCAGATTTCGTCTCACTCATGTCTTCCTCCCAGTTCGTTTATAAAACGGTGTTTTCACCAGCTTTGCTTGCTTCTTTTTCCCGTGGATATCTACTTCCACCGTATCGCCGATTTTCAGGCCGATTCCACGTTTGATGAGTACCAGTCCGATAAATGCATCGAGCATCGGCGACTTGGCTCCGCTGGTCACATGCCCGACATCCTCTGCCCCGGAAAACACGCGGTAGCCGGATCTGGGCACGCCCTTATCCTCCATTACTATACCACGAAGCGAACGCGGAATGCCATGTTCTTTTTGATGCACCAGCGCCTGCTTCCCGCAAAAGTCAGCTGTATCCAGCGAGACAAAGACCGACAGATTGGCCTCCAGAGGCGTTATGTCTTCTGCGATCTCATGCCCGTAGAGCGGCAGCTTTGCCTCTAGACGCAGTGTATCACGGGCTCCGAGCCCGCAGGGAACTAATCCCGCATCCTTGCCGGTCTCGATCAAGAGCTGCCACAGCTGTGGTCCTTTTTCACTCTCGACATAGAGTTCAAAGCCCTTCTCCCCGGTATACCCGGTCTGAGAGATCAGGGCCCGGCTTTCGCCGACAGGAACATCTTCGACAAACCTGAAGAACTCCAACTCGCTGCACTCAGGCCACAGCCTGGCAAGGATCTCCTCAGCCTTGGGACCCTGCAGAGCAATCTGGACATAGTCATCTGAGCGGTTTCTCACCGTCACATCACCACTACCCCCATGCTCGACCATCCAGGGATTCTCCCGGGAAATCCAGTCGTAATCCTTCTGCCGGTTGGCCGCATTGACAACCAGGAGAAAACGCTCTTCCCCGCGCTTGTAAATGATCACATCATCGATCACTCCACCGTCAGGATAGCACATCGGGGAGTAGAGCACCTCTCCGGATTGCATCTTGTCAGTATCATTGGTAACCAGAAACCGCACCAGCCTGGCTGCCTGCGGCCCTTCCACAGTCACCTCTCCCATATGGGAGACATCGAACAGCCCGGCCTGGGTTCTCACCGCCATATGCTCAGCGATAATCCCTCCGGAAAAATGGAGCGGAAGCTCCCAACCGCCGAAGTCGGTAAGCTTGACTCCCGCATAGTTCTCATACGCAGGAAACAGCGGAGTTCTCTTCATATCTTCTCTCTCCTTATACAGAGGCAGCCCCCTTGTGTGCAAGAAGGCTGCCTCAGGACTTCAATCCACAGTCATTTTAGAGAATATAGGGTACGCGAAGTCCGTAAGACTCATAGACGACGAACGTCTCCACATCCTGGATCTCGGAGATCTTTACCAACTCCTTGTTGAAGAAGTCCAACAGGGTATACCCGTCATTCTCGTTGATCAGCACCTGCACAATGAGATCATAACGCCCGGTGACAACCGTCGTAAAGACCACTCCCCGCAGGCGGGTAAACTCTTTTGCCTTTCTCCCCAGATCAAGAGTCTTGAGCTTGATGCCCATCATAACAATTTTGTGGTTGGGAAGGGAAGCAGGGTCGACCAGTCCGGAGATGGCTATGACCCGCTCGTCAAGCAGTTTATTCACCCGGGCTCTGACCGTATTCTCGGTTACCGAAAGCTCTTCAGCAATGGCGCTGAAGGATTTTCGACCGTCGCGGAGCTGCTTAATAATAGCTTTGTTCGTTTCGTCAATCTTCATATTGTTAACTGTTCTCTTTGGCAAACGTGCCCATAAACTCTGTCAGGGCGGTAACGTGCTCTTCAGGTAATGCATTATAGATGGAGGCACGACAGCCGCCGACACTGCGGTGACCTTTCAGACCCAGCATGCCCAGTTCTCCGGCCTGCTGGATAAACTGCTTCTCAAGCTCTTCGCTCTTCAGGCGGAAGACCACATTCATCTTGGAGCGATAGCGTGCATCTACCGGACTGCGGTAGAATCCGCCACTCTGGTCAATGGCTTTGTAGAGTTTATCAGATTTACGCTTGGCGCGCTCGGCCATGCCCTCAACGCCACCGTTTGCCTGTATCCATTCCAGAACCAGTTTGACCGCCCAGATGGAGAACACCGGCGGTGTATTGTAGAGCCCGTCTTTTGCGTGCGTATTGTAGTTGAGGTAGGCAGGCAGCCAGTCCGGAGAGCGGGAGAACATATCATCCCGGAGGATAACGAAGGTGGCTCCGGCGGGTCCCAGATTCTTCTGCACACCGCCGTAAATCATCGCGAATTTCTCAACGGGAACCGGGCGGCTGAATATATCGCTCGACATGTCAGCAATCAGCGGCACATCACCGGTCTCCGGCCATCCCTGCCACTCGATACCCCCGATTGTCTCATTGGAGCACAGATGGAGATAGGCTGCATCAGCTGCCGGACGTACCTCGGCGGGATCCGGCAGGGTTGAGTAGCCTGAGTCCTTACCGTCAAAGAGCACGTCGACCTCACCGAGATTCTGCGCATCTGTACAGGCCTTATTGGCCCAGGCGCCGCTTTTTATGTAGGCAGCCCGCTGGCCTTTGTGGAGAAAGTTCATCGGTATCATCCCGAATTGCAGCGTAGCCCCGCCGCCGAGGAAGAACAGCTTGTAATTCTCCGGGATCCCGAGCAGTTCACGAAACAGTCCGAGACATTCCTGATACATTCCATTGAACATCGGACCGCGGTGGCTGGCCTCAATCATCGAATAGCCGTTGCCCTCATGGTCTGCTATCTGTGCTTCCAGTTTCTGCAGCACCTCTACCGGAAGCACCGAAGGCCCGGCAGAAAAATTCATTTTTCGTTCTTTCACAGCACACCCCCGTTAATCTCAGCCTGGATAATATTATAGGTTTCACCCCCGATACGCAGCAGGTTTTCAGCACTGCCTGCCCCGATGTGGGGAGTCATTGTCACATTGGGAGCACTCAAGATCGGATAATCTTCAGCCGGCGGATCATTGGGCCACACATCAGTTGCATACCACTTCACAGATCCGTCTTCCAAGGCCGCCTTCATGTCCTCAGCATTCACACACAGACCGCGGCCGGTATTGATAACGACCGGTTTCTTGCGGCAGACGGCGAGAAGCTCCCGGTTCACAAGCCCTTTAGTCTCTTCTGTCAGCGGAAGATGGAGCGAAATATAATCAGCATCCGCGACAGCCTCCTCAAGAGTCGGCATCATCTTGCACACCGGGCTCTCTGACACATATTTATCATAGGCCACCACGTCCATACCGAAGGCAGCTGCCCGGGTGGCAACCTCTTTGGCAATATTGCCGATTCCCACCAGACACAACCGTTTGCCAAAAAGCTCACTTCTGCGAATCTCCTTCTTGAGCCATTTCCCTGCAGCCATCCCGTTATGGGCTTTTACCAGCTCATTGGGAACTGAGAGCATCAGGGCAAAAGCCAGTTCAGCAACAGCGATTGATGAGGCTTTTGGTGTATTATGCACCACGATGCCTTTACTTCGGGCGTACTCGGTGTCGATATTGTCGAGACCGACCCCGCCTCTGATAATCAGCTTGGCATTACTGGCTGCGTCGATGTACTCACGGGTACATTTTGTTTTACTGCGCACAAGAATGACATCGGCTTCAGCGAGCCGAGCGGTGTCTGAAGTAACTTCGCCGAAGTCAGCGAGTTTCTGCGGCAGAGCCGCATCAAATGCATCTGCGATGAGAATAAGCATGTGTATAGTCTCCTCTTGTTTTAATTAGATTCAGGCCTATTGTATGCCGTGACTGCGGGAATGTCAAATATTTGAGATTAAAATTGCAGAATTCCCTCAAACATAAAAAAAGAGGACAGGAGCAATATCCCATCCTCTTGCTGAGGGGTCTGCACCCGTAAGGTATACAGACCTGTGTACTCTATTCGCTGCGGCTGCAAAAAAAGCAGCTGCGATAGGTTCTTAGTAACTCCTCATAGCTTTCATCTTGCGCACTTTCTTCATCTGTTTGCGTTCAAGTGCCTTCTTCTTCCGGTTGTTGATGGTTGACGGTTTCTCGAAATACTCCCGCTTCTTCCATTCCCGGATGATGCCCTCTTTCTCTACCATGCGCTTAAAGCGTTTAAGAGACTTCTCCAGAGGTTCATTGTCATCGATCTTTACAAAAGCTATTGTAATCACCCCCTTCCCTTTACTTACAGGGAAATAATACAGCCCCAATATCGGTAATATTTACCTATTTGTCAAGCGTGCAGCAGCGTCTTTGGCAATATCAAGTACGGTCAGCTGCAGCGTCTCGCTGTTTTTATAATAATTGCGGCCGAAACGGAAGACAATATCCACCGTATCACCCCTGGTGAAGTCGACCCCCACCCGGTCACCGGCCCTCCAGAAGACAGCAGGCCATTTGTACTGACCGTAGGAGACCAGCATCCTGACATGCTTTTGCTCGTTGTTTCCCATCAGGGTAATCTCCTCGAGTTTTGCACCGCGCATCATGAACTGCAGCGGCGGATGATCCTCCCCGTAGGGCTCAAGCAGTTCTACAAGCTCAATGAGACTCGGCTGCATATAGGCTGCCGGGATCTCCGCATCGATGTAGATGTGATCCTCACTCTCGGATTCGACCAGCTCTTCGGCGGCCTCATCTACCCGGATGAGAAACTCGTCAAGCAGCTCTTCCTTCAAGCTGAATCCCCCGGCACACTGATGCCCTCCGTGATCAAGCAATAGATCTTCGAAGCGTCCGAGAAACTGCTTGACATTCATTGTCTTGTTGCTGCGCATCGAACCCACTAAGTGGGTATCCAGCTTGGCTATGACGATAGCCGGCACCTTGAAGGTGTTCACCAGCCTTGAGGCCATGATCCCGGTAATACCCCGGTTCACTTCCTTATCATAGACGATCACAATTTTATTCCCGTGCTGCTCAAAGCTGGTATAGGCTTTGGGAATAATTCTATTCCAGCTCTCATCGCCGAGTTTCTTGCGCCGTTTATTAAGCGCGATAAGCTCGGAGGCAAGTTCACTTTGCTCTCCGCGGTCCTTGCTCAGCAGCATGGAGACAGCCACATCCGGCACGCCCATACGTCCGGCAGCGTTGAAGACCGGGGAGATGTGCCACCCGATATTCACCGTGGATATCCGCTTCCCAGCCAGGTTGACTGCCGCCAAAAAGGAGGTAAGCGCCTCCCGCTTGCCGGCGGCGAGCATCTTTAAACCCCGTTTTACCAGCAGCCGGTTCTCCCCGCGCATCGGCATCAAGTCTGCCACCGTTCCGATGGCAACCAGATCTAGCAGCTCATCATATCCGCTCGAGAGTTCCTGATGGCTTTTGACAACAAACGAATGAAAGACGGAGACTAGCGCGTCAATTTCCTGCATCTGTTCGTGGAGATAGCGCTTTGCCCGGCTCTGCTGCTGCATGCGCAAAAGACTTTTCCCCTGGGTCTTCGGAAAGATCTCCCAGATTCCCGGAGCAATGTCGATCAGGTTTATTTCGACCTTCGTACCAAACGCCTGCTGCAGCATTTTGCGCTCAAGCGGTTCATCGTAGACTAATATCTGTTTGCCGACTAAAAAGTCAAACAGCTTGGACTGCTCAGCCGGGAGCACGCCGGGAACCACATGTTCACTGATACGGTCTATCTCAACCAGGTTCTCAAGCTTAACAGCATCAATGATCACGGTTTCATTACCCGGATGGGCATGCAGCAGTACGATCTCCTGCTTGTAGAGTTCGGTGCGTCCAAAACGCAGAGCCCAGACTAGCTTGGCCACCACCCCGCATCCGGCCAGATGAGGAAAGGGATAGCCGGTTCCCTCAATCTTCGGATCGATAATGGCCACCGCCGGAGGAAGCTCCTCTCCCGGCAGGTGGTGATCGACCACAATGGCATCAATACCGCATCTGGCAGCATAGGCAATTTCAGCGTTGTTTGAGATACCGCAGTCGACAGTCACCAGCAGCGTCACATCATCAGCAACCAGCTCGTCAACACCTTCCATCGTCAGGCCGTAGGGGGCATCCTCCTGCGGAACCCTCCAGCTTGATTCAATCCCCAACTCGTCAAAGGCCTCTTTGAGCAGCACGGTAGAGGTCATACCATCTACATCGCGGTCTCCGAAGATGCGTACCTTCTCTCCCTCATCGGCTGCCTCAAAAATACGGTCAACCGCGCTTTCCATATCATCAAACAAAAAGGGATTGTGGAGGAACACCGGATCCTGTTCCAGGTAGAATTTTACACTCGAACCATCGACTTCTCGTCGTGCCAGTACTGAGGCGGTCAGCAAATCGATCCGGTAGCGCTCCCCCAGGTCTTTTACCTGACTGGCATCTATCTCTTTTTTATCCCACTTCATATCAGTGTGTTAACCTTGCTGTGTGCAGCGGCGTATAGACTGCCCCGCTGCTCTCGAGTCTTGATTCATACAGTACTACGGTATCAACATGAAAGTCCATAACCTCCGGAAGCCGAATATCTCCGCACAGCTGCCTCCGACTGACGCGGTGGTGTTTTTTCACCCGCCCCAGCGTGATATGGGGAACGATGTTGCGCCGGCTGTGCAGCCCGAGTCCCTTCTGAAATACTTTGATAAGCTCTTTGGCCTCCTGCCGGCCCTCGGAGAGCCCGGCCACGAGCACTCTGGGATCCGATCCGTTCGGGAAGGCCTCTATCTCCCCGCAGGAGGCAGGAAATGCTTTCAACTCGGCACTGATGCGGTCAATATCCTGACAGAGAGAAGCTGTCTGCTCTTCGGGGATCTCCCCGAGAAAGGCCACCGTCACATGAAAATTCTCTTCCGGGGTCAGCCGGAGCCGATCAGCGCAGCTGCTGCGCTGGGCAGCCTTGTGCAACGTGGCTCTGATGTCCTTCGGCAACGGCACCCCAATAAATAATCTCACAGTAATCCGCTCCTGATTGTCTTCAGTCTTCCGTCGGTAATCGCGTCAATATATCCGATCACAGCCTGCTTCAGACTGGCGGCAGTCTGCGCCGGAAGTTTTACCTGCAGCCCCCGCTGCAGCGGCAGCTGTGTGCTGTGGTGCAGAAACTTGCGCTCGGCGATCCCGAGGAGATACCGGCTATCACCGCTGGGCATACATTGCAAACACCATAATCCGTGATCGCTCATATGAAGGCGGCTCTTCTTATCTGTGAGAGGACGACCACAATTCACACAGTATTCCAGATCGGGAGTCAGCCCGAGCAGCCGGAGGAATCTCCAGCTCCCCTGGATGATGATATAGACAAGCTCCTGTTTCTGTTCTATTGCCGATAGAAGCCCGAGAAGCAGTGTATACATCTCCTGAGCATCCTCATTCCCGCCGTAGGTCTGGATGATCAACTCGGCAAAAAAAGAGGCTGCATACAGTCTTGAGAGATCATTGCGTAGACCCTCATGAAAGACTTCAGCCTTAATATCCTCAATTTTGTACTGCCCGCGCACCGGGTTATAGTACAAAAACAGATGCCCGGCCACAAACGGCTCAGCGAGTCCGGAGAGCTTACTCCCGCTTTTCCGCGCTCCAAAGGCTGTTGCACTTACCAGGCCCAGCTCGGGCGAAAGCAGCCGGATCAGTTTGTGCATTTCACCGGAGCGGCTGCTGTGGAGGATAATGCCGTCACAGTCCAGGGAACGCTTCATGGCTGCTGCCGTATCATCTCCCCTTCAAAGGAGGAAAAGACCTCTTCTACAACCTCAGCACTCAGGCGGACAGTCTCTAGGCACCCTTCTTCTTCTGTGTGGTACTTTTCCCGCAGTATCGCGCACGAAATCGTACCGTACCGCTGTTCAAAGGTATCAAGCAGATGAGGGACGAGATGGGAAAGCAGTTCCGTCTCATGGGCTCTATCACGGATAAACAGCAGCCCGGCTGCCATGATGGCTCCGGTAAGCGCACCGCAGACACTCTTTATCTGCATTCCGCTGCCGAAACCGGCAGCGACCCGCATATCCGCCGGCTGGATGCTCAGATGGTAATAATCAGCACAGCCGTGCAGTAGTGACTCGGCACAGTTCATATCCTCTTCTGTATACCAGTAGGCTGCCCGGTCAGCTAGAGACGAGCGGCTTGAAGCATCTTGTGATTCCATACTATGCAGAGTATCCCCCACAGGAAAAACTGTCAACTCGCAAGTTTCTTCTGCAGTTTTTTCAGGCGTTTTAGGCGACGAAGCACCTGTTTACGCTGCTTTTGATCCTGCCGTTCGATCTGACGCTTCTCCAGCTGAGCAATTTGATTACGGATATAGGTTTGCAGCTCTTCGATCTGCTTCTTGTTGCGCCGAAGGTCTTTTTTGAGTTTGTTTCGTTTTGCCTGGCTTTTCAGATTGCGTGCCTTCCTCCCCCGTCGCTCAAGCACGGAGCGATGGCGCTTGGCCGCCCGGACCCGTCCACCGAGAGACAGCCGTACCACGAAAAGAAGGATAAGCATAAGGAGCACTGCAATTGCTGCAACAACGGCCCACATACTCTCATACCACCTTGGCCCGTATTCAGCATAGCCCTCGCGAAAGACTTCCTGCAGCGACTGATGCCTGGCCTCAAGACGCTCGGCCTGCTCCTGCGTCAAGGCAAACTGCCGCAGTACCCCGTCTCCCAAATCGATTTGCACATAATGGACACGATCGGGCTGGACGGAAACCTGGTGCGAGGCATCACCGAACCGCAGCTGATGCTCTCCGGTGCCGACTTCAAACGCCTTGGGCGTCTGACTTTGCTCGCCGTCGAGAGAAAAGGGAGCCGAACCTTCTGCTGAAGTAACAACAAGCTCACCGGTATGCCTGAGAGCCCGTTCACGCAGGTCGGGAGAAAACGAGACGGCTCCCTGCTGTTCGAGTTCAAGCTCAACACGCAGTTCTTCCCCTTCGCTGATGTGCACCGGTCTGTCTATCCGCTGGTAGCCGGGAACATAGGCCCGCAGGCGATGTACTCCCTCATCCAGATAGAAGGTCACTCCCTGATAGAAGTCACGCTCTTCATTGTCTAACTCAATCTTCCAGCCGGCATCCGGCTGGTCTGCAACCAGTGTCAACGTACCGGCGAACACGCTCGAGAGAGCTGAAGTTGTCAATATACAGATCAGCAGAACTGCTGTACTAGCTTTAAGCCTCATACGGCCTACTCCCTTACCAGAGTTTCCTTCCCGCCTCAGTATACCACCGGTTGCCTGCAAGTGCTACCGGTTGTCACTGTCACTTACATTCAGCGTAATCAAATCAAAGCCCTCGGGATCTTCTGCAGCATCGAGTGTCCTGCCCTGGGCATCTATCGCACTGCTGATTCCCTCCCATAACAGCCCCATAAACTCACCGGTCAAACAGACGGTCATCCCCTCTGTCTCCTCCAGTGCGCTGATGCGCTCAGGCAGAGCACGGGAGAACAGCTCCTCGGTCTCAGCGGTATATTCCTGCCCGTTCGCCTTCAGGTCGATCCAGAGATCAACCCCGGCAAAACGCTCTTCCCAATCCTCAAAAAACGTGTCCCGGCAGATTGTGACAGCGACTTCGGTCCCGGCAATGCTAAAGGGTTCCGCCCAGTTCGTGGCAGAGGCCTCTACTTCCAGCATATCCTCCTCGAAGGGAGTTATATAGACTTTATCCTGATAGTAGCCTATCTCACCGTCCGGCTCAATGAGCACCATCCTGTTTACCAGCTGCTCCTGCCTCCAGTCATAGACAAGCATAGTCCCCGGAATCAGGTAGGTGTCATTGCCGCGGGCGATCTGGCTCCAGCGCTCAAGCTTATCGTAGACAGCAGCTGTCTCCCGGGTAAACAGATCCCCAAGATCTTCATAGCCGAAATCCGCAGTTACCTGACTCCAAGCCCCCTCTATGCTCTCATGGTGCCGTATGTATTCGGCGTAGGGCTGCAGGGCGAGAAAGAGACTGGTATACTCAGGGAAAACTACCAGCGTCTCCTGATCGCCGGACTCAGAGTTCTCCAACTCAGAGAGGCCAAGCTCCACAGCAGATTCGGCTTCTTCCCAGAAGCGACTCTCATCGAGAATAAACTCAGATCGCATTTCCCACTGAATCCCTGCCACCTGCAATTCTACAGCGGCTGCGAAGCTGCAAAGCAGGAGGAAAACGATCACCATGCTAACAATACGGATAGACCTCATAGCCTCGTTGTACCCGCTCAGTCCTCAGCTGTCAAGCGAATTGGTCTGATTGAAATATGAGCTCTAGCATTCTCATATGAATCTGCTATACTAGACGTTAGTGGTTCTCCTTGGATGATCTAAGATAATCAGAGGAGAGTGAAATTGGTTACGTTTTCTCACACATCGCAGTTTCCGGCTCTGCTGGATGCTCATCTTCATTTAACGCATGCCTCGTCCGTCGAGTACCCGGATCACTTCCATTATTTTACCAACTCTGCCTCACCGGATGAGTGGCCGAGCGTTGCCGAACTGACAAGTGATAACATTCTGCCCTTTTTCGGCATCCATCCTGAATGCGGTCCAGGCCCTATCGATGACCTCGGATGGGAGACGAGTCTCTATGAGCTCTCTCAAGTGGCCGTGACCTACCCTGCCGGGATCGGTGAATGCGGTATTGACAACCGCTATTACGACACTTTCTCAAAATCACAGCAGATTTCCCTGTGCAGGGCGCAGATAGAGACGGCTGCCCGGCTGCACAGACCCCTTACGCTTCATCTGGTAGACAGAAGTGAGGATTTGCTTAAGCTCATCGAGGAAAACACCCCTGCATCCCCCTGGATTATGCACGGTTTTACCGGTTCACTGAAAACAGCAAGACGGGTGTTGGATCTCGGTGGCTCGCTTTCTATCGGACCTGAGCTCATGATGTCCCCGGAAAAGCTGCTTCAGATAACACGCTTTATTCCCGATAAACAACTGCTGTTGGAGACCGACTATCCCTACACCTGGCTGACACCGGATTGGAGTGCGTATTCCTACGAACAGATTCTCTATCAGTGGTACTGCAAAGTAGCCGAGATTCGTTCGAGAAGTGTTTCCTCTTTGGTGCAAACTGTCCTGGAAAACGGAGCTGTCTTCTCCCAGCAAGCCGCCGGCCGCAATGCTGCCACGTAACCGTCTGTGTGGAGCTCGATATCGGGATAAACAGGCTTAGAAAATCTCTCTAGCAAGAGATGAAAAACAGTATTGACAATCCAATGAATTGAGCTATATTGAAATTATCTTGCATGGCTGCAAGGGGTGTACGGACTCTCTGCCAAGGAAGTACAGATGTGCATGAGTACCTAGTTGTATGACTTGAGTCAGCCCCCCAGAAGCCGATGAACCTGCGTTGGTTTTTCAGCCGTAACGGCTGTGGTGTGTGTACTTGCCCGTCTTAGAGACAGGCACTGACGGCAAGCAAGCCGAAACCTTGGGAGGAGATGTGATGCGGAGAGAAAGGGTCAAAGCTGTAACTTCAGAGGATGAGTTCTACAGGTTGTTCATGAGCGCCTCTGCCGATGAGGAAGAGGATGATTTCGGTGACTACGAAGATGAGGATCTTGACGAGGATGATGACTTCGACGAAGAGCTCGAGGAGGATGAGGAAGAACTCTTTGAGGATTACGACTTCGATGACGACTACCTGTTCGACGATAATTAAGCATTCATAGATAGCGCAAGAAGCAGCCCGAGAAAAGACGGCCGCCGCCAGCCCGGTTTCAACACGGGTGGGCGACGGCCTTTTGCTTATCAGCTCGGTTTAGTCGCCGAAAGAGAACCGTGCAAGAGCATAGATCGTGTACGGCATATTCTCTTTGAACGTTGAGGCATCACCGAGCATCAATCCAGTAGCCCCGGCACCAAGATGCAGCCAGTCATTCATCCGGTAGGTGGCAGAAAGGTCTGCCACATAGACCGGCTCGGATACAAACTGATTCCACAGACCGAAAAAGGCAAACAGCTGCCCGCCTACTCCAGCAGAGATGGTGATTGGATCCATTTCTAACTGCGCATTGACTGTCGGGTAGACCAGAGATTCTACAATAAAACTGAAACCCCGTATTCCGGGGCCGAATTTAAAATTACCATCACCGAAAAAATAGGTGATTTTCACATCGGGTACAAGAAAGGCATAATCAGAAAGGTCCGAGATCCCCCCCTCCGTGGTATCTGAGGCTGTAATGCCGAAATATAACGGCACATTCAGCCCGATATCATATTGTGTCTCAGCAGCAACATTTCCTGCTGCTCCAAAAGCAAACACTACTGCAATCAGTAGCAAAATAACTCGTTTTTTACTCATACTCAAATCCCCCCTTGACACATATTGTGTGTGTCCTACGTAGAATATAACAACTTTGCGCAGAGAAAGATACGGCTATGTTGACAAGAAGAACGTATTTCTCTCTCATATAACTCTCTTTTATTTCTGCTTCAAATCACCCTCACAGTGTGTTGCTGTTATTATTCCCGTAGAGTATAGTCACCTCCATGCAGGCAATACTCGGTCAACTGGTAGCTATCTTCATCGCAATGTGCTGGGCACAGAACTCACTGGTCTACTCGTATGTCGGTAAAAGTGTCGGCTCCAAAACAGTTGCCCATATAAGGCTCTGGATTGCGATTCCCATGGCGCTGGTCACCCACCTGATTTTCACCGGCACCCTGTTTCCGATTGGCCTGGAATCAGCTGTATACGTGAATCTCTTCATCTCCGGACTACTGGGGTTTTTCATCGCCGATCTGCTGATCTTTCAGTCATATGTGGATCTTGGTCCCCGCGAGACTCTGGTCATCCTTACCACCTCCCCTATTTTCACAGCTGTCATCTCCCGCCTCACAGTGGGTGAGGTTCTCTCCATCCTGCAGGTACTGGGCATACTCGTCACCATCGCAGGTGTCATCCTGGTCATCTATTCGGACAGACTTGCTGCGGTAAAACAGGTATCCCTAAAAGGGCTGGTAATTGCTTTTGGCGGATCTATCACGCAAGCGATCGCCATGGTCACCGCGAGAGCCGGAATGACCCCGGAGGTCCATCCTGTCTCCGGGAACCTGCTGCGGATGATAGCTGGATTCATCGGCTTGATCATCTATGCCTCCCTACGGGGAGAATTCTTCAACGACTTCAGACGAATGAAGCGCATTAAACACATAGCTCTCATCAGCAGTGCAGCCTTTGCCGGTCCTGTCCTTGGTATCGCCCTCACCCTCTATGCAATCACGCTGGCACCTACCGGGGTAATCACTGCCATAACCCAGATCAGCCCCATCCTGCTGCTGCCCATCGAACGCTTCGTCTTCAAGCGGAGGATCACGGCCATCTCGTTGGCAGGGACGATCATCGCTATTATCGGGACGACTATCCTGGTTCTGGCCTGATCAGCCTTTTCTTGCGATCACGAGCATCTCATAATCATCGCCGGTAAGCTCATCTTCACGTGAATAGGAACCAAGTCTGGCACCGAATAGTTCGATACTGCTGTACCCTAAACTCTGTAACAGCCATCTGATCTCACTTGGAATATAATAGCGTTCACTGCATTCGATCGTATGTTCGACTCCATCGTCATCGGTGAACGTGGTGAGGTTGTAATCTCTAAAACTCATGAGGTCGAATTTCTTGCTGTCATACTGGGCCCCACCTTCAGTGTGGAGATCATTGATCGAATGGAACAGGGGATACAGTCCATTGAGAGTCGTGAACATGAACACTGCCCGGTCTTTGAGCGCCTTCGTCACCTGCTTGAGAATCATGAAGTTCATCTCATCACTCTCCATCAGGGGAAAACCGCCTTCACAGAGCATAATAGCTGCATCGAACTGTGCCTCGAACGGCATATCCCTGGCATCCAGACAC
>JBNJDX010000028.1:0-26358 GCA_051745285.1 Spirochaetota bacterium
AAAAACTCGGGATCTGTTTAAGGCCATCACTGTGGGACTGCTCACAGGAATAATAACAGGGCTGGTGAGCGGGATCTTTACTATGGACAGCCTGTTTGCCTCTTCAGGTGAACTTGGCAACCACGTAACCGGCTTTCTGCCGACCGGTGTCAGCTCAATCATGAGCACTGTGACGCTTGTTATTTCCGTATTCGGGATCATGGGAGTGCTGCAGGCAGCAGGGGCCCTGGACAGTCTTGTTGAGAAAATTCTCAACAGCAAGATGGGACAGACCGTACGGGGTACAGAGACCTCCATTGCGATCGGCACCTGTTTGACCACCGCGATCTTTGGGGGAGTTACCAGCGCAGCCATTCTTACTTTCGGACCGGTTGTAAACGAAATCGGAAGCAGAAAAAACATTCACCCGTATCGACGGGCGAACCTGCTTGATGGGTTTGTAAACAGCTTGCCAGTAGTTATTCCGTTCTTGAGTGTGTTTGTCTTTATCACAGTCGCCCTGAGCGGACTGAGCCCAGTAGCAGTAGCTGCCGGCTTGTTCTACCCGATGACGCTGTTTGTGACCCTCTCTGTCGCAGTTGCAACCGGCTGGGGACTTCGGTACGAAGGCAAAGACGGTAAACAGACAAAAACTGCACAATAGATGCAGTAACAGTTATATAGCTTCATGTCCTAGCCCGAGGAAGATTACCAGTCTCCCTCGGGCCTTTTTCTGGTACACTGGACACTACGAGAAGGGATCGAGGAGGTGAGTGAACAATGCATTCGATCGTTGTCTACGGAAGTCTCAACTATGATCTTGTCTACCGGCTGCCCCATATTGTCAAACCGGGGGAGACACTAGCCTCATATGATGTAAGCCGCTTTTTCGGTGGAAAAGGATTGAACCAGAGTGTAGCGGCGGCCAGGGCAGGAGCCCGGGTTCTACATGCCGGTTGCCTTGGTGGTGATGGAGGTGACATTCTCTCATTTCTCCGGAATGAAGGCATTGACTGTAGGTTGCTTGCTATCCGGGAGGACCTTTCCACCGGTGTTGCCCTCATCCAGCTTGATGATAGAGGGGAGAACGCCATAGTACTCTTCGGCGGGGCAAATCAGGCTGTGGATAACGCGGTTTTATCCAGAATGGAGCAGGTGCTCGATGAGCATGTACTCCTGGTGCTTCAGAACGAAACCAGCAGGGTAGATGAGGCGATAGCATTGGCTAAGCAGCGCAAGGCCCGCGTTCTGTTCAATCCGGCTCCCATGGATACCGCAGTGGCCGGTTATCCTCTCGATCGTGTGGATTATCTGGTACTCAACGAGCATGAGAGTCAGGCGCTCACAGGAATCGAAGATCCCCGAGCGGCTTGTCGGCAACTGCTGCGAGAGGTGCCTCAACGGAGCGTTATTATTACACTGGGTTCTGAAGGTGCGCTTTGCGTGGATGAGGCGAACGCGCTCAAGCATGTACCGGCGCAGGCGGCCAACACACTCGATACCACCGCAGCGGGGGATACCTTTATCGGCTATCTGGCTGCAGCGCTGCTGCGCGGGGCGCCGGTGAGTCTGGCTGTAGAGGAGGGGTCCCGGGCAGCGGCAGTTGCTGTATCCCGGATGGGTGCAGTCCCCTCTATCCCCTATCGCCGCGAAGTTTCCGGCTTGAATTGAATAGGAGAATTACCGGTTTTCGAGCTTCCGCTTGGCTTTTGTCAGAGTATATTTCCGCAGGCGGACCGATTTCGGCGTGATTTCAACAAGCTCGTCATCTTTTATCATGTTTAGGGCTGATTCCGGGGTCAGCGGCGTAACCGGGGTGAGGACGATGTTGTTATCCTTTCCTGCCGCCCGCATGTTCGAGAGCTGCTTTGTTCGGGTCGGGTTGACATCAAGATCATTCTCCCGGTTGTGCTCACCGACTATCATCCCTTCATACACAGGATCACCCGGAACCACAAAGAGTCGTCCTCTAGCCTCAAGGCCGAACAGACCGTAGGCTACCGCATTTCCCGGTCGGTCTGAGACCAGTGATCCTGTCTTACGGGCCGGGAAATCTCCCCGGTAGGCTTCATATCCCTCAACATAGGCATTCATGATGCCAGTTCCCTTTGTGTCTGTAAGGAAGGTATCCCGGTACCCGATGAGGGCGCGGGAGGGGACTGAGAATTCCAGGTGGACTCTGCCGGTGTGATGGTTTGTTACATTGAGCAAGACAGCTCTACGCTGCAGGAGTGTCTCAGTGACAATACTGGAGAACTGTTCCTCTATGTCGGCAATCAGGTGTTCGATCGGCTCAGTTTTCTTGCCCCGTTCGTCCTGTTTGAAGATGACTTGCGGCCTGCCAACACAGAATTCATAGCCTTCACGCCGCATAGTCTCGATGATAATTGCCAGCTGGAATTCTCCACGACCTTTAACGATAAAGCCGTCTCCCTCACCACTGGTTTCAATACGGAGGGCAACATTCCGAAGGGCCTCTTTGTGCAGCCGATCATATATCCGGCTGCTTTGGACATACTTCCCCTCCTTACCGACAAGGGGAGAATTATTCGGTAAGAACATCATAGAGACAGTTGGTTCGTCGACAGTCAGTCTGGGCAGAGCCTTAGGAGCCTCAGCGGTGCAGATTGTATCCCCGATACTCAGTTCATCAGCCCCAGAGAGAATAGCAATATCTCCGGCCTCTACCGAGTCGACGGGAGCCAGTTTGAGACCCTGGTATATCTGCAGCTTTGATACTTTCAATGGTCTAGGCTGATTGTCTTTGCCCACGCACACCAGGCGATCCCGTACGGTAACCGAGCCGTTGAAGACCCGGCCGATTGCCATCCTTCCGAGATAGTCGCTGTAGTCGAGATCAGAGACAAGCAGTTGGAAAGGAGCCTGTTCATCATACGAGGGACCGGGAATATGGGAGAGAATTGTTTCCATAAGCGGCTGCAGGCTCTGTGAGGTTTCACCTAACGTGCGCATGGCAATCCCTGAGCGTCCATCAGCAAAGATAACCGGGCTTTCCAGATGTGTGTCGTCAGCCCCAAGATCTATTAGCAGCTCCAGGACCTCCTGGTATACCTCTTCGGGTCTAGCATCCTGACGATCGATTTTGTTGATCAGGATTATTATTTCGAGTTTGAGTGCCAGAGCCTTCTGCAGGACAAACCGTGTCTGTGGCAAGGGGCCTTCAGCTGCATCCACTAGCAGGACGACCCCGTCAACCATGGAGAGAGCTCGTTCGACCTCTCCGCCGAAATCTGCGTGTCCGGGGGTGTCGAGGATGTTTATCCGGACTCCGTCCCAGATGACCTCGCAGTTTTTTGCGGAGATGGTGATACCGCGTTCTCGTTCAAGATCACCTGAGTCCATAACGCGCTCAGCCAAGTCCTCATGCTGCGAGAACATGCCGCTCTGTTTAAACATTGAGTCGACCAGTGTTGTTTTTCCATGATCAACGTGTGCAATAATTGCAATATTTCTAACGGCGTTGTTTTGTGCCGTCCGGGTTGTATCCATCGTTCTTCCTTGGGGTATGATTCGGTTTGACAAGCTTATATAAAAAAAAGTTCTGCCGAAGGTGAATTTACAAAATTATGGGTAATAAAGCAAGCAATTAGGACTCATCCGGAGAGATTTCCTTCCTGAGCTGTTTTTTGCGGCTGTTTTTTCGTTTCCCCTCCAGCCGTCTGCGGCGGGAAGCTTTTGTCGGTCTGGTGCGCTTGCGGGTTTTATCCGGCGCTGCGGCTGCCAGAATGAGTTCTGCCATACGCTCGATAGCGAACTGTTTATTGCGAAGCTGACTGCGTTCATTCTGTATAGCCAGGTAGAACATTCCCTCTTTGTTCTGACGGACCCAGCCAGGAAGTTTTCGCTTGATACGCTCTTTCTCTCGTTGCGTAGGTACGTCCAGCTCATCAACCGAGAGGGCTACCTGCACCCGGCTGTCTGTCGTGTTGACACTCTGCCCCCCCGGCCCCTGTGAACGTGAGGCTGAAAATTGAGCGTGAGAGGCAATATCTTCTTTCAGGGCAGTCTTGTCCATGGGAATCAGTACCTGTTCTTATGAACCTTTTCCCAGTGAAGTTCATCCCGGGTATAGGGGGACTTTTTCTCGTCTGGGTGCCCGACTGCAATAATCGACTCTACACTCCGGTCGGATGGAATGGACAGCAGTTGTTTGACGACCTCCTGAGAGGGAGTTCCGTCAGCGGCATTGCGCTCGCGAATCTGAATCCAGCAGGCTCCCAGTCCAAGTGCTTCAGCCTCAAGCAGCACGTTGGATGACAGTATAGAGCAGTCCTCAATCCAGACGTCACTTTCAGAAGGCTTCCCCACGATAACGAATGCCAGCGGAGCTCCAGCGAGGAACGAGGAGCCATGCTTTTTCGCACGGGAAAGAGCTTGCATGAGATTTGCATCATCTACCACCACCAGTTCCCATGGTCTGATGGCCCGGGAGGAGACTGAATAGAGAGCCGCCTCGGTCAAAGCTTCTATGTGCTGTGGTGAAATGGGTTTGTCGGTATACGCGCGAATACTCCTTCTTCTTGCCAGTAGTTCTACCATCCTAACTGCCTCCTTGCATCATACATCCTAGCACACTCTTCCTGATTATGTCTGCATTGACACTGCCGGCGATTGTGATAGATTGACATCAACGTGAAATCGTACTGTTTCAAAGAGAGGGAGAATTATGCATATACAATCAGCCCAGCGATACAAGCAGCTTATTGTCGATACCGGTATTGAAATGCTCAGGACCGGCCTGACGGTGGGAACATGGGGAAATATTAGTGCCAGAGACCCGGAGAGCGGGCTGATCTACATCAGCCCGAGCGGGATGGATTACAAGA
The DNA here is from genome assembly GCA_051745285.1 of Spirochaetota bacterium. Taxonomy (GTDB): domain Bacteria; phylum Spirochaetota; class Spirochaetia; order CAKZLE01; family CAKZLE01; genus JBNJDX01. Next base: position 4,827 of record JBNJDX010000028.1, read on the forward strand.
CGATTCAGGCGGAGCATGTGGTGGTACTGAATTCCGACTGCGAGGTAGTTGAGGGAAGGGCGGAGCCCTCCATTGAAAAGCATCTTCACGCCGCAGTGTATCGAAGCCGTGCTGATGTACATGCGGTAATCCATACCCACCCGACCTTTTCTTCCGCTTTTGGGGTGACAGGGACCCCTCTGCCGGCAGTCAGTGAGGACTTTGTCCAGATTGTAGGAGAGACTGTCTATGTCGCCGAGCCCTATGCATTACCGGGGACCGAAGAGCTCGGGAGGGCGGCAGTAGCGGCTTTGAAGGACAACAACGCCGTTCTCCTTCCCAGTCATGGAGCGCTCTCTGTGGGGGCTGATATGAACACTGCCTTGAAAGTCTGTGCTGTGCTGGAGAAAAATGCTCACATCTATCTGTCTGCTAAGCTGCTTGGTGAAAAGCCGCGTACGTTCACCCGTGAAGAGATTGATTATATGCAGGATTTTGCCCGTAACCACTACGGAAGACAGAATAAGGGGCTCTAAGTAAACCAGTAGCAACCAGATAGGGGGGAACAACTCAATGTGTGTTGGCCCCGAGAGTGATGATTCGGTACCCCTGTCCCCGTTCTGCCTTGATCATATCTTCGCCTGTACGTGTGACAGTCTTAATTTTTTTGCGAAGTTTTGAGATGGTCATATCAAGACTTCGGCTTGAATCGGCCGGGGGTTCGGGCAGAAAACTGTACAAGCATTCACGGCTTAGCGGTTCGGGGGAGAGGGCGCACAGCGCCTTCAGGAGTTTGAACTCAAGATATGTCAAACGGGTGCTGCGTTCTTCACAGCGAATTTCTACCGGATCGAAGTAAAAAAACAACGAATCCTGGTAGTTGAATTTGAGAGGCACTTGCTTGTAGATTCTAGCCGGCAGTTCCTTACCAATCAGCGGGAAGAGCACAAAGTCATGTACGCAGCAGGACAGGGCGAGTTGAATTGTCTCAAGCGGCCCGAATGCAATAACTTTTGGAAATGACTGTTCCATGTCTGTTTGGGCTAGTTCCCGGCAGGGCATCAGAATACAATCGTAGCTGCAATCGTGTTGCGCTAGGGTATTGCCGCAGCTGAGCTCTATATCCTCGTAAACTTGCAGCATGTTGAGCATCTGTGAACGTTCCTTGTCCGTAGCTCTGTAGAGCAGTACGTGGATCGCCTTACGGTACTGTTTGTTCACTGTATACCCCCTTCAACAGAAAGCCGGTCGGGAAAGGCCTCGTAGAGCTCTTCAAAGAGTTTGCCGGAGAGGTGAATGATTTCTCGGCCCGGAAAATGGGCAAGACAGCGGGAGAGAAAGGTAAATAACTGCCGGACATTGCCCGGCCAGCGTTTTTCATAGAGCCGATGCAGGGTATCCTCAGAGAGAACAGTTCCTGGTGCTCCCGACTGGAGAAAGGAGTCGGCCAACTGCCTGATATCCTCGGGGCGCTCTCTCAGCGGCGGAAGTACAAGACTAAAGGTACTGATACGGTACAACAGGTCCTCTCTGAATTGGTTCGTCTGTATTAAGCTGATGAGGTGTTTGTTTGTGGCACTCACGATCCGAACGTCAGCCCTGCGGGAAGTTGTCTCCCCGACTCTGGAGAAGGTCTGTTCCTCGACTACCTTGAGAAGCTTCGGCTGCAGGGCCAAGGGCAGATCCCCGATTTCATCGAGAAACAGCGTTCCCTTGTCAGCTTGTTCATACATTCCCGTTTTATCTCTGATTGCTCCGGTGAATGCACCGCGTGCATGACCGAACAACTCGGATTCGAACAGATCTTTTGCGAATGCGCAGCAGTTTATTGCCTGGTAGGGGCCGGTTCGTTTTGACAGCGCGTGTAATGCCTTAGCAGCAAGGTTTTTACCGGTACCAGTCTCTCCAACAATCAGTACAGCGCTGCGCGACTGGGCATAGGTAATGATGTGAGAGCGGACTCTCTGCATTGCCGGTGATGAGCCGATGAGGGGAATCTTGTGCCAGTCTGTTTTATGGGTATCTGTGCAGGTGAGTCTGTCAAGATTGAGCGTATTCTCCAGTAGCCGCTGAACCATTCGGCGTACAATCTCTTCGGCGGATAGTGAATCATGCAGGTACAGTACGCTGCTGCTTTCTGCCAGCCGGCACCGGTGTCCCAGGACGACAATAAGGATCCCTGAGGTTTCAAGTTCCCTGTATAACTGTTTCTCATCAAAGGGGAGTTCCCTGGCATTGATAATTGCGGCTTGCACCCTATTGTCGCTGAGCGACAACTTGAACTGCAGCCAGTTGCTGAATCGAGTGATGTGCAACCGGCCGGTTAGCACCAGATCACGATACCTGCTGTTATTACCGTCAAAAAGCGCAACCCAAAACATCCCTACCTCCGACAAAGAACTGCTTTGTCTACGGTAGGGTGTCTGGTTTGGTTCGGTAAATCACGCTGGGGTGGTACTGGAAAAAGACTCCTGAGAAACCAGTACAGACTAACGGGTATTCATAGCCTTCCAAACTTTTTCAGGGGTCAGTGGGAGGGAACGGATTCGCACTCCGATCGCATTCTCAACAGCTGCAGCGATAGCTGGCGATACGCAGAGGGTCCCGCCCTCACTGATGCCTTTAGCTCCGTACGGGCCGGGCCCGTCGCCGTTTTCAACGTGTTTGGATATAAGCTGTCTGGGAACGTCCTTGATAGTCGGAATACGGTAGTCTAGCGCCCCGAGGTTTTTGATTCTCCCGTGCTCGTCGTAGATGTACTGCTCCATGAGGGTATGTCCTAAGGCCATGGCCGCAGCCCCTTCATCCTGCATCGCAGCATGCTGCGAATTGAGGGCTTTGCCGACATCACCGACAATAACGAGCTTGTCGATAGTGATCTCCCCGGTATCCTTATTTACTTCAACTTCTGCTGCGCAGCAGACAAACTCGTAGAAGGACGCTTTGCCGCCCAAGGGCATTCCTTTAATGAGCTCACTGCGCTTCTCTCCAACCCCGATCACTTCTCCGCGAAGTTTTCCGAAACGCGCAGTCATCAGTTCAGTATAAGTAGCCTGCTTACCGCTGGCAGTTACAACCAAGCCCGGTTCAACCTGGATATCTGTTTCAGACTCCTGGTAGACTTCGGCAGCAAAACCGCGCAGTTTTTTCTTGATATCGGTGCAGGCATTCAGTATGGCTGATCCCATAAAGACTGTAGAGCGGCTTGCGGAAGTCTGCAGGTCGTAGGGAACCTTTGAGGTATCTCCCATGACCATTGTAATTCTCTCCACAGGGACACCAAGCTCCTCTGATACGATCTGGGTGAATATGGTACGGGCTCCCTGTCCCATATCCGAGGTTCCTGAGAAGATGGTAACACTGCCGTCAGAGTGCAGGCGGGCAATTGCATATGAGGCTCCCGAGGTTGCTCCCATCTTGATTCCCAGCGAGATACCGCGGCCTCGTCCGGGCTTAAGAGGGGTATCCCAACCGATCTCCTTTGCTCCGGCAAGCAGAGTCTGTGACCAGATTCCGTCGGCCTCCTGGTCGCCCGGGATAAACTCCTGCCTTCGTTCGGGCAGGTTAATACGCCTGATCTCAACGCGATCAATTCCAAGTGCATCGGCACCGGCATCCATCTGGGACTCGTAAGCCCAGTTAGCTTGAGGGTTTCCAAATCCACGGAACGCAGTGCTGGGTACTGTGTGTGACAGCAGCACATTTGCATCAATCCGTACATGGGGTACACGGTAGGGACCAGCTGCCAGGTAACTGCCCTTGCTGGCTATCCGAGGGGCAATATCGGCATAGGCTCCGGCAAGGTACCAGGTAGCTATGTCCTGGAATGCCAGCGTACCGTCTTTATTGAAACCGGTGCGAATATCAATCCTCGCAGAAGTTCTGCGGGCAGCCTGGAACGACTCTTCAAGGGAGAGTTCCACGCGGACAGGCTTGCCAAGCTGCAGCGCCGCATAGGCACAGATGTGTTCAAACTTGGGATGCTGTTTACCGCCAAAGGCTCCGCCGGGATCCGGGGAGATAACAGTCACTTTCGACAGCGGCATCTCCAACGCATCCGCAATACTCTGTTGCAGGCGGAAGGGGTTTTGCATCGCACTGTATACAGTGATGCCCTCATTCGTGGGAGTAGCCAGATATGTGTAAGGCTCAATGGCGAAGTGGGTGAGGGGACTGAAATAGTAGGTGTTTTCTACAACCGTATCTGCCTCACATGTGTCAACCTCTCCCCAGCCGAAGTCCCAGTGGTCGAGAATATTCGTATGTTTGTAGGGGTGATCACCTCGTAGTTCAGGTTTCTGCACAAGTTCAGCATCGGGGTCCAGAGCCTGCTCAACTGTTAGAATGGGGGTGATCTCCGTATAGGAGACCTCAACAAGCGTGGCCCCTACGGCGGCCGCATGCGGGGTCTCTCCGATTACCACCGCTACCGGCTCTCCGTGATAATTAACTGTTTTATCTGCCAGAAGCGGGCGGTCTTTATAGGCTGGTCCGTAGCGTTTTATCGGTTGCGGAAGGTCTTCTCCCCTGAAGGCAGCAACGACTCCCTCCACCTCAAGAGCCTTTGAAATGTCAATGGACTCAATCTCTGCATGGGCACAGGGGATGCTGACCGGTTTCATATGCAGCATATACGGCAGCTTAATATCGCCGACAAACTGCTGTTTTCCTGTGGTTCTGTCGCTGCCGCCAACTCTGTTGATGGGATTTCCTATGCTCTTCATGATGTGTACCCGTTTGCTGCAGCCTTCTTCACTGCTTGCCTAATTCTTCCATAACCTGTACAGCGGCACAGATTTCCCGACATACCCTCCTGAATCTCCTCATCTGTTGGGGAGGGGTTCTGCATCAAGACATAATGAGCTTGCACTATCATGCCTGGTGTACAGAAGCCGCATTGTACCGCTCCTTCGTCTAAAAAGGCCTGCTGCAGTAAAGAGGGACCTTCGGCGGGGGTGAGACCTTCCACGGTGGTAACTTCGGCCCCCTCATTCTCCGCAGCCAGAATGATGCAGGAATTTACCGAACGGCCGTTCAAGATGACGGTGCAGGCCCCGCATTCACCCTCTCCGCAGCATTTTTTTGGTCCGGTCAGACCCAGACGGTCTCTCAAAACTTCAAGCAGCGTTTCGTGAGGTTCTATCTCTATGGTTCGGGGAACTGAATTCACCCGCATATGTAATGTTATGTGTTCTCTCGCCATCAGTTTTCTCCTTCTGTTTGCTGTCGGTGATAATCAGTTATTGCAGACTCCAATGCCTCCCAGCAGATATGAAAGAGCATTGCCCGCCGATATGCTTCGCCAGAACGTACGTCACTGATCGGGTTGCCCTGGTCGGTAAGTGCTTTGAGAAGGTCTTTCCGTGTTTGCTCTGGAGTAGACGGATCAATGAGGCGGGGGTCAGACTCCGTGACAACAACCGGAGTTGGCCCGGCAGCTCCAAGGGAGAACATTGTGACTCCGTCTGCATTGATCGAGCACGCGGCATTCACCGTGGCTAGATCAACGCCTTTGCGTCTGGTCAATCGTCGGAATGCCGCAGAAAATGGCCGTCTTGGTAGTGGTAACTCGATAGCAGTAACAATATCATCAGGGGCGCAGACGGTTTTCCCCGGTCCGAGGAAAAAATTCCGTAATTCCACTGTCCTGCTTCCAGAGGCGTTGGCTATATGGACTACCGCTCCATAGACAATCAGAGCAGGTACCGTGTCGGCTGCGGGAGAGGCATTACAGATATTCCCGGTAAGTGTCGCCCGGTTACGTATCTGTATCGAACCGACTGTTGATGCCGCAGCAACGAGAGCCGGGAAGTGTTCTACCATTACCGGGTGGCTGGTAATATCCATCATGACCACCCGTGAGCCAATACGTATCTGTTCGTTTGTAACGGTTATCTCATTACTGATATCTTCAATTCTCTTTGTGTCAATTAACACGTCGGCTGCCAGCATGTCCTTCTGCTGGCGGACAAGCAAATCAGTGCCTCCGTGAAACAGGCGGGCTGCGCTCCCGTACTGTTGCAGCAGTTCGAAGGCCTGTTGCAACGATTCGGGGCGTTTATAAATAATGTCCTTCATGGCGTCCTCTTTGTGGTTAAACGATTAGCAACAGTATACTAACAGCAGGCAGGAATGTCAAAGTATCGGGGGCTTACATGGTGCCTGAGCCCATTGGTTACATCGCCTCTTGAGATGTGAATAAATCATGTTATACTTTTTTCAGAGGCTAAAAAATCTCCTGACATGCTCGCATTTCAGTGTTTCAGTGATTACGTCACAGTATGTGCAGGAGTGGCAAGTAACGATCTAGCTTAAGACTACATTATGATGAGAAGGAGACACGTTCATGGAAGGGAAAAAATGGAAGATTGCTGGTGTAAACTTTGCTCACATGCACATGGGTGATAATTTGCGAATGGCCTTTGAGCACCCGAATGCTGAAATTGTTGGAATCTGTGATGAGGACCCCTCGAAGATGGAAGAGGCCAGGGCTAACTTCGGCCTAACTGATGAGCACATTTTCACCGACTATACAGCGTGCCTTGAACGCACGAAGCCGGACATCGTCATTCTCTGCCCGCCGACAGCCGAGCACGCCCTTTGGGCTGAGCGGGTTGCTCCCCACGGTGCCCATATTATATTGGAAAAGCCTTTCGGTGCATCCGTTGAGGAGGCCGATCGGATTATTGCCGCTGTACGGAGGCATAAGGTGAAATTGGCGATTAACTGGCCGCTTGCCTGGTATCCGGCCCACGTAACAGCAAAACGGCTCATTGATGAGGGAACTATCGGGAATGTGCTGGAAGTGCACTACTATGACGGCAACCGCGGCCCCTTGTGGCACGGAGCCGACAAGGTGGAGGCAACAGCTGAAGAGGTCGCCAGAGAAAAACCGTACTCCTGGTTTTATAAAAAGGATGAGGGCGGCGGCTCACTGCTCGACTATCTCGGGTACGGTGTAACGCTGGGAACTTGGTTTCATGGAGATAAGCTGCCGATTGAGGTAGTGACAATGACCGACCAGCCGAACGGACTGGAAGTCGATGAGCACAGCGTGACTGTTGTCAGATATGAGACAGGACTGTCAAAGTTCGAGACGCGGTGGGGAACATTTACCGATCCCTGGTCCCATCAGCCACAGCCGAAGTGCGGCTTTGTGGTTGTCGGTACCGACGGGACTGTCAGCAGTTATGATTTCGAACCCTCAGTTCGTCTTCAGACACGCAAAAACCCTGAAGGGGTTGAAGTGCCGGTAGATACATTATCAAGCCCGCATCGTAATCCGGTTGAGTATGTGATTGACTGTGTCGAGCACAATAGGCCTATAACCGGGCCATTAAGTCCCGAGGTCAGCAGAGTAGGGCAAGTGATCGTTGATGCAGCTTATGCCAGTGCCGCTGACCGGGAACGCAAACTGCTCTCCAAAGAGGATTGGCAAGGGGGTTTTGCATGAGCGAAGATGAGAAAACCTATGGACTCGCCGATCGGCAGGAGCTAGATGCAGTTTCTGCCCCGGATCTGCCCTATCAGCCGGAGGATGTAGGAGACTATCGACCGGCAATCGGCCTTATTGGATGTGGTGGGATTTCGCAGCAGCACCTGACTGCCTACAAGCAGGCCGGGTATCGGGTGACAGCCCTGTGCAATCCACATATTGAAAAGGCTGAAAAAGCCCGAGATGCCTATTATCCCGATGCAGATGTCTATTCGCGTTATCAGGATCTGCTTGCCCGGGATGACATCGAAGTGGTTGACTGTACTACGCATCCCGAAGTCCGTCTTCAGATCATGAAAGATGCGATTGATGCAGGTAAACATGTACTCAGCCAGAAACCGTTCGTAATCGATATAGATGAGGGTCTCAAACTCTGTGACCGGGCAGATAAGAGGGGGGTTAAGCTGGCGGTCAACCAGAACGGCCGGTGGGCGCCTCACTTCAGTTACATGCGCAAGGTCGCCGAGGCTGGCTACATCGGCGATATCGGCGCAGTTCACATGGCCATCAGCTGGGATCACTCATGGATTGCCGGCACCCCGTTTGAGGATATACATGACCTGATCCTGTATGATTTTGGTATACACTGGTTCGATATGCTAGCGGTGTTTATGAAGGGTAAGCAACCGAAACAGGTGTATGCGGCAACAGAGCGTTTCCCGGGTCAAAAGGTGAAACCGCCTTTTCTTGCGGAAGTTATCGTGGAGTATGAGGATGCCCTGGGTAGCATCACGCTGGATGCCAATACTCACTACGGGGCAGAGGACCGTACCGTAGTTGTCGGTTCCTCCGGTACCATGCGAAGTTTTGGACCTGATTTAAATGATCAGCAGGTAGTCCTCTACACGAAAGAGGGGATGGCAATGCCTAAACTTTCAGGAAGATGGTTTCCCGATGGTTTTCATGGGGCGATGGCAGAACTGTTACATGCAATCAAAGAAGGGAGGGAACCTGAACATAATGCTCGCGAGAATCTCAAATCATTGGAGCTGTGCTTTGCAGCGGTTGCGAGTTCAGCACGAGGAAAACCGATAACTCCAGGCAAAATAAAGAAATATGAAGCATAGTGCACAGGAGGACGCAAACCCAGGAGGAAAAGTGAGAAAATAAACTTGACATACTTATTTTAAGGTTTAAAATAAGTAGTTGGAGGCGTTGTAAAAGACAGCTTTCCCAATCCGGAAACGGGTTGGCATACTTTCTGTTACGGTAAAGGGGAATCTGTAAGGTTCCACCTGTTTTCATGCCTTAAAGGAGGAAATCATGAAAAAATCTCTAAAAAGAATGCTGCTGATGGCACTCATTGTCTCAGTGGCCTCAGTGTCCATGCTCGGTGCAGCAGGGGCTCAAGAAGCAGCCGGGGGACCACCTACGGTCGGAATTTCTACTGGATCATCAGGTACATCCTGGCGAAACATTATGATTGATGCACTTGAGGAAGTCGGTGATGAGTACATCGAGAGTGGAAGAATAGCTGACTACCAGCTGGTTAACAATGTTAACAATGGTGATGCTACCGAGCAGGCGAATATCCTGCGAGATTTTATCTCCAGCGGTGTTGATATCATCATGGTCAACCCCAATTCACCTAATGCTCTAAACGGAGTTATCCGTGAGGCTCAGGATGAGGGTATTCTCGTGGTAGCTTTCGATGCAACAGTAACTGCTGAAGACGTTGTCAATGTTACCTTGGATCATTATGCTTGGAACGAGAAAAATGCTGAATTTGTTATTTCAGAACTGGCAAATATGGGCGGCGGTAACATGATTGATATCACTGGTCTTGACGGGCATCCTGCCAATGTAGACCGTGTAAGTGCCACCGACGATGTACTTGAAAATTATCCTAGCGTAGAACTGGTTACCAGAACCAGTGGCGGCTGGGACCAGACTCAAGCTAAGGAAGTTACATCCCAGATTCTTGGGAGTGGTCAGCAGATTGACGCAGCACTTACCCAGGATGGTATGGCCTATGGTGTTCTCTCTGCATTCCAGGACGCTGGTAAGCTGCCGAAAGTCATGTTTGGCGATCCGGGGACGGCTTTTTTCAAGGAATGGAAGAAACTGCGTGATCAGGGCGCTGATTTCAAAGCATGCGCTCAGCCGAACCCCCCAGGCATCGGTGGAACGGCTTTTCGGATTGCTGTGAATATGTATGAAGGAAAGGAGTTTAAGTCTGGAGTTCTTGAAGATAATATCTACTACTACACCGTAAGTATGTTTATCACCGACGAGAACTTTGAGGAAGGCTGGGAACTGCTGAAGGGTCAGCCGGACGACTACCTGCTTTCTGAAATTATGCCTGAAGATGAAGTAGTCGATCTGTTTAAGTAAGAGCGCAGGAAACCCGGCAGCCGGCTGCACATTGATAGCCCTGCCGGTTGATCGGGTAATGTTGTGTGTTACACAGAAGAATAGGGGGTGGGGCTTTCGCTCCGCTCCCTTTTACTGCCTGAAAACTAACTGGACTGCAACATAAGGAAGAACGGCGATGATATTAGAAGCAGAAGGGATCCGTAAAAATTTTGGCGGAGTTCAGGCCCTTGTTGGTACTAATCTTGCCTGCCGAAAAGGCAGGATTACCGGGCTGCTTGGTGCGAATGGTTCCGGTAAAAGCACTATTTCAAAGATTATTACGGGAGTGCATGCCTCCGACGGTGGATCCATAACGTTTAAAGGTGAAAAAGTCTCCTTTCGTAACCCTCATGAGGCCAAGATGGCAGGCATATCTATGGTATTTCAAAACTTGAGCCTGGTGCCAAGTCTTACCGTGTGGGAGAATGTTGTCCTTGGTATAGAGAGAAAACGGCGGCTGTTTCTTGATGATGGATCCGACCGGCAGAAGGCAGAGGACATCATCAAGTATTTGATGCCTACCCTCAGCAGTGATAAAAAGGTCAATCAGCTCAACCCCAGTGAGATGCAGATTGTTGAAATCGCCAAGGCCATAGCCGCTCAACCGGATCTTTTGATCCTCGATGAACCGACGGCCGCCCTCGAGCAGGCCGAGGTGAAGAATCTGTTTACCTACCTGCAGAAACTGTTAGAGCAGGGAGTCTCCATTATGTTTACGTCCCACCGCATGTGGGAGGTAATGGAGATTTGCCACGATGTTGTGGTCTTCAGAAATGGTAAGGATGTCGCCCGTATTGAGTTTGACTCAGAAGAGAAGGACTCTGATCGCATAGTTGAGCTGATCACCGGGGAAGAGGTTCACAAAACGAAGAAAAAGAGCTATCCAAAACTGTCTGAAGAGGTTGTGCTGTCAGTCGACGGACTCACGTATGGTAATCTGCTAAAAGATGTCAGTTTTCAGCTGAGGAAGGGAGAGGTTCTCGGTATTGGCGGCCTTGCCGGTCAGGGACAGTATGAACTCCTGCTGAGTCTTGCCGGTAGCTACCCGGATGTTCGGGGAACCTTCAAGTTTGAGGATAAACCGATAAAGCTGCATACTCCTTCACAGGCAATCAAGCATGATATGCTGCTTGTTCCGGGAGACAGGCAGGATGAAGGATTGTTTCTTGACCATTCACTCTATTTTAATCTCTCTTTTCCCCGTATTGCGGCAAAGGGGGAACGTTTTTTTACCCCCCATACTCAGTACCGCAGTACGGCAGAGGACATTATCAAGCAGCTGTCAGTTGTCACCGACTCAATTGAGAGCCCGGTCAATACCCTCTCTGGTGGTAACCAGCAAAAGGTTGTTGTTGGTAAGTGGCTCAACTTTGATATCTCGGTTCTTCTCCTCGTTGACCCTGCAAAAGGGGTTGATGTGGGGGCAAAACGTGACTTGTATGAATTTATTGAAAAGCTTGTCGCGGATAAGGGAATCAGTGTAATTCTGTATGCCAGTGACAATGAGGAGCTTATTGATTATTGCGATCGGGTCCTTGTGATGTATGAAGGACGGATCGTAGAGAGTTTTGAGGGAGAAGCCATTACAGAAGATTCCCTCATTAAAGCTTCGCTGCAGGCCCACTCAAGTGGGGGCAAAAACACAAACGAGGCTGCTGAAGCCTCAGAACATATCTGAGGAGTGCAACACATGAAATTCGGACGAAATACCAGCCGGACGATACAGGCTGAAAAACTGTCTGCGCGGCCTGAATTTGCCAGTCTGCTCATGCTGGCTGTAATGGTGCTGCTTACCGCGATTTTGCAGAATAATTTTTTTACATTCAGCTCGCTCTCCAGAAGTGCCAATGCCTTTGCCCCGCTTATTTTGCTGACGATGGGCCAGGCTGTTGTTATTATTTCGGGTGGACTGGATCTGTCGGTGGGGTCATCATTATCATTAATGACCTGTATTCTCACCTATGTTATGAAAACGGGTGAGCCGATTACCGGTTTTTATGCCTTGATTATTACCTTCGCAGCTGCGCTGCTCATCGGGCTGATTAACGGTATTGGTGTTGGATATTTTCGAATACCTTCAGTTATTGCAACCTTTGCCACCTCTTACATCTGGCTGGGAATCGCTCTGTTCATCAGACCGACTCCCGGTGGTGAGTCGGTCGAGTGGTTTAAGATGTTCTATAACCTCAAATATCTCGAAGGAGCACCACAGTTTCTTGTCGCCGTGACCAGCGTGATACCACCGGCTGTAATCTTGATTATTATTGGCGGGGTATTCTGGTCGATTATTCGTAGGACGCGTCTCGGGCGATATATTTATGCCGTGGGTGGGAGCAGCGACAGCTCATTCCATAGCGGGATCAACCCTGCGATGGTCCAGATTAAAGCCTATATGATCAACGCTGTCTTTATTTTTCTTGCTGCATTGTTTTTTGTTGGCCAAAACCAGTCAGGTGATGCCAGGTTTGGCGATCCGTTTACCTTGCGAGTTGTTGCAGCAGCCGTCGTAGGTGGAGTTGCACTCTCCGGCGGGCGGGGAAGTATTTTGTTTGCTGTTGTGGGGGCTCTGATTATGAGTTTTGTCAACAGAATTATCTTTTTTCTTGGTATTCCGAATGCATTTCAGACGCTGGTTGGAGGTGTGATCATTATCTTAGCGATTTCCAGCTCACAGGTTTACGCTGTGATGGGGAAGAAAAATATTAAAGGTAAAGGGGGACTGAAATGAGCACAATGTCAACCTCCCGACCACTCGTTTTAGATTATGCACTCAACTTCTACAAGCGGTTTTCAAAGATTGTCATAGCACTACTGCTTGTTCTTGTACTGAACATCGTCGGTGAGATAGTGGTAGACAACTTCTTCAGTCTCCCTCAGGTTCTTCTGACGATCAGACTCTCCTCATTTATTGCACTCCTCGGGCTTTGCCAGATGCTGGTGATGATTGTCGGCGGTAGTGGCCTTGATCTCTCCGTAGGATATACAGCAACACTGACAGCAGTTCTCACTGCCAGCATTATGGATGGGCAGAACGCAAATTTATTGCCTGCCATCCTTGTAGCCCTACTAGTTGGTATAATTGTCGGTTCTCTCAACGGCATATTTACCGCCTACGTCAAATTGCCGCCTTTGGTTGTCACTATGGCCATGGCAAATATCGTTCAGGGGTATATCAATGTGTATACCGCCGGAGCCAATATTACCGGAAGACCTTCACCGGTGCTGCAGACCCTGGCAGCTAAGTATACCGGATATTTTCCCAATATCCTCTTTGTGCTCTTTATTGTATTGGTTCTAGTTATGATAATGCAGAGCAAGACGAAAATAGGAAGTATCCTCCTCGGTACCGGATCAAATGAGAAAACCGCCTATTTAAGCGGCATCAATGTAAAGAGGGTACGCTTCAGTGTCTTTTTAGCCTCCGGTATCATTGCCAGTCTCGTGGGGCTTTTGCTGCTTGGGAATATGGGTATCGCCTTCAAGGATATGGGGTCTAACTACGTTATGCCCAGTATTGCCGCAGCTGTTGTGGGGGGAGTTGCACTCTCTGGAGGTAAAGGCAGCTACGTCGGGGTAATGGTCGGAGCACTCTTTCTCCAGACGCTGACGAATCTCTTAGTCGCTCTCGGCTGGGGTGATGCAGGAAAATGGACTGGATTTGGTGTTGTACTGTTCGTACTGCTGATCCTGTACGTAGGCAACAGAAGAAAACGATAGATCCACAGCAACAGGAGGTGGAATGTATGAGTATTAAGGCAGGAATTATCGGAAGCGGTCTTATCGGACCGGTTCACCTTGGAGCTCTTCGCCGCATTGGAGATGTCGAGGTGACCTCATTTGCCGGCTCAAGTGACGACAAGGCAAAAAAGGCGGCAAAAGAACTGGGAATTGAGAAGGCGTACGGAGATTGGCGTGAAATGCTCAAGGATGACGACTTGCAGGTAGTGCATGTCTGTGTGCCGAACAATCTTCATTATCCCATTACAAAAGAGGCCCTCAAGGCAGGAAAACATGTGGTGTGTGAGAAGCCACTGGCGATGACGACAGCAGAGGCCAAAGAATTGTGTGATCTTGCCGAAGAAACCGGACTGGTTAACGCTGTTCACTTTAATATTCGGTATTACCCGCTGATGCGGCAGCTGAAGAACATGGTTGAGAAGGGGGATTTCGGGCGCATTTTCTCCGTTCACGGCTCCTATCTGCAGGACTGGCTCTACTATGACACTGATTATAACTGGCGTCTTGAGTCGGATAAATCCGGGAAATCCCGAGCGATAGCAGATATCGGTTCACACTGGATGGACTTAGTCGAGTACGTCTCGGGGATGAAAATCAGTGAGGTGCTTGCGGATTTTGCCACCTTTCATCCTACGCGAAAGAAGCCTAAACAAGCTGCAGCGACCTACGCCAACATGATGCTCAAGCCAGAGGATTATACGGAAGTGCCCATTGATACTGAGGACTATGCAACAGTGATGTTCCGGTTTTCCAATGGAGAGCGCGGAGTATTGACCGTTAGCCAGGTTTCCGCAGGGAGAAAGAACCGTCTCTACTTTGAACTTGACGGCTCAAAGCAGTCAGCCGCCTGGGAATCGGAGATGCCCAACCAGGTATGGATCGGTCATCGAGAGAAATACAATGAACTGATGATGAAGGATCCTTCTCTCGCCGACCCTGATGCAGCCAGTCTTATGACTATACCCGGCGGTCACAACGAAGGATTTCACGATACATCCCGGGCACTGTTAACTGAGGTGTATGCAGATATCAGAAATAAGAAAGTTTCTAAGAATCCTTCCTACCCGACGTTTTCCGACGGACTGCGTGAATTGGTTCTTACCGAAAAGATTATAGAAAGCAGTTCCACTGACTCATGGGTCAAAGTGAACTAGTACTCTGATTCCTTTACCAGGAGGTTATTATGGTTAAGATTGGATTTTTAAGCGCGATTTTACCGGACAAGAGTCTGGAAGAAGTATTGAAGTTTGCCGCCGATAATCAGTTTGAGTGTGCTGAGATCGCCTGCTGGCCGGTAGGAAAGGCTGAAAGGCGCTACGCCGGAATTACGCACATCGACGTTGATTCTCTTACCGATGAGAAAGTCTCAGAGATAACAAAGCTGATGAAAACTCATGTTCCCATCTCGGCTCTGGCTTACTACCCGAATCCCATGGTAGGAGATGATCAGCAGTCCAAGTATATCGTGAACCACATGAAAAAAGTAATTCACGCTGCCAACATCCTTGGGATTGGTAAGATGAACACCTTTGTGGGACGTGACCATACGAAAAATGTAGAGGAGAATTTTGCCCGCTTCGAGCAAATCTGGCCTGATATCATTTCATATGCCGAATCAGAAGGGGTGAAAATTGGTATTGAGAATTGCCCAATGTACTTCTCTGACGATGAGTGGCCGGGTGGAAAGAACTTGGCCTACTGTCCCCAGAACTGGAGGCGGATGTTTGAAATGATTCCTTCAGATAACTTTGGGTTGAACTATGACCCTTCACATATGATCTGGCAGCAGATGGATTATATCCAGCCGATGTATGATTTTGCTGATAAGCTGTTTCACGTGCATGTAAAGGATGTGAAAGTGCAGCCCCATCGGCTCAATCAGGTCGGGATTATGGCCAATCCGCTGGAGTATCACTCACCGAAACTCCCTGGATTGGGAGATATCGATTGGGGGGCTTTTTTCACGACGCTTAATTCGATAGGATACAGTGGACCGGCCTGCATTGAGGTTGAAGACCGCTCGTATGAATCATCCGAGGAGGATATTGAAGCCTCAATTCTGCAGAGTCTCCGGTATGTGAAGCAATTTATTCCGTAATGGTTCCAGCCATTACACAGCCGAAGCGTTCTGGGGAGGGTTTGACCCTCCCCAGAACAGCTACCGTATAGGTTATGTGAAATGAACCTTTTTGATTTCTTACGAGAATACAGTCTGTATGTGCCCGATTATGATTTTTCTGCCAACGTCGACCGATTCATGGCTGAGATGGAGGCAGGTCTCAGAGGAGAGAATAGCTCTCTGCGCATGCTTCCCACCTTTGTGCAGGCAGGCTATTCTATTCCCCGTCAGCGTGGGGTGGTGGCCATAGACGCCGGCGGGATGAATCTACGCATAGCCGAGATTTTTTTTAACGACTTTGGCAAACCGGTTATTAATCGTCTCAAGAGGTATAAAATGCCCGGGATTGAGACAGAGGTCTCAAAGGAGGAGTTTTACAGTATACTCGCTGGGTATGTGACCCCCTTTTTGACTCAGGTGACTGATATCGGGTTTGTATTTGCCTATCCCGCTGAAATCCTTCCTAATGGGGATGGTCGAGTAATAAAATTCTGTAAGGAGGTCCAGGCATTTGGAGCTGAAGGCTCTATGCTGGGAGAGAATCTTAAACGGGCTCTTGGGCGTGAAGATCTCAGGATCCGGGTTCTCAATGATACTGTTGCTACTCTTTTAGCTGGGCAGGCCCATACAGAAGGGGGGGCATTCAGTAATTACATCGGCTCTATCCTTGGGACAGGGGTAAACAGTGCCTACATCGAGTCTGCATATAACATCGACAAACTTTCGGTTAACCATCAGCAGGGTACTATGATTATCAATTGTGAGCTCGGGGCCTATGATAAGGTGAAAACCGGGGTGTTGGATGCTGAACTTGACCGGAACTCTATTGATCCAGGAAGCTACACCTTTGAGAAAAAAATAGGAGGGGCCTACCTTGGGGATCTGAGCCTGCGTGCCCTGAGAAGAGCTTGCACGACTGATCTGATGAGGGCGGGAGAGTTGTTGCCTGAGAGGTTGACAACAGAAGAGCTTAATGCGTTCACCCGGAATCCTGAGGGAGAGCACGTACTTTCGCGGTGCTATCAAGCCCAGGATGAAGCGGGGAAACAGAATGTGCGGGCAGTAGTTGATGCGGTTTTAGAACGGGCGGCTTGGTTGTATGCTGTCAGTATCACAGCGGTTGCCTTGCGGGGCCGAGGAAACAATTCGGTGTTCTCCCCGGTATCGCTGGCTATCGACGGCTGGGTATACCATGCGCCAGCGTTCTTGCGAGAGAGGATAGATTATTATCTGTATACCTACCTGAGGGGCAGGTATGGAGTCTTTTTTGAATATGCGAGCGTTGATCAAGCCTCTCTCATTGGAGGGGCAACAGCCGCTTTGATGATGCACACAGCCAGTCGTGAAGATAGTGAAAAATAACCATTTAATGGATAAGGAGATAGTATGATGGATTACACGTGTAAAGATGTAGCAAAGATGATTGATCTTTCGCTGCTTAAACCAGAATTGACAGAGGATGATATTCGCAAGGGGTGTGAAACTGCACTGAAGTATGATGTAGCCACCGTTTGCTGCGCCCCTTACCAGGTTCCGATGGTACGCGAACTGCTCAAAGGCAGTGATGTGCTAGTATCCACAGTCATTGGTTTTCCCCTGGGATATGCGACCAAAGAGACCAAGCTGTTTGAGACTGAACAGGCGTTGAAAGAAGGCGCGATTGAACTTGATATGGTGTTGAATATCAGTAAACTACGCAGTGGGGATTACGACTATGTACAGGATGAGATTGCCGCAGTAGTTGAACTCACTCACAAACACGGCGGAATAGTAAAGGTGATTTTTGAGAACTGCTATCTCAATGATGAGCAGAAGAAAAAGGCCTGCCAGTTGAGCGAGGCTGCTGGAGCTGATTTTGTGAAGACTTCCACGGGATTTGGAACCGGTGGTGCAACGTTCAAGGATCTCCGGCTCATGCGGGAGAACGTTTCCCAGGAGATTCAGGTAAAGGCTGCCGGTGGTATTCGTGAACTTGACACCGCTTTACTGGTACGGGAAGTCGGCGGAAGCAGATTCGGATGCACCAGGACTGAAGAGATTCTTGAGGACTGTAAAAAGCGGAAAGCGTAGCACCAGCTGCGAGTAGTTCTCTGGCCCTCCTTGTTTCTGGGAGGGCCGCTCATGTTACAGGCAGGGGAGTTGTAAGACAGTAAACATGATTGATCAAAATGTACTCAAACAGCACAATATTTCACAGGTGCTTTTGGAGATAAAGCACAAGGGCGAAATGGTCAAGACGCAGCTGGTCAAACAGTTGAACCTCAGTTTTGCCACCGTTTCTTCAATCTGTGAGCTCCTTGAGCAACAGGGTTTTATCAGCATGGATACTGCAGGGGTTTCCACCGGCGGGAGAAAACCGCGGAAGGTTATTTTCAACCCCACCGCCCGTTATATCATAGCAGTGGATCTGAGTATTCCCGATACACTCCATATTGCCCTGGTTAATCTCAACTATGAGGCTGTCGATGCCCGCTGGATCGATCATACCGATGCAATGGATTTTCACATGATCACCGGCAATATATTGGGGGCAATTGAAGATCTCTGTCAAACAGACGGAGTTGACGAGCGTCTCATTATCGGAGTAGGGGCGGCAGTCCCTGGAATCTACGATCCTCACGCTGATATGGTTCACTATTGTACAAATCCTGCTTTAGCTGGTGAGCATTTAAAAGAACGGCTCGAGGATATTCTTGAGTATCCGGTGGCAATTATGAATGATGCCAACCTGGCTGCGCTCGGGCAAAGTATTTTCACCTCTCCTCCGCTCCCAAACTTGCTGCTGCTCTATTTTAGCGACGGTATCGGTTTGGGTATCGTACAGAAGGGGGAAATCTACCAAGGGGCTCACGGGTTTGCCGGTGAGCAGGGGATGGTTACCTATCCCACTCGGGAGGGCTTTAAACGGGTAGAGGATGTTGCAAACCTCTCTTCTGTGGTGCGCTTGTATCAACTGAGCAAGGAACAGGGCAGACTGGCTAGTATTGATGATATTGATGGTGTTGATATCCCAGACATCAAGGAAGCCTCCCAAAAGATGACAATTGCTTTGAGCGAGGGCGAGGAGATTGCCCGTCAGGTTATCAAAGTAGCTGCTGAAGTGCTGGGGTGGATGGTCGCCTCGCTTGTTGATCTGCTTGACCCTCACGTGATTTATCTCGGTGGGGATATGGATCTTCTGTTTCCGTACCTGCTGCCTCAGATTACCGATGCTGTTCACAGACGTTCCAATATTATCCAGTTGCAGGACATTCCTATCAAAGAGGTTTCTGCTGCCAATCTGATGCTGCGAGGGACTGCAAAATTCGTCTTTCGTTCGTGGCTTTCCGAGGCTGCATTTTAATGTTTTGCATGAAAACCGGTTGCAAGTACTGAACACGTTCTGCGGCGGCTTGCAACCTTTCGGTTTATTTGTTACCCTTTGAACATTATCGATAATAGATTAGGAGGATTATATGGGAAGATTCGATACGTACAACAAACTATTTGATTTAACAGGAAAGGTTGCCCTGGTAGCTGGCGGAGCCGGCGGTATTGGAACCGCTGTCTGTGAAGGCCTTGCTGCACAGGGGGCAACAGTACTGGTCTGCGACCGAAATGTAGAGAATGCCAAGGCTGTCGCCGAGGAGCTCGTGAAGGCTGGAGGAAAGGCCTCTGGTTACGCTGTTGATGTCGAAGATGCGAAAGGGACAGCACAGTTTGTAGAGGAACGCGCAAAGGAAGTTGGGAATATTGACATTCTTGTCAATTGTGTAGGAAGACAGATTGAGAATGCAGCCGAAGATTACAAGGAAGAAGATTGGGATGCACTGTTTGCAACAAACCTCAAATCCGGATTCTTCCTCTCTCAGGCAGTTGCCAAGGTCCAGATTCGCAATAATTCCGGCGGAAAGCACATCCACCTGAGTTCAGTTCGTAGTCTCTTGGGAATTCCTAAGGGTTTTGTTGCCTACTGCACAACAAAGGGCGGCATGAACCTGATGGTTAAGCAGCTTGCTACAGAATGGGCTAAATACAACATTAACGTAAATGCGATTGCTCCGACATTCATTAAGACTGAACAGGTTGCCCGGTACCTGAACGACCCCGATTTCTATAACGCCCTGGTAAACCGCATTCCACTGGGACGAGTAGGTCAGCCGATTGATGTTGCCGGACTGGCAATGTACCTCGCAGCTCCTGCTTCTGACTTTGTAACCGGACAGATTGTATTTCCTGACGGCGGAGTTACCGCTACTCAGTAATTGTTACCTAGCTGTCTCGAAAAAAGCGCGGATGCCACTGGTTCTCCGCGCTTTTTTCTTTCATGTTGCAGTTGGGCAGAGCCAACAGTGAGGCGGGCTGCGATGTATACGAAGAGCAGTTTTTTGTGTATACTTATCTGCAATGTCTACTTTGATGAAAAGTTGAGCTAGTACCTATGATAACTGGAAATTACCATGCACACACGTATCGATGTCACCACGCAGAGGGTGATATCGGTGATTATTTGTTCGCCGCACGAGAAACAGGTCTCAGCCGTTTTGGGTTCAGCGAGCATATGCCGCTGCCTGACAACAGTCTTAATCAGGATCATATCCACATGGACTTGGACGCCATCCCCGGCTATGTGTCTGCCGTGCGCAGTGCCGGAAGACATTGGAAGCATATGGAAGTGTATCTTGGGGGGGAGTGCGACTTTAAGGTGAAACACACCTCCTACTTTCGCGATGAACTGCTTAGTCGGTATGGTTTTGATTATTTGATGCTGGCGATGCATTACACGCGAACGAGTGAGGGCTGGGTGATGTTTGACCAGCTCGACACGAAAAAAAGGATACAGTATTATACCGAGCAGGCCATTAAAGCTATGGAGAGCGGTCTGTTTGATTGTATGGTACACCCCGATATTTTTATGGTTGGTTACCAAAGATGGGACGAGTACGCAGCGGCTTGTTCTCGAGACCTGATTCTCGCAGCGAAAGAGAATAATGTGCTCTTAGAGATGAACTCAAAAGGGTTGCGCTTAGCAGATGTCTCTTCTCTGAAGCAAATGCCTCAGGCACACTATCCGCATCTACATTTCTGGGAACTGGCAGCAGAACTGCAGGGCAGGGCGATCATTGGTTCTGATGCTCATAAACCGCACCTGGCAGCGGAGAAGATGGGCTTATGTGAAGAGCTTGCTGGAGTACTTGGTATACCCCTTACGAAATACATCTCAAAGCGAGTGGCTCAGAAAGCTGAAGTGTTGGCAACGTAATAAATATTTTACTATCGGTTGGTATGTTTTTTCCAAAGAATGAAATAGTGAAACAAAAAATTACTTGACAGATCGTCAAAGAGGGCTCACAATTGAGTTATCGATAATCGAAATTTACTTAATCGATAATCGAAGAAAAAACATTGTTTTTGCCCGGAGATGCTTGGTGGGGTAGAGAGACTCCCCCAAGTTTTTTGCAGAAACGTGTTAGACCGCAGTTTGCCAGCATGTCCATATGTGAGGCTGTGGCGGTCATGTCCTTTCAAATCAAATGAGGAGTATGGGTTAGTATGTCATTCATCACAGATTCTTTAATCCTGGGTATCA
The DNA here is from genome assembly GCA_051745285.1 of Spirochaetota bacterium. Lineage (GTDB taxonomy): Bacteria > Spirochaetota > Spirochaetia > CAKZLE01 > CAKZLE01 > JBNJDX01. Next base: position 26,082 of record JBNJDX010000028.1, read on the forward strand.
TACAAGCAGCCCCTCTGGTACTAGCCGCTGCAGGTTTTACGATGATTTTTTACCTCAACGGCTTTATCAACGTGGCCTATGCTGAAAGTGTTACCATGGGAGCCTATTTCGCTATCATTTTTAATACCATGCTGAATATCAATTTTTACGTATCCATCGTCCCGGCAGCTTTGCTCTCGGGAGTTGTGAGCGTGATTACGTATCTGCTGGTCTTCCGTCCCGCTTATAAACGCGGGGTGAATAGTACCGAGATGATTATTCTCTCGGTTGGTCTTTC
>JBNJDX010000029.1:0-26133 GCA_051745285.1 Spirochaetota bacterium
CTTTTTCTGTTTGCACATCATATCGAATCGTATATACTGTACGGGAGGTGTACTGGCTTATGAAGTATATTGTCCGGGCAGCGAGTGTATTACTAGTGATGCTGCTTGTCTCCTGTGCCTCCACTGCTATCGGCCAAGAAGAGAAAGAAGACGTTCACTCGAGCGCCACAGAATCAGAGGCTGAGCAACGCGGAACTACAGAAGACAAATTTCTTAGTGACAGCGAACAAACAACTCAAGAAGAAGACCCGACACCGGTTCCGTCTGAGAGAGACGACCCCCAAACAGACTCCGCAGCTACTGAGAAGGATATAGAATCTTCTACCGAGGAGGAAGAACCTGGTGGCTTTATCTCCATTGAAGAGTTTGAGCCCCAAGTGGAGGAACGCTTTTCCAAGGAAACTGATGAAACGCAAGAAGATGAAGTTCAAGATATCTCGGAGCCGATAGCAGAAAAGACAGATGACAGCGAAGAAACCGAAGAATCGGAGACGAGCGCTTTTATTACTGAGGAGATACTGAAACAAGACAGCCAGCTCGCCGAAGAACAAAAACCAAGTGACAGCCCCCTCGATGAAGCGCCAGAGGAATATCAACAGCCTGAGCCCGAGGAACTACAGGCACCCAGTGAACCTGTCGATGAACTGCCTGAGGAGGAAGCACAACCGCCGGAGCCCGAGGAAACACAGGCTCTCAGCGACCCCGTCGATGAAATGCCTGAGGAGGAAGCACAACCGCCGGAGTCCGAGGATCCACAGGCACCCAGTGAACCTGTCGATGAACTGCCTGAAGAGGAAGATCAACCACCTGAGCCCGAGGAACCACAGACACTCATCGAAGCTGTTGAAGCCGGAGACAAAACTGCAGCCGAACAGTTCGTACTAGAAGACTCCTCTGCAGTCAACAGAAAAAACGAGCAGGGCCAGTCTCCCCTACACATTGCTGCTGCTCTGGGAAATGAGGGAATGGTTCGCCTGCTGCTCCAATATCAGGCAGATCTCCGTGCTGCTGATGCCGAGGGAAATCTCCCAATCCATCTTGCCGCAGAACACTCGTATTCGTTGGCAAAGACCCTAGCCGGAAACGGCAGTCTTGTGTTTGAAGCCAACAACAGCGGCAGGTCCGTATTGGAGCGTGCCTTTGAAACAGGTCCTGAAGCGCTGGAAAGACTGCTCGGGGAACAGCTTGTTAACGTAGCTGATAATGAGGGCAGTACTGCCCTGCATACAGCGGTCCGACGAGGCGATCTCCCAGCGGTAGAGAAATTGATAGAGCTCGGGGCCGACATAAGCGTCTACAACCATTCAGGCGAACTTCCGATCGATATTGCCTTTCGCAGAACTGAGAGCACACCACATGTCCGCATAGCCAAGCTGTTGATCGAACATTATTCCTTGAGTCCAAAGGATCAGCAGTTTTACTATGCCTACAGAACCCTTACCAACGATGATGTAAACATGCGTTTTGAGGGGGGAAAGACCCCTGTTCATTATGCGGCGATGTACGACCATCCTGCTCTTATGGAATTGTTTATTTCAGAAGGGGCCAACTTGGCAGCACGTAATGAGAGACAAAATACGCCGTTACACACCGCAGTTTTGGAACAGCAACTTCAACTTATTCAGATTCTTGTAACCTCCGGGGCTAATGTGAATGCCCGCGGAATGAAAAATAATTCACCACTGCATCTGGCAATCGGCGAGGAAACACCGATCGAAATTGCCCGCTACCTCCTCGATCACGATGCCGATGTAAATTCAGGGAATTCCGACGGTAATACCCCTTTGGCACTGGCTGCCAATAAGGAGGTCCCTGTGTCGTTTACCGAACTGTTGCTTGACCACAATGCCGACCCGAACAGTAAGGACAGAGCAGGGAACACCCCGCTGTTGATTGCTTTGACACAAGAAAATCACGAGGTTTGTGAACTGCTACTTGCATCCGGGGCAGACATATACGCTCAGAATCACAACAGCGTCACCCCGCTCATCCGAGCTTTGGTGAAAGGTGAAGATGTAATTTCCTGGTTCTATCGCAGTTGGATGAATACTACCTCTGATACAGAAGGTAATACACCGCTGCATAAGGCCGTCGAGGTAGCTGCAGAGCCAGGAGCTATCCAACATATCATTGACTCGGGGGCAGAACTTAACGCTGGAAATCTCCGTGAACAGACTCCTCTGCATCTGGCTGTTACCAATTCCTACGAAGAAGGGGCCAAATTACTGGTTGTATCCGGAGCCGATATGTTTGCCTACGACAACCAGGGGCAATCACCACTGATTCTAGCCTATGAAGAGGGTTTTGAATTTACAAAGCAACTACTGACTAAACAAGAGATAACAGCGAGTGACCCGGAGGGCAACACGCCGCTGCATTTTGCTGCCGAACTCAATCATAGTTCTATTGCCTCCTTTCTCATTGAGAGCGGGGGACAGCTGCACGCTCGCAACAATCAGGGAGAGGCCCCGTTGCATCTGGCAGCAAAGAACAACAGTATCGAGTCCATACGCGTCCTGTTCAATCATGATGCCGACTTGGACACAAGGGACAATTACGGCAGTACCCCGCTGCATGCCTCCATCTCAAGAGGAAAACGCAAGGCGGCTAAATATCTGCTTCTGTTGGGCTCCCGTGTTAATCTGAGGAATCTCAGCGGCAACACTCCGCTGCATATAGCTGTACTGCAAAGAGACATGGATGCTATCAAGATGCTTCGGGAGTACAATGCATCGCTGGAAACTCGTGATAATACCGGGATGACGGCACTACTCCTTGCTGCCAGGAGAAACTACCTCGAGGTAGCTAAGAAACTCATTGAATTTGGGGCTGACTACAATACCCGGGATGACCGGGGAAATACGCCGCTGCATGAGGCTGTCCGTAATCGGAACAGGGAGCTGTGTCAATTGCTGACTCAGCATGGCGCCAGCATTTATGCCACAAACCGCTATGGAGACAGCCCGCTGCTCATTGCGTTGCAAAGCGGTAAAGAAGTAACTAACTGGTTTCTCACCGGTTCACTTCTCTTTTCTCGCGATAATCATGGCAATACACCACTCCATACAGCCGTGAGCTTGCATGTCGGCGCTGATATCATCGAGCTGCTCATTGATAAAGGCGCAGAGATCAACAGCAGGAACAACAGGATTCAAACACCTCTTCACATTGCTCTTGAATCAAACAGCAGATCAGCTGCAGAGGCACTCTCGAGTGCGGGAGCCGACCTGTTTGTCCGAAACGGTGAAGGACAAACTGCCCTGTCCCTGGCTTTCTCCCGGGGAGAAGAGGCGCTCAGTTGGATTGTAAATGAGGAGAACGTAAACACAAGCGATGAGCTTGGTAACACGGTGCTGCATGAAGCTGCCGATTACGGCAGTACCGAAGCTGTCTCCTACCTACTCGCCCTGGGGGCTGATATCGATGAGGTCAACCTTGCTGGAGAAACAGCCATGGACGTGGCCGCAAGCCAGAATCATTCGCAGGTCGTCTCCGTACTCGAACAAGCAGCCCCTTAACACTCGTTCTCTCCTTCTTACCAGGGTACAAGCTCTAGAACTTCCACACCGCCTTGAACCAGGAAGTAATAAAGAATAATCCTGGGAATCCTTGAAGTCACCGCAAGCAGCATGATCCCCCGTGGAACGTTTAAAAGCCCGGCAATCCAGCAGATAGTAGAAAACGGCAGAGGTGTAAACCCTGCAATAACCACAGCCCAGCCCCCGTATCGCTCTATGAGGCGTTTTCCACGCGCTTGATACCTGTCAGCCACCCGCTGTATATACGTAATGTGGTTAAGCTCCCGTGCGATAGTGTATCCAGCGAACCCTCCTGCCATGGAGGCCGCCGACATGACGGCTAAGAGGGGAACAGGCTGCCACTGTAGAGTAATGGGAAAAATGATATCAATAGTTGTCGGGACGATTAACATATCAACAAGAAAACAGTATATCCCAACCCCGACTAAGCCGAAGTGATCCTTTAGCCAAACCCCGGAATACTGCAGGTTGTCGCGTAGGAGAAAGGCAAGCGTGCCGTATACGAGAAAAGCTAGCCCGGCTACAAGGAATGTTTTCTTCAGCAGAACCGAAAGCTCGCGATCAGTTGACTTCACCACGTAAGTACGCCCTCCTCTCTGGTTGAGGAAACTTTTCGATCGCATAACGCAACATTGTCCGCGGCATATCTGTATAACGGGTGCGGAGAAAATCCCGTTCGACTGCCGGATCTCGCTTTCCAACTTCCCTGAGCATCCACCCAATTGCCTTGTGCATCAAATCATGAGGGTGGCGTAGTAAAAGGTCCGCCAAAGCCAGAGTATCTGCAAAATCCTCTTTTCTGATAAAGTGCAGGGTGGTTACAACAGCTATTCTTTGCCGCCAGAGATCTGCATCGCCGGCTAGCTCGTATAACACATCCCTTTTTCGCTGCTCCAGCCAGGGTCCCAGAAGTTTATAGCAGCTCGTATCAACCAGATCCCAGTTGTTTACCCAGGACAGATGAGACAGATAGTAGCTGACATACCTCTCTTTTTCCTGTTCGTCTGCAGCGTGTTCAAAGAGAGCTGTCAAAAGCACGAGTGCACTCATTCTGCACTCGTGCCAACGGCTGTGCAGAAGATACTCCACATCGGATACATCGGCAGCATGAGAGTGATACTTTACAATCTTCCGCTGTGCTGGAACCGGTATTCCGAGAAAGCAATCTCCTTCCCCGTAATCACCCGGACCAGTTTTAAAAAATCGCTGCAGGTCAGCCGCCTTCTTGCTGTCCTGAAGGGCAAGCAGTTCTCCATATATCCGTTCTCCGACAGTTGCACTCACGATGGTTGCTCCTTCTGAGAAAGAAGCTTTGCAAACTCGTCTAGAAATAGCTTTCTGTTGGCAGGCTTAGTACCCGCTCCTTGCCAGACCGGCGGCTTCCCGCCTCCTTTCGCCCCAATTATCGGAAACAGCTTTTCTCGAATGGGGGAAAAATCGCTCATCATCTCAGGACTGATAGAGATCAGCCAGTGTAGAGAGTGTTCGTCCACCATCTGCACAGCGCACAGAGCCGTGGGTCTATGTTTAGGAAGCTCATGCAGCAGTCGCTTTAAAAACCCTGAATTCGTATCGCTCACATCAAGGGTAATAATATGACCATCACCCTCATCAAGCGCCCGTTCAATCATATGCGAGGCCAGTTGGTTTTCAGAGGTGCTCAGCGCCGCCTGGAGTTCCCTTATCTGCTCTATCTTCGCGGTTGCCTGCTCAAAGACCTCATTCGGTTTTGCCGAGTAGAGCTCAACAAGGGCTCTGACTACTGTATCTTTCATACGATAATCCTCTAGTGCCCTCTCTCCGATGTGCCATACTGTTCGCACCTGCTCCCGGATGCTCTCGCTGCCTGTACAATGAACCAGCTGAACTTCTCCAGTACGCTGAAGATGCACGCCTCCGCAGGCCACCAGATCGCATCCCTCGATTTCAACCACCCGAATAGTACCGGAAACTTTGGGTTCCCGCCTCATATTCAGCTGAGTGGCCTCCGGTTCGTTCACCTCCCGAAAGGAAACCCGATGGTCTTCCCGGATCAGGGTGTTTACTCGCTGCTCTACAAGTTGTAGTTCCTCCTCACCTATACTCTTTCTGTCGATATCAATAGTAGTATACTCTGAGCCCTGCCGCACCGAGACAGTTCCAATATTCAATACTTCGTAGAAAGCTCCTGAAATGAGATGCTGCCCAGTATGCTGCTGCATATAATCATAGCGATGATCCCAGTCAAGCTGGAGATGGACACGGGTTCCGGCAGAAAGGGGCGGCTCTTCAGGAGTTACGTGGAGTATCCTGCCCTCTTTTTTCACAGTCGAGATAATTCGGGTACTGTCGATCCAGCCAGTATCTCCAGGCTGGCCCCCGCCCTCGGGATAGAATATGGTCCTATCAAGCTCAACTGTCCAATGCTTCCCGTATGCTTCAACGGCTGTTACAGTTGCCTCTAATTCACGAGAATACGGGCTGTCATAGTAGACGGCTTCACACATGTATCTGCCTCCAAACCGAAAGTACGCCCATTGTACACAAACTCGTTTCTCATGTGTAGAGCGAGACTCACATCATCTTTTCGCAAGACTAACAAACCTTGTCTTCAAGCCAAAAACTTACTATGTTGGTAGAAGAAACGTAACACCTACCCCAAAAGGAGTGCCGGTATGTCACATGTAAAATCAGCGTTTGAAATAGCTATGGAACGAGCTCAGGATATTGAAACCGATCCTGAACAGGAGCGGAGGCAAGAGCTGATGCAACACGGCAAGCGTCTAGCTGGCTCATTTCTTTTCGATATTGATACAACATTTGAGCAGACCAAGTCGCAGTATGAAGAGTTTCCTGAAAAAGATCTTCCCTTCGTTAAAGAGGGCATCAAAGAAGTCGTGACAGCCAATATTTCACTTCCTCAAACCGAGACGTATGTTGAGGATCTTGGCCGGCTCAAGCAGCTAGCTCAGCTGTTCTCCGGAACCTCTCAGGAGATAAACGACCTCTTCGTTCAGGTCGACAATCTCTATACTCAATATCTGCAAAATCGGGAGCAGCTCGAACAGCGTGTCTTTGAACAATATCGGCCGAAATTTGAACAGAAAAAACGGATGATGGCTCAACAATCGGGTCAGGCCGATTTTCAGCCGGAACAGGACAAAGAGTTTGTGGATATGCTGCAGCAGAATTACAAGCATCTTGATGAACAATACCAGCAGGTGCTCGACCAGTATAAAGAGCAGCTGACAAGTTTGATGGACTGAGTGTAAAAAAAATCCATTTTTCTCTTATTTGGACTTGACAGCATGTATCACTTGGTTTAGGTTATTAGTGTACTAGTTTGCTACAACACTAATATTCAGGAGCACTGTATGATACACTGCAATCAAGTTGATTTTTTCTACGCTAAACGACCTCCACTGTTTCGCCAGCTGAGTCTTGACATTCAAGGGGGTACCATTAACGGGCTTCTCGGTCTCAACGGAGCAGGGAAGACTACCTTGCTGAAAATCCTCTCAGGCCAGCTATTCCCGAAACGGGGAGACGTGTCAGTCTTTGGTTTCCGCCCCGCGCAAAGAGACCCGAAACTGCTTCGCGACATTTACTATCTGCCCGAGGAGTTCTATCTACCAAAATGTACAGTAAAAGAGTATGTGAACATCTATTCTCCCTTCTATCCGCACTTTAGCGCTTCAGATTTTTCTCATTATCTCGAACAGTTTGAACTCGATTTGAATCAACATGTAAACAGTTACTCGTTCGGGCAAAAGAAAAAATTTCTTCTCGCCTTCGGTTTGGCTACTAACACTTCCCTACTTATCTTGGATGAACCGACAAACGGGCTGGACATTCCTTCAAAAACCCAATTCAGGAGAACAGTAGCCTCGGCAATTCACGACGACCGGGCGTTCATAATCTCCACTCATCAGGTTCGGGACATGGATCATCTTATCGACCCGATCATCATCCTGCACGACGGCAGAGTAATCTGTAACCGTTCCCTCAGCGAAATGGAGGAACTGGTGAGTATGCACATAGAGCGCAACGAGCCCGACGGATCAGATGTTCTCTACTACGAGAAGGTACCCGGAGGCTATTCGGTTATCCGAAGGAAACAAGAGGGTGATGAGGGTTCTCCGACAGATATGGAGATACTCTTCAATGCCGTTGTCGCTGTCCCCACATTATTTTCCACACTCAACCCACAGGAGCATCAAGCATGAAAACAATACAAAATCTTCTGCGAAAACAGTTTTTTGAAGACAAGAAGGGTCTGGCAATTTATGCAATAACAGTAGCCGGCGTGCTCTTCGGGCTGATCCTTTTGCGCGCTTTTACTCAGAATACCAGTTCCTTCTCTTCCTCATACTACGCTGACTGGTTCGGGAACCTGTTATTTCTCGGCGGTTTTATCATAACAAGCCTGACCTTTGAGGATATGCACAGCAAAGCCAAACAGCACACCTGGCTTATGCTTCCGGCTCATCCTGTGCACAGGATTATAACGAAAGTCATCTATCTGGGAATCCTCTACCCAATTGCGCTAATGATCTTTCTGTCTCTTGCTTCGCTTGGTATCGAGGGGTTGAGCTCGCTTCTATTCGGACGCTCTGCTTCAGTGTTTACTCCCTTTACCCGAGAAACCTGGGTCCAGGCAGGCACCTACTTCGTACTGCAATCAGTGTTTCTTCTCGGAGCGGCCTACTTTAATTCAGCCCATTTTATCAAGACGGTGCTGGCTCTCGCTGTATTGTCAATCTCAATTGGCCTGATCACCATGCTGCTGCTTCGTCTGATATATGCTCCGTACTTCTCAGCTGCCTTCCAGGATCCCTACTTCTTTGATCGGATATCCATCGTACTTCGCTCAGAGAGTACGCCGCTTATTAGAGCGCTGGAGTACGGAGCCAAAATAGGGTTCTGGGGGCTGTTAGCTCCATTCTGCTGGGTTGTCACCTATTACCGGCTTCGGGAAAAAGAGGCTGACAATGCAGTATAACCAAGACAAACCCATTTATCTGCAAATCGCGGATTACATGCAGGACCAGATTCTTTCGGGATCCTGGAAAGATGAGCAAAGAATCCCCTCAATCAGGGACATGGCAATCGAGATGGAGGTGAATCCGAACACCGTAACAAGAACCTACAATTATCTGCAGGAGCAGGGAATTATTGATATGCAACGCGGTATCGGGTATTTCACCTCCCCCCAGGCGGAGGAAAAAGTAAGAGAAATCAAGCGGGCTGAGTGTCTTGACACACTCCTGCCCGAGGTGGTGCGTACCATGATACGCGTTGGTATCACGATTGAAGAATTCAATGCACTCTATTACCACTATACATCACAGGAGTCACAGGTATGAAAACAAGCAATAAACTGCTGCTAGCAGCATACATTATCATCGTACTCGCCGTTGCTTCAGCGCTTATAGGAGCCAGAACCGCGGCAGACAGGGTTCTCGAGCGTACCCTATCCTCTTATTCCAGCATCGAGATGCCTGCAGAACGCAACAACGATCAGGCCGCTATTTGATTTGCACTGGCCTCCCGCCCGGTATATACTGTAGATAGACAGCGCAGTAGCATCTGCGCGGAGGCCAGGCATGCAGCATGAACTTACCCAGCAGCAAGAGCTGCTAACAACCGATGGGACATTGCAGGAGCAGGGGTGGGCACGCCACCCCCTCTGGCGTTACAGACGAGACCGCATATCGGCAAGCTGGCTACGTATAAAAGAATGGGACTACTACTATATCTGCCTCCCCGAAGAGGGGTTGTTTTTAACAGTGACTGTCAGCGACCTCGGGTACGCGGGCCTAATCGCCGTGTGTCTGGTCAACCTCGTTGAACACACATATCATCAGATTGATTCGTTTGTTCCTTTTACAAGGGGAACCTTACAGCTGGCGCCTTCCTCACGGGAGGGCATTGTCCACTATAATGACAAAAAAATGGGCATTACCATCTCATCCCAAGAAAGCAGACGCTACATGTCGATTACTGTCCCCTCCTTTCCCACCAAAGCCGGCTTTCTGCCGTTGACTGCCGATCTGACAGTCGAGCAGCACCCGAATGATGAGAGTATGAATATAGCTACCTCGTGGAAAGAAAACCCAAAGGCCTTTTATCTGAACGAAAAGGTTACCTGCATGGCCGTCAAGGGGACAATATCCCTTGGCAACAGGGAAATCTCCTGTCGCAAAGAGACTGATACTGCCGGTCTGGATTGGGGACGAGGGCGGTGGACCTATTCCAACCGCTGGTACTGGGCATCGGCATCGTCCCATGTTGATGGACTCCCGTTCGGTCTCAACCTAGGGTACGGGTTTTCTGACCGTACACCCGCCTCAGAAAATGCACTGTTCTATGATCACACGATTCATAAGCTGGACAAGGTAACGTGGAGCTACTCGACTGAGAATTATCTCGAACCGTGGCGCTTTACTGACAACGAGAAACGGCTGAACCTTTCCTTCGAGCCGGTTGTAGACAGACACAGTGATGCGAATTTTCTTCTTATCAGGTCCAAACAGCACCAAGTGTTTGGGTATTATACCGGGGAGGCTATTCTCGATTCAGGGAACGTAATCCACCTGGAACGCATTCCTGGTTTCGCTGAAGATGTCCAAAATAGATGGTAGCAGTACCAATATCCTTTTTATAACCTCTTCTTTGCGCCTATAACTGGTTCAGGCGGCACCAGATACTGGGAACACTGGGGAGGAGAGTAAGGAGTCGTTTACGTATAGTCTTCTCATAACATAGTAACTAAAATAGAGCTACTTTCTTAATAACTACCTTTGATTGCAATTTCATTCGGCGGTGCTATGCTGTCGTTCAGGAGGATAAACATGAAAAGAGCAATTGTTTTTACACTAGTATTGTGTATTGGAGCTGCTGCCCTCGTATTCGGAGGCGGTACACAGGAGGGAGAAGAGACCACGCTTACCATAGCAGGTAGAGACGGGTCGTACGGAGAAGCATTACAGCTTGCTGCAGATGCCTACCAGGAAGAACACCCTGATGTTTCATTTGAGATTCTTAAGCTTTCGGGATCCAGTTTGTTTGAAAAATCAGTCATAGACATGAGAAGCGGTACCGGCACCTACGATATCGTGCTCATTGACGACCCGAATATCACCCAATTTCACGAGGCTGGCTGGCTTGCAGATTTGAGTGCGATGTATGAAGAAAGCGGTGAGCAAGTCGATAGCGATTTCATCGGACCGGCGCTGAAACTGGGAAAATACCCCTACAACAACGACGGAACTCTCTATGCACTTCCGTTTGCAGGAAATGTTGAACTGTTCGCCTATCGCACGGATTTGTTTGAGAAATACGGGTACTCAGAAGCAGACACCTGGACTCAGCTGCTTGAAGCGGTAAAGACTATTGACGCCAATGAATCGGATGTTGATGGAGTTGTGTTTCGGGGAACGAAAGGCAATCCGATTGTAACCGGCTTTTTGCCCATCTTCTGGTCATTCGGAGGTAAAATCCTTGATGAGCAGGGCAATGTAGTTGTTAACTCTGAGGAAGGCCTGGCTGCGTTGGAGTATTTCTTGGAACTCAGCAAGTATGCACCGGATGGAGTGTCCATGTACCAGTCTGCTCAGGTTCGCGATGCCATCTATTCTGGTGTTGCAGCGGTAGCCCCCGAAGTATGGCCTGGATGGATCGGTGAACTGGAAAATCCTGAGGTTTCCAATGTTGTTGGAAAAGTAAAAGTTACAAAACACCCCGGAGAGGTTACCAAATCATCTCCAATGATCGGAGCCTGGATGGCTGCTATTCCCCAAGCTTCTACACAGCAGGATGTAGCTTTTGATTTCTTGAAGTTCCTCACAAGCTATGAGATGCAGCTGATGATGTCAGACGAAGTGGGCAACCCACCGGCAAGGGTCTCAGTCTACAAGGAAGCTTCTCAACTGGAACAGTACCCCTGGTATGAAGCACAGCTGGACGCTCTGCAAAGCAGCGTCGCCAGAACAAGAACAACCAAATGGAAAGAGGTTGAGGACCAGCTTGGTAGTGTTCTGCAGTTCGCACTCTTGGGTGACATGAGCGCAGCTGAAGCACTTGAGGAAGCGGAGAAAGGAATCAAGGCTGTTTTGAAATAGTGTCCTAAAAAGCCTTGCACACGCTATCAGCGGCAGGTGATAGATTATTACCTGCCGCTTTTCTTTAAAACCGAAGATTGTGAAGGCATACGTCCTAAGGGGGGGTCAGAACCACATGCAAACTCACCATATCCGGAGAGATATCTTCTTTTTCATCATTATTGCACCGTCGGTAGCTATCATGGCCTGGCTTACGCTGTATCCTGTCATAGAAGCGCTCAGTCTCTCCTTCTTTCAGTATAACTACATTTCGGATGTCAGATTGTTTGTTGGACTTGATAACTTTGTACAGATTATTCAGGAACGCCTGTTCCAGCAGGCCTTCTTAAATACTCTGGTCTTTTCTTTGACTGCCACCTTTGCCGAAGTAGCCTTGGGAGTTATTTTAGCTTTCATCTTTGAGGGTTCCTTTTACGGAAAAAAAACCTTCATGACTATCGCCATCTTTCCCATGATGCTCTCAACGATGGTTATCTGTGCCATCTGGAAAACGCTCTATCACTATGATATAGGGCTGCTCAACTATCTTATCCGAATGAGCGGGGGGTCTCCGGTCGGATGGCTGATTAATCAGGGCAACGCATTGTTTTCAATTGTCCTCGTTGATATTTGGCAATGGACTCCCTTTGCATTCATCCTGACTCAGGCTGCCATGCAGTCCATTCCCGGGGAGATCTACGAAGCTGCTCAGATTGATGGAGCAAAGTATCACCAGACCGCTTTCAGGATAACGCTCCCGATACTGACAAGCCAGATACTGCTGCTGATCATGCTTAGAACCATTGATACGTTCAAACTGTTTAGCAAAGTCTACGCGCTGACAAAAGGTGGGCCGGGAAACTCTACCGAAACTCTCTCCTACTACATTTACCGGGAAGGATTTTCCTACTTTAACCTGGGAAGAGCGTCGACCGCATCGCTGCTGACCTTAATCATCGTGGCTGCAATCTCTCTGATTTATATTCGAAAAATACTGAAGGAGGATTAGAACCATGAGTGTAACACAAAGAAAAAACGCAAATCCTCTGTTTTGGCTGGTCCTAGCAGTCGTTATGATTATCATACTGTTTCCTGTCTATTGGATTGTAGCCACTTCCCTCAAAGGTCCCCTTGAAGTGGTCTTACCGAATCCGACAATCATTCCCCAGGCAGCCACGCTGGAAAACTATATATCTGTACTGCAGTCGGGTTTTTTGCGAAATATGGTAAACAGTTTATTTGTGGCAGTGTTGTCAACTACCCTCTCGCTTACTCTCTCTTTTATGGCCGCATATGCCCTATCACGTTATAGATTTCCCCTGGCGTTCAATTCACTTTTTCTCATCTGGGTCCTTGTAGTCAAAATCCTGCCTCCGGTCGTCTTGGCAATCCCCCTCTACACGATGTTTAACTCGGCAGGTCTTATCAACAGTCTGATTGGGCTGGTTCTCGTGTATCAAGTGTATACGCTGCCTTACTGTATCTGGATGATCTTTGGTTTTCTCAAGGCTATTCCCATTACGTTCGAAGAGGCAGCATTAATTGATGGGGCTAGCCGAGGTTATATCCTCGCGAGAATTGTTGCCCCAATGGCCAGGACCGGTATTATCGCCACCTCAATTTTTAGCGTCATAGCTGCCTGGGACGAATTTCTCTTTGCCCTGCTGTTCATCCGAACCCCTTCGCTGCAGACCATTCCGCTGGTCATTGTCGATTTTATTGGTGAGTATGAGACCCTATGGGGCGAGCTGATGAGTATTGGACTGTTAACCTCGATTCCAGTACTGCTCTTTTCGAGCTTTGTATACAAGTACTATACAAAGGGTTTTTCGATGAGTTTGAAGTAATGAATCCACATATGTTGATTACCGTCCACAGTGGGGGACTGGAAGCTCCAGCTAACAGTAGGGAATATCTGCTGAAGGCTTGCCGTATCCATCCGGATATTGTTGAAATCGACGTGCGAAAGAGCATCGACGACATCATTGTCCTCTGGCATGATGAGTCCATACCAGGCTGCAATGAGCCGATCAGCTGCCTGCCATACGCCCAGCTGAAAGTGGCAGCACCTCAACTCCTCACGCTGAAAGAGGCGATGGATATCTGTGCCGAAAGCGGCATTTGTCTTAATCTGGACATCAAGGAGGCTGGGGCAATCCCAGCACTGTGTCGAATGCTGCAGGCAACCCCCCATACCGGCGAGACAATATTTTCCGGATGCGGAAAGGAAGAGATTGCTACCCTTCACCAGCTGTTGCCTGGAGCCCGGGTGCTTCTGAATGCTACCCCCTGGAATCCTGCAGCCTTCAGCCAATATACCGACTATGCCCTGAAACAGATCCGGGCGGTTGAAGCGCTTCAGTGCTTCGGTCTTAACATCTCCTACAACGATGTGAGACCTGAATTGATTGGCTATGCAAAGCTGCACGACATCCCCGTTTTCGTGTGGACGGTAGATGATATACTGGTTATGCGGGATATGATCAAACTGGGGGTGTACTCAATCACCACCAACAATGTTGAACTGCTCAGACGGGAAATGAACAACCTGAGGACCCGTGGAGACAGGAAGAGCGAAAACGTCGAGTGGCTGCGGTCAAAGGACCAACACTAGCTTGAAAATTCAGGAAAAGAGCAAGCATGTCACGCTCTAGTAAGATTTACTTACACACGATAATAGGTGTACTATACTACCCATGAAGCAACAGACAGGCAGAAAGAAACAGCGCCTAAAGCAAAAGGATCTTGTCTACCATGTCCTGAGTCTGCTCTGTGAAGAGTATGAGAAAAGCGATTCTGTGTCGATATGGGATGTCTCCCTTTCGAATGTACAGCTTATTCAGTACTTGAAGGATCGGTATGCCATAGACTACAAAACAGACTACTGGATCTGGACGCAGTTAAAGCGATACGAAGAAGATCTCAATATGCCGCTGTTCCGGAAGCAAAAGGGCGTAGGGGATCAAGACTTTGCCATATCTCTGCACCGTCCCTACATCAACTTTTTCCAGAAAAAGCACCTCTATATTTCTGAGAAATTGAAAGTTGCCAATGGCCTGTATGAAGCAATCAAAAACTTTACCCAGACATTGATGAGAACAGACCGACCTGTGGCCATAGCCCTGGGAGCTGGAGGAATATGCTACTATGTGGCCTCCATTCTCGCCCAGCAGTCCCAGAGCATCGATATCCCGGTTGAAATTTACACGCACAATGTTGGCGCCTTGGAGGAATTCTCCTCCCCTCAGGTTGATGTGCACAGGTGCTCGACGCATGTACCGGCGGGGAAGATGGATCCGGTCACCTATGCTATTCTCGGAGAACCAACTGACTTCTACACGCAGCAGCCCTTTGATTTTATCATCCAGGGGACAAGTTTTGTCTATGAGGGGAATCTCTACATTGAGTCAGCCGAGGAGCTTCCCCGCAAAGAGCACATAGTCAAACACGCCAAAGGTCTGAAAATTCTTGCCTTAACCAAGCATGAATTCTGCGACCGCCCCGAAGCAGTCGAAGCCCTTGGTTCATACGGCTCAATATTTGATTATGATCAGCTCATTGTGCCTCGAAACAACGTCAACAGTCAGTTTGGAAAATCCTATAAAACTGCCTTTGAGACCTATAAAACATACCTGGAGCCAGTCATTCTCCACTGGAATTACGAAATCTACCGTATCAAGAAAAATACCTAAAACCCGCAGCATTCTCAACTCTTTTGATACATCTGCCGCTCTCTCCGATAGAGCCAGATGCACTTCTTTGCCCTGTGATAGTGAATAGAATCGACACTAATAATTAGCTAAGTAACTATATTTCTTAAAGTAGTGGGGACTTATTTACCTGCTAAATGAGTTAGAAAAAAAACATAAAACCTTCACACAATGCGCACAATGGGTATAGCAATGGATAATGAAACATGTTATAAATAAGCAAGTAGTTTCATACGCTGAACCATTCCCGACAATAAGGAGTTTAATTATTAGCAAGCTAAACTATCCGGCAGCTCGCCGTGAGCAGAAAGCCGACATACAGTTCCATAGAGAAGCTCCAGATCCGTATAGATGGATGGAATCAACTACACCGGAAGTTGAACAATGGGATCAGGATCAAACACAGCTTGCATCCACCTATGTGGAGAGTTGGCAGGACAATCCAGAGTTGGAATCTCAACTTAGGACGTTGTTGTATGGGAGTGGTGATCGCGATGTTCAATACGAGGGATGGGAGAACCTTCATCCCTCACTCGATACAGAATCAACACTGCCAGTGTGGAGCGGACCCTACATCTTTCATCTTGAGAAGCCTGCCGGTAAAAACCATGCCTGCCTCTATATGACAAGGGTTGAGGACAATCTACGGCAGGAACTTATTGATCCGGTAAAAGTCTTAAACAACGGCACGATTGACTGGTTCTACCCCTCACCAGAAGGACAGTATGTTGCCTTCGGAATATCACGGTCAGGAGATGAGCAAAGCACTCTCTTTATTACGACCTCTGAAACCGGGCACCTGCTCAACAGCGGTATACCGCACACCTCCTTTTCTAAAGTCAGTTGGCTCCCGGATGCAAGTGGCTTCTACTACAGCGGTGGTTTGGCATCTGATTTTGAGAACGCGAATAAGTATGTGTTTTTCTATGAACTCAGCACCGGCCGTAGCCACCGAGAGCAGCTGGAGCTTGATGATCCGTATGTCATCCCTCAGGTATCAGGCAACGGCCGGTATATCGTTGTCAATAAGAGCTGGGAGAAACCGGTAAGTGCCTACTACCGAGACCGCTTCGGAGACAGGCAGTGGAAGCCCTTCCTCCTTGAAATTGACGGCGAGTCCTACGGGACGTTTTACGGGGACTCTTTTGTGGCCCTCATCACCGATGGAGCCCCGAACGGGCACATCTATTCCGTACCACTGAGCTCCCCAGAGGACCGGTCTACCTGGAAAGAGCTTCTCCCGGAGAGCGAGGCCGTTCTTCGGCAATTTACTGTAGTTGGCAACACACTGGTTACCAGTGAGCTGGTAGATGCCCATTCAAGAATCCGCCTCATTGATCTCAATTCCGGGCAGCAGCATATTGTTCAACTTCCGGGCTTTGGATTGATCGAAAGCGGGGCACCGGATAGCTGCCCTTTTGCTGCCGATAGGGACAGTGTCTATTTCTCATATGTAACGTTTACCGAGCCTCCCCGGCTCTACCGGCTTGATCTCCGCAGCAAGGAACTCACACCACTTGGTAGAAAGCCGGAAGTGGATCTCTCTCACCTTGCGGTAACTCTGGAGTACTACACGGCCTATGATGGAAGCCAAGTGCCGCTGTTTCTCATTCGGAGAAAAGACCTCGACTTCTCTTCGCCCCGCCCCGCTCTGCTGCATGCCTACGGAGGATGGAATATCAATCTCGCCCCCTCTTATATCGGCAGTGGAAGAACGTGTGTCCTTCCCTTTGTTGAGGCAGGCGGTCTCTACGCCTACGCTGCAATACGTGGCGGATGTGAGCTTGGAAGGAACTGGTGGTTGCAGGGTAGACGCGAATATAAACAAAACTCATTTGACGATTTTTACGCTGGGGCTGAGTATCTGCAAACAACAGGTTACACAACTGCCGGACAACTTGCCGTCATGGGAGCGAGCAACGGTGGTTTGCTCACGGCAGCTGCCGTTACGCAAAGACCAGATCTGTTTGCCGTTGCTGTAGCAGAAGTTCCTCTTACCGACATGATCCGAGCTCTCCAGGGTCCGTATGTCTCTTCCTACAAGGAGGAATACGGATCCCCCGATGATCCAAAGATGAGAAACATACTGCTTGCCTACTCACCGATTCACAACGTGACCCCCAATACAGCCTATCCGGCTGTTTGCATTCTATCAGGTCTCAGCGACATTCGCTGTCAGACCTGGAATGGAAGGAAACTCGCCGCCTGGCTTCAGCATGCATCCACTTCTGAAGCTCCCGTGCTCTTCAAGGCCGTCACCGGAGGCCATGGACCGGGGCTTTCACTTGAGGAAAAAATAGAGCGCCGAAAGTACATATTAGCGTTTATAATGAACTATCTCGGTATGAGATTAACAAATAGGTAAAGATACTACATAGGAGAACGTCGAATATATTATGCAGACAGTAGAAAAGAAATCCCTAGACAGACGACTGAGTAATTTTCGAAACAAAATGAGCAAGAAAGGAGTTGACTGTTCCATAGTTTGGGATCCCGACAATGAGTTCTATCTGAGTGGTTTTCGGGCTATTTCATACTCGAGACCAATAGTCCTGCTGATCTTCTCTGACAAGGTGCAGTATATCATCCCTGCTCTAGAGGAGGACCACGCCAAACTCAATGCGAATGCAGATGAGTTTTTTGTGTATCACGAAAAGATCCAGCAAAGCCACCTGGACACCTCATATGACCAGATACTCAAAAGAATACTTGAACATATGCCAAAAAAACAGGTTATCGGCGTGGAGATGGGTATCATGCCAGCCTCTGTCCACACATTCATCAAAGAGTTGGGCTTTAGGGCAGCTGACATAGGGGAAGACCTCATTCAACTCAGATCAATAAAGGATGAAGAAGAGGTCTACTGGCTCGATCAGGCCGGCAGACTTTCCGATATTGCCATCAAAGCTTCAATTGAGCAGCTCCGCCCCGGCATAAGCGAGCTTGAATTTGATTCGTACGGTGACAGAGCCCTATTGGAGACTGCCTCAAAGGAATTTCCGCATAACATCGTGGGGTATGAGAACTGGACCTGCTCAGGCATCGAGCGCAGCTCAATGCCGCATCTGTACTCAAGTACCCGCAAGTTCACCACCGATGATGTCATCGTGCACAGCCGACAAGTCTGGATCAATGGCTACAGGGCTGAAAATGAGCGCACTCTGTTGCTTGGGACCCCCACGAAGGAGCAGAGAAAATGTATGGAGACAGCTATCGAGGCACAGAATGTGGGCTTTGAAGTGGTGAAACCGGGCGTCAAAGCAAAAGAGGTCGATATTGCCTCCTTTGAAGTCTTTGAGAAGGCCGGTTATGGGGATTATGTTCAGCATCGAATAGGACATGGGCTTGGTTTAAGCGAACACGAAGAGCCTTATCTCCGGTTTGATAATGAACTGATACTAGAAGAAGGTATGGTCTATACCATCGAACCTGGAATCTATATACCAGGGGTCGGCGGTTTTCGCCATTCAGATACAATTATCGTGACAAAGAACGGATGCAGGAGTATAACAACCTTCCCGCGTTCATTACAGGATATTTCACGATAAAACGCTACAAACTTTTTAGGAGAGTTTTATGAAAAAACGACTTTTATTTCTAACGGCAGCCTTTGTACTGCTATGTGCATTCTCCGTGAGCGGAGGAGGCAATCAGGAGGCTGAAACTCAGCAGTCTGAAGAAGGACCAAAAGTGGTCAACGTGAGAATTAACGCTGACATCAAGAATCTGGATCCAGCCCGCCGATATACTCAGTGGGATGACGTAGTTGCTAAAACATTGTTCAGCGGCCTTGTCCGCTATAGCGCTAACAGCTATGAGATCGAGAACGATTTAGCCGAAGAATTCTCAATCTCAGACGACGGCAGTGAGATCTACTTCAAACTGCACGAGGGTGCACAGTTTCATGACGGCCATGGAGAAGTGACGGCAGAGGATGTCAAATATTCCTATGAACGTTTTCTCGACGATGAGACCGGGTCGGTGTACGCTGACGACTGGGCAAGTCTCGATCATGTTGAGGTTACCGGAAGGTATGAAGGGATTATTCACTTGAATAAACCATTTGCTCCACTGATGAAGACAACACTTCCCCTGAACAGCGGTTCGATTGTCCCCAAGGACTATGTTGAAGAGGTTGGCCTGAGCAATTTTACTACTGACGTAATCGGTTCTGGTCCCTACTATCTCGCTGAATGGAGTCCCAATCAGGAAGTTGTTGTGAAAAAGAACCCGAACTATTTCGGTGAGGAACCCTACTGGGATGAAATGCATTTCAAGGTTATCAAAGATCATCAGTCAGCTGAAATTGCTCTTCAGGCCGGAGAAATCCAGTTCGGTCAGGTTTCAGAAAATACCGTCAATATGTTCATGGACGATCCCGATTTCAAGGTAACTGACAACCCGAACCTCGACTACAGCTGGATAGGACTCAATGTTGAGAACCCAAAACTTGAGGATGTCAATGTCCGAAAGGCTATCAGGGCGGCAGTGAACGTTCCCGATATCCTGGAAGTAGCTTATAACGGGCAAGTAGAGCTTGAGACAAGCCTCATAGCCCCAGGACTGATTGGATACTGGGAAGATGCTCCCCGACACGAGCAGGATATTGAACTGGCCAAAGAATACATGGAAAAGGCCGGTGTAGATGAATTAGAACTCACTATGGACATCGTGGATGAATCGGAGTTCAGAGCCTGGGCGCAGATCCTTCAGGAAAACCTGAAGAAGATCAATATTGATCTCCAGATTAATCCTCTCGAGTACGGCACCTACTGGGAAATCGGTGTAGGAGATAAAGGTAAAGAGCTTCAGCTTTTTAGTGCAAGGTTTCAGATGCAGCCGGACCCATCCTGGGCAACTATGTGGTTTACCAGTGAACAGGTAGGTGTATGGAACTGGATGCGCTGGGCAAGCGAGGAATTTGATACGTTGCACAGGCAAGGTCTCACAGAGATGGACGAATCCAAACGGGATGAAATCTACGTAAGAATGCAGCAGCTCATGGACGAAGATGCAGTCGCAATCTGGATCACCCATGGCAAGACATTCTATGCCTATGATCCGGAAGCTGTCTCTCCTGCTATGACACCGCACAATGCCCTGCAGTTCCGTTTCTTTGGACCTGGAGTAAACTAGTTGATACCCTCCGGGGTGTAGGTGATGCATCCACGGCCGTCTGCGGTCGCGGGTGCATCCGTTTTTATATCTACTGTGCGTACTATCCTTTCGCACAAGGGAGAGTCCTTACATGGTTAACTACCTTTTAAAACGTTTAGTTTCAACCATACTGGTCGTTATTTTACTGATTAGTTTTCTGTCGGCACTCATCTACATTGTACCCGGGGACCCTGCAAAGATAGTCTTGGGGCCACGTGCCACACCGGAACTCATAGAGCGTGTTCATGAAGAGATGGGGCTGGATAAATCACCCATCGCCCAGATTGGCAGCTTCTTCTGGCATGTCCTGCAGGGGGACCTGGGGACTGACGTCTTCACCGGCCGGCCGATTGCGACCATGATCATGGATGTACTGCCCCACTCAATTATTTTGACACTGGTAAGCCTTTTTCTTGCCGTTATCCTGGGAATTCCGCTGGGGATTTTCTCTGCAACGCACCCCAACAGTTGGTGGGACAAAATTCTGGGATTCATTTCTATTTCGTTTATCACCATTCCCCCCTACGTAGTGGGGCTCTTCCTGCTGCTCATCTTTGCAGAGAACTTACGTCTGTTCCCTGTTATCGGGCTTGGTGACCCCGGTGATATAGCCGATTACATTATGCATTTGATCATCCCCTCGGTAGTACTGGCCCTCATGTGGATCGGGTACCTGGCACGTCTGGTACGGACCAGTCTGCTGGAAGTGCTGCATGAGACCTATATAACCGCGGCCCGCTCAATGGGTATACGCTACCGGCTGATCCTCTACAGATTTGCTTTGAAGAATGCTCTCATTCCAACAGTAGCTGTTCTGGGAGTCGGTCTTGGTAAACTGCTTGCCAGCGCCGTATTTGTCGAGATTATTTTTGCCCGCCCGGGCATGGGAACCTTAATTATGAACTCAATAGAAAGTAGGAATTATCCGGTTGTCCAGGGCGCTTCGCTTGTTATTGCCCTCTGGTTCGTGGGAGCAAATCTCATAGCAGATATTATTCACACCAAACTTGATCCGCGTATACAAATTGATGGGGGAGGAAACTAGCATGGCACAAATTGGTACTGCAGCTTACTCCTGGAAACAGTTTCTCAGACGCTTTGGCAAGTTCGGTGAGATTCTTGAGACGTTCTCAGGACTTATCGGCTTTATCATCATCGCTGTACTGCTTATCACAGCCTTATTTGCACCGCTGATTGCTCCGTTTGAGTATACCGCCCAAACGGTCTCAGACAGACTCATTGGTCCCTCAGACACCTATATATTCGGCACTGACCATCTTGGGCGCGATTTATTCTCGCGTGTTGTCTACGGAACCCGAATTGCTTTACAGGTAGCCATCCCGGCCGTTCTTATATCACTGACTTTTGGTATTGCCACCGGTCTCATTGCGGGATATTACGGGGGGAAAGCAGATTATGTCATCGTGCTGATCCTTGATACCATCCAGTCCTTACCGTCAATAATTCTGGCTCTCGTCGTCCTTACCTTGCTTGGGCCATCCCTCACGAATCTGGTTATCGTCATGGGTATTACCTTCTTCCCCGGGTACGCACGAGTAGTCAGGGCACAGGTGTTCTCGGTCAAGCAGAATGTCTATATTGATGCTGAAAAGGCTCTTGGGGCACGTTCTATGCGTATTATCCTTCGTCACGTATTGCCGAATGTCATCCCCTCGGTAATCATATTGGCAACCATGGACTTACCGGCAGTCATCACCATGGAGGCGGGCCTCTCCTTCCTGGGAATGGGGGTCAGACCTCCAGAGCCCTCCTGGGGAGTTATCCTCAATGAAGGGTTTACCTACTTCAGACAGTCTCCCTGGCCGATCATCAGCGCCGGTGGCGCACTGGCTGTCTGCACGTTCGGCTTCACTATTTTCGGTGAAACTCTGCGGGATGTCCTGGACCCGAAACTGTCCGGACGAAACATGTAATCAGATGGAGAGAGAAACAATGAGCGTACTTGAAGCTAAAGATATTGAGGTGTGCTACCACACCCGGGAGGGAGTGCTTCCCGCCCTTCGCCACATCAACTTCACCCTCGAACAGGGCGAAATTATTGGGGTTGTGGGAGAGTCTGGATGCGGGAAAAGCAGTCTTGCCTTCACTGTCAATGCACTCCTACCCCCCAATGCTGAAGTAACAGGCGGTTCCATTTCCTTTTTGGGGAATGAAGTGATCTCTCCTTCTAACAACAGCATGTCCAAACATTGGGGTACCGATGTATCGATGATATTCCAGGACCCCATGGCAAGTCTTAACCCGGTGTTCACTATCGAAGAGCAGTTGATGACAGCCCTGAGAGCCCAGACGCGAGGTACTGGCGCATCCCTGCAGTCCTTGCGCGAACGGATGTTCATGATGCTTGAGAAAGTCGGCATTCCGGATGCCTCCAGTCAGATGAAAGAGTATCCGCACCAGTTCTCCGGTGGTATGCGTCAGCGCATTATGATTGCTATTGCCCTGTTGTCTGAGCCCTCGCTGCTGATAGCTGACGAACCCACATCCGCCCTTGATGTAACTCTTGAAGCCCAGATTAATGATCTTATGGCCCACTTAATCAGGGAAACCGGTACTTCTGTGCTCTACATAACCCATGACCTGGGAGTGGTTGCCCAAATCTGCGATAAAGTGATGGTGATGTACGGAGGAGAGGTAGTAGAATTCAATGACGTCCACAGTCTGTTCGAAAACCCCCAGCATCCCTACACCATGGCATTGTTGGATGCCCACCCGTCACGGTCAGCTCGTAACAGAAGACTGTATACCATACCAGGACGGGTACCCAGCCTGAGAGAACTGCCTGCAGGGTGTAAATTCTCTCCCCGGTGTGAGTACTCCCAACCCATTTGTGAGGAACGGGAACCCGAAGAGTTTGTGCGCGGAGAACATCGCGTGCTGTGCCACTTTGCAGAAAAAATGGAGAGTATTTCCACAAGTTCATCTGAGACAGACCCCACTTCTCAAGCCTCTTTAGAACAAGCAGAGGACTGGACAACGATGGAACCCATTGTATCTGCTACCGGCTTGAAGGTCCACTTTAAAGACAGAGTTCCCTGGTTGCAGAAAATCCTCGGGCAGAAAGGCGGAATTGTCCGGGCTGTTGATGGTGTGGATATTATCGTACCAAGAGGCCAGGTTCTTGCCCTAGTGGGTGAGTCTGGTTCCGGTAAGACAACGGCTGGCAGAAGCTTACTCAGACTCCAGGAACCTACCGAGGGAGAAATCACTCTTGGAGAAAACACCCTGACGAATCTCTCTCTTTCGGAAATCCGACCGATGCGCGAGAAGATGCAGATCATTTTTCAGGATCCGGTTAACAGTCTCAGTCCTCGAATGAAGGTCTCCTCCCTCTTGACAGAACCCTTTGTTATTCACAACAAACCCCTCGAAAACCCGCAGGAAAAGGTTAAAGAGCTCCTCCATATGGTCGGGCTCTCAACCGAGCAGGCAGATAAGTATCCCCACCAGCTCTCCGGCGGGCAGGCAAGACGAGTGAGTATAGCCAGAGCTCTAGCTCTTAATCCCGAGATCATTATTGCTGATGAGCCTACTGCCGGACTTGATGTCTCGGTTGCGGCCGGGATTCTGAATCTAATGAAAGACCTGAAGGATGAATTGCAGCTTACCTATGTTGTCATCACCCACGATCTGAATGTAGTCAGCTACATCGCCGACCGGATTGCCGTGATGTACCTCGGTAAGTTTGTGGAGGCAGCTGACAGTGAAACGCTTTTCACCAAGCCTCGCCATCCCTACACAGAGGCGTTGTTATCCGCTGTTTCGATTCCTGACCCGAAGCTCAGAGGGGATAAAACGCGGATTATTCTCGAAGGTGAAACCCCGAGTCCGCGAAATCCGCCGTCCGGCTGCCCGTTCCACACCAGGTGCAGGTATGCCTTTGACCGTTGTAAAACTGAACTGCCGCCCCTTCAAGAGGTTACCGGGGATGAAACGCTCTCGCATGTAAGTGCCTGTCATTTGTCAGACCGGATCTTCAATGGTGTGTAATGACTATGTGGGGGCTGCCTTTGAAGTCTCTGCAGTCTACAACACAAACTGAAAGAAGTTGTAGGTACTCATGGCGAAGATAATGGCAAGTGCGGTTCCAAAGACAGCATCAACCCCGCGCAGACTGGCAATTCTGGAAATGTAGGAACCGATTAATCCTCCTGAAACACCACCACCTATCATCAATAGCAGTACCGCAGTTTCAAACGGTGGTATCAGTCCCCTTAAGGTGGTCAAAAGCAGACTGGCTAACTGCGAAAGGAAAATGATGAAAATCGAGTTAAGGGCAGCTTGCTTGGAATTCATGGAAAAGAAATAGTAGAGAACAACTACATTAATGGGACCACCACCTATTCCCAGAAAGGAGGCAATGCCTCCCAGGGTAATCCCGACTAGGAGTGTCCCGAAAACGCTTTCCATGTGCTTTGTTACTATGTGCTTCCTCTTTATTATGAACACTAAGACACCTAGCACCATCACACCGAGTAGTGCTGATTGAAGGGCTCCAATAAACTTGTCACTCTCAGATAAGGCTTCAAGCAGTTCAAATAAGGATTTCCCGAGCAGTCCGCCGCCGATTCCGCCAACGCCCAGTAAGGTACTTGTCCGCTTATCAAGGGTAACATCCAGTTTTCTGCTGCGTATAAGGGTGACACTTGTCATGGAAAGGACAGTACAGCCGGAAAGGAAACTGATGGTGGCAACACTGAACGGACTGAAGGTGTCCAAAGCCGGCTTGATAATGACCCCGCCGCCGATTCCGCTGATGGCTCCGAGTGATGAGGCCGCAAGGCTGATAAGCAGATAATGAAACAACATAGATTCTCAGCTATTCCTTAGCGTTTTATATTTCCCCCGGGCGATAGGGTTAGCCAACTATACACGAAAAGCACACAGCTGGGCAACTGAAGAGTCATAGATTACTATTGGTATCTACCGGCGACCGGCATTAAAGTCCCATACCGTTTCAAGCATAGCTATTAGATGTTTGATGGGCGTGTTTGCCTGTACGTTATGAATGGTATTAAACACATATCCGCCGTTTTGACTGAAAATCTCCAGCCGCGAGGAGACCTCTTGTTTTACCTCATCAGCATTGGTAAACGGCAGGGTATGCTGTGTGTCCACCCCTCCTCCCCAGAAGGTCAGATCGTTCCCATAGTTTTGTTTGAGGTGGTTCGGTTCCATTCCGGCTGCAGAACACTGCACCGGATTGATAATGTCAAAACCGGCTTTGATAAAGTGCTTCATAAACGGCTCAACTGCTCCGCAGGAATGCTTGAAGGTCTTCCAGGAGGTGTTGTTGTGTATCCAGTCGTTAACCTTCCGGTAGTAGGGTGCATAGAGACTCTCAAAGGTCTCTTCTGAACAGAATTGACTCGATTGAGTACCGAAATCATTACCGCAGATATAGACAGCGTCGGGAATATCACCGACAGTCTGGTGAAGCTTCTTAAAGTTTTCTACGGCAATCTCGGCCTGCCGCCCGAAAATCTGGTGCAGGTAGTCTTGTCTCATGACCGTGGAGATATACCATTCGGTAATGTCGCGGATTCCCTTCGGGTGTTTCAAACCGGGACCGGGAACTCCAGCAATGTCACCGAAACCGGCCCAGCCGGTATTGATTATCACCCC
>JBNJDX010000030.1:0-24732 GCA_051745285.1 Spirochaetota bacterium
AACACAGCTATCCAATAGGTTTTGCGTGTGGAATGAGAAAACATAAGCCCCTCCCCAGTCAGTCCCCCAAGGTCTCATGCTTGCTACGTATCTATTATTGTAAGCAGTACAACTGACTGCCTACATCATACCCCCTAAGAAGTAACTACACAACAAAAAAGAGTTTATCCAGGG
Source organism: Spirochaetota bacterium (assembly GCA_051745285.1). GTDB lineage: Bacteria > Spirochaetota > Spirochaetia > CAKZLE01 > CAKZLE01 > JBNJDX01. The sequence goes on from JBNJDX010000030.1 coordinate 175, forward strand.
GGTCAAACTGCCAATTAACGTGTACTACTCTATGACAATAAGTAAAAACTTTCTTATTGTTACAGTAGAAAACCATGAGAATACGATAGAGATTAGCTATCATGAAGCAGAAAACAGACGTGTTTTTCAGAAACAGTACTGAGAAAGAGAGCAGTGGTCTCCTGCAGCAACTGCGGGCTCGGAGCAAGTATTTACAGTCCACCCCCCTCATGGTAGCATGACGCTATGAAAACGCTTATCACAAACGCTGTGATCATTCCTGTAGAGGGAAGCGAACCATACTGGTTCAATGGCAGCATCGGTATTGAGGAGGGAAAGATCTCCTTTCTCGGAAGTACCCCTGACTACTTTACGCCGGACAGAATAATTGATGCCACAGACTGTATTGCCATTCCTGGTTTGATTAATGCGCACAACCACCTGAGTATGACGCTCTTACGCAACTATGCTGACGATATGGACCTGTTTACCTGGCTCCGGGAAAAGATCTGGCCGATTGAACACAATATGGGTGAGAGGCAGATTTACTGGGGATCACTGCTCGGGATAGCCGAACAGATCAGAAGCGGCGTTACCGCTTTTGCTGACATGTACTTTCTCCAGGAACAGACGATCAATGCTGTCCTTGAGACTGGTGTCAGAGCTGCAATAGGAGCTACTTTCATGGGCGACAAACAGGAGACACTCAGTCGTCTTCCGGCAGTCCGTGAATTGTACAGCAGCTTCTCAGGTGCCGGGGAAGGCAGAATAACAATTGATATGGCACCTCACGCAGTATATACCTGTACGCGTGAGAGCCTCGAGTTGATTGCCCAGACAGCCAGGGAGCTTGATACCCGCATCCATATTCACCTCTCGGAGACGACCCGGGAAGTCGATGAGTGTATTGATGAGCATGGGAAAACACCACCGGCCTACCTCGCAGAGCTAGGTCTATTCAGCTCTCCGGTTTACGCTGCCCACTGCGTGGACTTGCGGGATAATGATTATGATCTGCTGCTTGAACACAGCGTATACCCGGTTCACTGCCCAACCAGCAATATGAAACTCGGCAGCGGCTTTGCCGCCCTCGGAAGCTGGCTGGAGCTAGGAATCAAACCCGCTCTCGGGACTGACGGTGCATCTAGCAATAACAACCTCAATATGTTTGAAGAAATGCACATGGCCTCAGTTATACACAAAGGCTTTACAAAAGAACCAACAGCTGTTACTGCCTATGAAGTCCTCCAGATGGCTACTGTCAACGGAGCAAAGGCGCTGGGCAAGGAAGGGAGTATTGGTTCGCTCCAACCTGGGAAGGATGCTGACATCGTTCTAGTTGACTGCAGGAAACCCCATCTGCAGCCGCTTCACAATCCGATATCTTCCCTAGTCTACAGTGCCCAGGCCTCCGATGTGAAAACCGTTTTCTGTCAGGGAAAGCCGGTATTAGAAAACGGACAGCTTACCTCCATAGATGAAGAACAGGTGCTGCATGAAGCAGGGACAGCAGCACGTACACTCTTTTCCTGATTGCACTAGCTGTAAGGAGATACATGATGAAAACAGAAGAGCCCTTTACCACCCTTGAAATGCAGGATGAAAAGCTCATTTTGCTTGATCAGCGCAAACTTCCTTTGGAGGAGAGCTACTATACCTGTGAGAGCTACCAGGACACAGCCTTTGCCATCACTGACATGGTTGTCAGAGGGGCTCCGGCAATCGGGGCGACTGCAGCCTATGGTCTGTATATGGCAGCTGTGGAGTTCTCACGAACTGGTGCACAGCCCTTTCTTGAACATCTGGCCCGTGCACGAGATTACCTTGAGAAGGCCAGACCGACTGCTGTAAACCTGCGCTGGGCCCTGCGTCGTATGTACAAGGCTGCAGAGGAGCTGCAGGCTGAATCACAGGAAGAGTTGCTTTCACACCTTAAACAGACAGCTGACACCATCAGCCGCGAAGATGTTGCCATTAACCGGACCATGGCCAGACACGGTAATGAAGTCATCCCGCAAAAAGCTGCTATTCTGACCCACTGCAACACCGGCGCTCTAGCCACTGCCGGCTGGGGTACCGCCCTGGGGGTAATCAAGGAGGCTGCAGCTTCAGGAAAGGAGATCTTTGTCTATGCAGATGAGACCCGCCCGCGACTGCAGGGAGCCAGGCTGACAGCCTGGGAACTACACAAAGCCCAAATCCCCTTTCAGCTGCTTTCCGACAGTGCTGCTGCTACACTCATTCGGGACGGAAAGGTCGACTGCGTCATACTTGGTGGCGACCGGGTAGCAGCCAACGGAGATGTATGTAATAAGATCGGAACCTTTATGCTTTCAGTCATCTGCAAAGAATACGGCGTTCCGTTTTACAGTGTCATACCGGTGTCAACAATTGATTTTGAGGCTCCTACCGGGGCACAGATTCCCATAGAGATGCGTGATTCGAAAGAGGTCACGCACATAGGTGCTGAACAGATAGCACCGGACGGTACCGATGTCTATAACCCCGCCTTTGATGTGACACCTCATCAGAACATCACGGGGATCATCACCGAAGAAGGGATTCTACGTCCCCCCTACCAAGAGACAATAGCGAGGTTACGAAACCAGTATGAGTGAGTCTAAGTATCTAGAAACCGAAGTTATCCATGGGGGAGAGCCCGTACCCGGTGATGACCGGAAGGGCCTTGCACCCCCGATCCACATGAGTACCACATTCACCTTTGACTCCCTTGAGCAGGCTGAGCAGGTAATGGACTTCTCCAGTTCAGATTATGTCTACACACGGGGTAATAATCCCACCCTTCGCCTCTTTGAACAGCGCATGGCAGTATTAGAGGGAGGGAAGGCAGCTGTTGCCTTCTCCTCAGGGATGGCGGCAATATCTTCGGTTCTGCTCGCACTGGTGAAGCCCGGAGACTCTGTTCTTATCCACAAGACCCTCTACGGATCCTCCTATACCCTGGCAACCAAGCTGTTACCCCGCTACGGCGTACAGACAATCGTATGCAATCTGCTAGATAGTGAGGCGACTCATGAGGCAATCCGTGAAAACAGACCGAGCGTTATCTACTTTGAGACACCTAGCAACCCTGACCTGTCGATTATTGACATCCAGTCCGTCACTTCTCTAGCCCGGCAGTACGAAGCTGCTGTGGTAGTCGATAATACCTTCGCCACCCCGTTTCTGCAGAACCCGCTCCAACTCGGAGCGGATATTGTGGTGCACAGCGCAACCAAATATATCTGCGGGCACGGTGATGCCCTCGGAGGGGTTGCTGTTTTCACAGACAGCAAACTGGCCCACCGAGTCAAGTTTGATTACATGTGTGAACTCGGAGGGGCCATGAGTCCCTTCAACGGGTGGCTGATGCTCCGTGGCCTGAAGACCCTCCATCTGCGGATGGAGCGGCATTGCGAGAATGCCCTGAGAACAGCCGAGTTCCTTCAGAACCGGAAAGATGTCAGCTCAGTGCGTTATCCCGGTCTTCCTGACCACCCTCAGCATGAACTTGCCGGTAGACAGATGCGAGCCTTCGGAGGTGTTGTCAGCTTTATTCCCACCGGCGGAGCCCCAGCTGCAAGAAAATGTCTTGACAACTTTTCGCTGGCAAAAATAGCTGTAAGCCTCGGAGATTGCGAGACCCTTGTCCAACTTCCTGCAGCGATGACCCATCGCGGATATAAACGATCGGAGCTTGAGTCCTTCGGTCTGAGCGAGGATCTTATCCGCATCTCTGTCGGAATTGAACATATTGATTCCATACTTGCAGATCTTGATCATGCGCTCACCGCCAAAAGTGGATGAGGTCAAAGCAAAGCAGTTTGACCACTTCTGTCTAAGGGACTATACTCGTGAGTGCTGCGGGGATTACCCAGACACCACAACAGAGGACATACAATTGCATATACGATCAATGGTACTGACATCACTGTTTGCTGCCCTGACGGCAGTAGGAGCTTATATTGCCGTCCCTATCGGGCCGGTCCCAATCACTCTACAGACTCTATTCATTACGCTTGCCGGCCTGCTCGGAGGCAGAAAAATCGGCCTGTCGGCTGCAGCCATCTATCTGCTTGCCGGGATAGCGGGGCTGCCAATCTTCTCAGGGGGAACCGGAGGCTTTGCTCATCTGGTGGGTCCAACAGGTGGCTTTCTCATCGGAGTTCTCTTATGTGCCTGGATTGCCGGGCTCTTCGGAGATCTTGCCAGAGAAGCAAAAAGCCAGCGCTTTTGGCAGCCTCTCCTATTGTTTGCCGGGGCTCTAGCCGGAGGAGCATCGGTCTATCTTACAGGCGTTCCCTGGCTTAAGATCTCTTTGGACCTCAGCTGGAGTCAGGCTTTTGCTATGGGAGTGCTCCCGTTCTTGATCGGGGACCTGCTGAAAAGTGTAGCTGCTGCCGGACTTGCCCGTATCTTTATTTCGCAGGTTCAAGACCTGCTTGCACAGGAGCAGGATACATGAGTCTCATTGAGCTGCGGCAGCTTTCCCACATCTTTCCTGATGGTACCACAGCCCTGAGGAACGTCTCTTTGTCTATAGGAGAGGGTGAATTTGCCGTGATCTCCGGAAAAAACGGCTCGGGGAAAACGCTGCTGCTGCGTATTATGAATGGTCTGATACAGCCAACGAGCGGAACTGTGCTTGTAAACGGATACTACGCATCAGAAGATGCCTATCATGTACGCAGGTCATTGGGACTTGTCTTTCAACAGGCTGACCATCAGATTATCGGGCAGAGTGTCAGCAGGGATATTGCCTTTGGACTAGAAAATCTCGGACTGCACCGGGGCGAGATAACCCGGCGTGTCAACAAGTCCCTCGAGCTAGTAGGACTACAGGAGCACGCCGAGCAGCGTCCCCGTACCCTTTCCGGCGGCGAGAAACGCAGGTTGACAATAGCCGGCACAGCCGCTATGGAACCTCTGGCGATTGCCTTTGATGAACCATTTACAAACCTTGACTATTCAGGCGTTCTGCAGGTGCTCAATCTGCTGGTAACCCTACATGAAGGGGGCCATACGATCATTCTTGTTACCCATGATTTGGACAAGGTGCTCGCCCACGCTGACCGTCTTATTCTCATGGACAGAGGAACAATCGCGGCAGACGGCAGACCCTCTGAAGTTATTGATACCGCGAAACAGTGTGGTGTGCGCATCCCAAAAGGCTTTCGAAAACAGGATATAGGCAGTTATTCATGGCTGAAAGACTGATATTCCACTACCGCAGCCGCCCCACCCCGGTTCACCGCTGCGACCCGCGTATTAAACTGCTCACCCTCCTGGCGCTGACCATCCTGATATTCCAGTTTCGCGCCGCAGTGCTGCTGTTTATCATCCCGTACATGGTGATCATCGGTTACCTGGCCAAGATTCCTCTGAAGCAGTATAGAAGGGAGCTGCTGGTCTTCTTTCTCTTTGCCACTGTCATTTTCCTTGCCCGCTGGCTGGGAGGAAATACCTTTTATGAGGCCTGTATCGCAGTTGTGCGTTTTTTAACGGTGGTCTACGGGGGGCTACTGCTGACCGATACAACCGCTCCGGAGGAGCTTGCCCTGGCGCTGCGCTGGTTGCTAACCCCTCTGGGAAAAAGACGTTCAGGAGAAGCAGCTGCTACATTTTCCCTGACAATACACTTTATCCCGCTGCTGTTCGATGCATCCCGGGAGATCTCCGAGGCGAGAAAAACCCGCCTTGACCGGACCGGCAGACACCCGGTCCGTCGTATCATCTCATTGGGCACCCAGCTGATGCACCATATGCTCGACAAGGCCGAAGATATTTCATATGCCCTTGAATCTCGCTGTTTCACGCCCTATGCGCAACACGGGGAGCTCCATTGGATCTGGAAAGACACGCTCATAGCCGCTGTAACAATCGGATACCTGGTTCTTGCAGGTGTTATGAGCTAGTTATCGGATCTTATATTCAGGCTCGAGCTCGGCACATGTCATGGACAAAAAACCTTCCCGCTCTAAAGCTTGCAGGCAAGCAGCTACCTGCTCTTCTGGAAAGGCAAGCCGGCCCTGCAGCTCGCCCGCAGAGAGCCTTCCCATAGAGGTCAGCAGTGTCAGAATCTCACCACGAACCTGCCGGTTGGAATTTTCAAATGGAGCCTGCCTGGCATAGTGTGCACTTCGTCGGTTGGGATTGGGGATGAGTCCTTTAAGCAGTACCCCATAATCCATGAGGGCGTAATACCACCGTTTAGGATCATGATGATCTAGTACCCGTTCGAGGACTGGGTATAACTCACGATCTTTTACCCCCTCCCGACCGGAAAAGAAAAAGTAGAGAAGAACGCGTCGAATGTTCGTCTCAAGATAGAGTGACGGCTTATTGAAAGCGAAGGCCAGGATTGCTGCCGAGGTTGCCTGTCCAACCATTGGAAGTTTCAGCAGCTCTTCCTGGTTGCCTGGGAGGCCTCCCTGATAGTTCTCAATTGAAATTTCAGCTATCTTCTTGAGAGCCAACGCCCTCCGGTTATAACCCAGTCCGCTCCAGAGGGTGAGTATATCGGTTAATGAGGCCTGTGACAAATCGGACAGAGCCGGCCACATGTGAAGGAACTGAGAATATTTTTTGAGCACTCGCTGCGTCTGGGTTTGCTGAAGCATCATCTCTGAAAGGAGTATCCGATAGGGATCACAGGTCTCCCGCCACGGAAATGAGCGACCGTTTTTTTCATAATGAGTATACATGTATTCGCGAAACGATCGTACAGATGCCTGGGAAGGAACTCCCCTGTATGTGAAAGGCGGTGGCAGTTCATGCTGAACTGCCTCGATAAATTCCTCAGTCTGCATGCTTCGAGCGGTCCTTTTTAACCTTCTCAGCTTTTCGACTTATTCGGTTCCAGATAGATGAAAGTCCCATGGCCTTTTTCATGGCAGCCAGGGTAATACGGGCTTCCTGACGCATACGGAGCGTACCGTCATAGATCACCTCATCCACAAGACCTGACTTGTTTTCGAACTGCGCTCGGCGTTCCCGAAAGGGCTCAAGGTAGCTGTTAAGCGCCTTGGAAAGTTTCTCCTTTACTTCAACATCACCAACACGTCCTGTACGATACCGTTCTTTGAGATCCTCAACTTCCTCGGTATTCGTGTTGAACAGATCGTGATAGACAAAGACAGGATTTCCCTCTACCCGACCGGGCACATCAGCCCGAACACGATTAGGGTCTGTGTACATGCTCCGTACCTTCTTCTCCACCGTCTTGCTGTCGTCGGAGAGAAAGATCGCATTGCCAAGCGACTTTGACATCTTGGCATTCCCGTCTGTTCCTATGAGCGAACCGACATCCCCCACAAGCACATCAGGCACCGGCAGCACCTCTCCGTAGAGGTAATTAAATCTCCGGGCAATCTCACGGGAGAGTTCAACGTGGGATTCATTATCTTTCCCTACAGGTACGAGATGCGCTCTAGGCATGAGAATATCAGCAGCCTGCAGGACAGGATATCCCAGCAGACCAAACGGCATTTCTACCAGATTGGCCGACTTGGCCATCTCCTTGAGACTTGGAACACGTTGGAGTCTGGGTACGGTTACAAGCATCTCAAAAATTAAATTCATTTCATAGATTTCTGGAACTGCAGACTGCAGATAGATAACCGACTGGTCCGGATCAATTCCGCACGACAGATAGTCGAGCACCATTTCACGTGAGTTCTCAGCGATCTGACTGATATTGTGTTTCTCCGGACGAGTAGTCAGGGTATGCAGATCAGCAATAATAAAGAAGCACTCATATGCTTGCTGCAGTTTAATTCGATTTTGAAGTGATCCAAGATAATGCCCGAGATGCAGCTTCCCAGTAGGCCTGTCTCCGGTCAGTATGCGTTTTTTGTCCATTGTTCAACCCTTGTTACTTGCCTGCAGCTATGCCGCTGTAGACGATGAAATGCGGTATTGAGACTCTATAACGCAATAAACTCTTTGTCTACCCCTTGACATTTTGAGAGGGGTCCTGGGCTGATGACTGGTTATTTCCCTTAGACGTTTTCTTCTCGTATACGTCGTGTGCATTTTCATAACGGTGATTTCTCCGTTTACGGCGTTCCTTGGCATAACGCTCTTTACGGAGGCGCTCTTCACGCTCAATCTGTTTGCGATACTGTCTGCCACTGCCTAATAATACGGCTGCAGGCTTAAGAGAAGGCACATTATCGCATAAAATCTGAATTGCTGCAGTAATAGGGACCGCTAGAAACATGCCGATCACACCCCAGATATATCCCCAAAGGGCAAGGGACACAAGAATGACAAAAGGACTGAGATTGAGTCTGTTGCCCTGCACACGGGGATCAAGAATATTGCCGAGTACCATCTGGATGGAGGCCATCAGAACCGCGACGTAGAGGATGTTGGCATAGTCAGGATAATACTGCACGACAGCGAGCAAGATCGAAGTGATCGTAATGATGATCGACCCGATGGTCGGAATGAAGTTCAGCACAAAAGCAAGCACCCCGATGATAAAGGCAAAATCCAGACGGGTAGCAAGGGCGGCCAGATAAAACAGGACACCAGTACTGATGCTGATAAGCGTCTTTACTGTCAGGTATTTCGATATTTGCCGGTTAATACGTTCAAAGACAACGGCCCACCGAATCCAACCATGATTGGGCATTGATATCCGCATCTTCGGTATAAGGGACTGCCGCTCCAATAACAGAAAAAGCACAAAGATAAACACTAAGAAGGCATAGGAAAAGATGGTAACAGCTGAGCCGGAGATGTTTGAGATCATCGAAAAGACTACCGACTGCCAGTTGAACGAAAGCGAGTCTAAAAAGCTCACTCCCGACTCCATATTCATCAGTGAGGAGATACCCTGATCGAGTGTGTTGATCAGCATAGATATACGGACTGAATAGACCGGAAGATCCCTGACAAGTGAGTCAACCGCAAAGGTGACAAACAATATGGCAATAACAAAGACACACACCAGCACTGCCATAGCGAGCATGATGGCAAGTCCGCGTGGAAAACCAGCCTTTTCCATTTTATTGACAAAGGGACTCAAAATGAAAAAGCAGAAGACTGATATGGTAAGCGGCAATGTAACTGAAGCAGCATACTTCAAGACCACACCCACGAGTATCACTGCCACTATGTAGATAACCGTTCTGAGTGCTTTTTCCACAGGCGTCATATTGCCACTATAATCTACCTTGGATAAGTTGGCAATATCTGATATGTATGAGCTATGGGTACAGAGTCATCTTATCTGAAACGACTACAAATCGTTCTGGTTGAACCCCAGGAACCGGCCAATATCGGCGCGGTCTGTCGGGCTATGAAAACAATGGGGATAAGCAGACTAGCTATTACCGGAGGTCGGCAGTACGACTCAGAACGCATTAAGACGCTCGCTCTGCATGCTTTTGATGTCTATGAGAGGCACAAAGCTTTCCCGAGTTTGGAGGAGGCTCTTGCCGATAGCGCCTTCTCTGCCGGAGCTACCCGTCGAAGGGGAAAGTTCCGCAAATACAGCTCGTTTCTTCCTCTGCAACTGGCGGAACTGACAGACACTATTGCTGAGGGTACCATCTCGCTTGTCTTTGGTCGTGAAGCAGGCGGCCTGACAAAAGAAGAACTGCAATGCTGTGATGTGGCCACCCACATCCCCTCCTCTGATGATTTCCCCAGCCTTAATCTGGCACAGGCCGTACAGATCTATACCTATACATTTTATCAGCACGCACACATGCCTACAGGGCACAGGCCTATAAACCGAATACAGCTTGACCGTCTTTCCTCCGTACTGGCAGAGTCACTTGAAAAGATCCACTTTTACAAGCAGAATGAGAGAGAAGAGGTCAGGCTCTTTCTCCGCGACATGTTCGGACGAGCCGCTCTCAGTGAGACCGAAGCCGGACGTGTCGAGAAGATGTTTACAAAAATTGCCAACCTCAAAGTACATCGCCCGCATGAGTGATGCCTCTTAAATCGAGTACAAAACAAGGAGCTTCACCGCTATGAATGATGAAGAAAGAAAGCCCTTTTCCTATATAGAAGAGATCGTTAACGGATATGATACAGCCTCGGGTTCGAACTTCATTGATGAACGTCGACTGCCAGATGTCAAGGCGATCACCTCGGTATTGGAGAAACTGCTTGAAATACTGTTTCCAGGCTATTCGGGTACCCGTGAGGTCACCAGTGACAATCTGCTGTTTGTTATCGGAGATCTTGTATGTACAGTTCGCTACGAGCTTATCCGCCAAGTGGCAATGGCTTACCGCCACGAGTGCAGCGAGAAAACATGTTCCTCCACACTCTGTGATGAGCGAGCTGAAACCGCGGTGGATGCCCTGCTTGGGGAACTGCCCTCCATCCGGCGCATCCTGAAAATTGATGTCACCGCTGCTTACAACGGAGACCCGGCGGCAGCTTCCGAGGAGGAGGTTGTAATTTGCTATCCTGGAATAAAGGCTCTGGCTATCCACCGTCTGTCACATATTCTCTATCAGCAGAAAGTACCGCTTATCCCGCGCATGATGAATGAGATTGCCCACTCTCAAACGGGGATAGACATTCATCCCGGAGCAAAAATCGGAGAGGGCTTGTTTATTGACCACGGTACAGGTGTTGTTATTGGAGAAACGGCTGAGATTGGCAAGCAGGTCAAAATATACCAGGGAGTCACCTTAGGAGCTTTGAGCTTCCCGAAAGACCAGCGCGGCAATCTACTCAAAGGAGCAAAAAGACATCCCACAATTCATGACAATGTAACCATATATGCGCACACAACCATCCTGGGGAATGTGACCATTGAGAAGGGTGTAGTTATTGGCAGTAATGTGTGGCTCAAAGAGGGTGTTGACGCCCATACGCTCGTAACCAGGGAAGAGCAGCCAGTCAGATTCAAGCGCTACACTCCTACCTCCTGATGTTCACTGCAGCAGTTTGTCGACAATGCCTCCACCAAGTACCAGCTCTCCGAAGTAGAACACAGCTGATTGGCCGGGGGTAACTGAAGCGGCCTCCTCAAGCTCCACGGTGAACGGATGCCCCTCCTGAGGGGCGACGGTAAGTCTGCAGGCTCTCTCAGGTGAATTGTAGCGAATTTTTACCAGAGGTGATGTACTAGACTTTCCGCTGAACAACTCTCTCAAAAGACTGCTTGGAACAGCCCAGTTAACATCCCGTAACGTAAAACGTGCGCTAAGCAACTGCTCTCTCCGACCGACAACGACCCGATTCTCTGCAGCATCAAGACGCTTTACATACCACGGTCCATCTCCTAAACCAAGCCCTTGCCGCTGCCCGAGGGTATAGTGCATATATCCGCGGTGCGTACCGAGTACTTTACCACTCTCATCGACTATCTGCCCGGGAGCATAGACGAGTTGCTCGCCAAGCAGTTCGGCCAGCTTCTCGGTATACAATCCGGGTATAAAACAAATATCCTGGCTCTCTTTGACACTTGAACTGGGAAAACCCTCTCTCTTAGCTAATTCAACCGCCTCCTCTTTCGTGTAATCACCAAGAGGAAATACGATGCGTTTGAGATACTCTGCAGGTATCCGGTAGAGCATATAGGACTGGTCTTTACTCAGGTCTTTCCCCTTCCGTATAACGGTGCACCCTTCAAAATCAGTCGTACGTGCGTAATGACCAGTTGCGAAGGCTACCTGATCGGTTGATGTGGCAAGCCCGTCCCCAACGGCTGCCTCGGCGCACAAATCTGCAAACCGGGTAAACCGTATCCGTTCGTTGCATCGGGCACAAGGATTGGGAGTCCTCCCGTGAAGGTATTCCCGGGCAAAGTCATCAATTACCGCCCGGGAAAACTCTTCTCTCAAGTCAAACCGGTAATAGGGCACTCCCAGCCGCTGTGCTAATGCTTTTGCTCGCGACAGGGTCTGTTCATTACAAGTTTTTGAATTGAGACAGATATCATGGCTCGCCCCTGCAGTCACAGAAAACTGCTGCTGCAGCAAATGGAGAGCAACGCTTGAATCTACCCCCCCGCTTAGTCCGACGACGACTGTATCCCTGTGTGTTTTTTCCATGAGCCGTATCCTATGCAAAACGCCCTTCTGTTGCAACCCGGCAAACTGATTGACAAGTTGTTTTTTTGCCGTAGAATTAGCCCATGGGATTGCATTTCTTTCATCCGATGCCGGTAGTACTTGCACATCGCGGAGACTCGATCTCTTTTCCGGAGAACACACTGGAGGCCTTCTTTTCAGCACAAACCATTCCAGTGGACGTCATAGAAACTGATGTCCACATCACCGCTGACGGTGAAGTGGTTATTTGGCATGATGACTACCTTGACAGAATGACTGACGGCAGTGGAAAGGTCGAAGCATGTACCCTGGCCGAATTGCTCAAGTTCGATGCGGGTTTCAACTTCACTCCGGATAACGGGCAGACCTACCCGTTCCGTGGGCAGGGTATTCGCTTGCTGACTCTCAAAGATGCACTACACAAGTTACCTGAAATGAAATTTAATGTTGATTTGAAAACTCCCAGTCCTGAACTTGCAGAGGCGTTTGCCAGACTGGTCAAAGCACACCGTGCAGAGAATCGTATCCTATGCGCCAGCTTTCACTCTGAGAACGTACGGTACATGCGTATTAATCACCCGGAGATCACAACCAGCATGGCTTATGGCGAGGTAGCCCATGTCTTGCCGCTCCAAAAACTTCGTCTTCCCATACCCAGGCGCATGCTCCCCGGAGCAGCTTTTCAGGTTCCGATTCGTCACGGTTCAATCCGGGTGGTCACCCCGAATTTCATCAAGCGCTTTCACAAGCTCGGCAAGTATGTCCAAGTCTGGACTGTGAACGACAAACTTGAGATGAAACGGTTGCTTCAAATGGGGGTAGACGGCATTTTTACCGATAATCCAAGACTGCTCAGGAGCGTAGTGGCCGATTTGCAGGCAGAGGGAATTCTACCCGTAGAAAAGTAAAGAGCCGCCCGGTAATGAAACCGGACGGCGTTAGAAGGCGGGAGCGACGGGGATTGAACCCGCGGTCTCCGGCTTGACAGGCCGGCGCGATAACCATCTTCGCCACGCCCCCGTGACAACTCGATAGAATTTGCCTTATTTGTCAGCTTTTGTCAACCCGTCTCAGAAAGAACAAAAGAGCTGATACGAAGCTCGCTATCTCATGGGATCGGGCATACTTTCCACCGCGTAAACCACTGCTTCGCATGAAGTTCGCAATCACTGATTGAGTTGAACGTGGATACTCTCAATGGCGTAGACAATCCATTCATCTATATCAGTTACATGGTCAGCAGATCGCTCCACATATTTTAAGAGCATCAGATGCTTCCCAAGCTCTGTCCGTGTCATTGGGCTGCCGATACTGTTATAGAGGCCATGGAGCACTTCTGTATAGTGGGTATCGATAATTGCATCGAGTTCTGCAGCTTCTCTGGCCTCTGTATCATTACCTTCGGCATATGCTGTGATTGTCTTTTCGAGCATTTGGCAGAGCACTGTGGCCATCGTGACAAACTTTTCCCGCATTTCGGCGACAAGCACCCCTTTAATCTCTTCCAATACATCCATAATGTGGATCTGATAATCACCGATACGCTCAAGATGATCAATTATTTTAAGCGAAGCTGCCACGTAGCGCAGATCAGTTGCCACCGGACGCTGAGTAGCCACGATGCTGATAAAATCATCCTCAATTTCTGTCTCCCATACGTTAAGCTTCCTTTCATTCTCGGAGACTTGTTCACGGGGTATCACCTGTCCGGATGACAGCGCATCCCGTACTATTCCCGAAGTTTCTAACAGAACCCTAGCCATCTGCTCCACCCGCTGACAGCCCCGACTGACTCCCCTGTTCATTACATACATGTCTATCCTTCCTCCTCTTGTATCAGCCAAATCTGCCGCTAATGTACTGCTCAGTCTTTTCATTCTTGGGATGCAAAAATACGTCTTTGGTCTCCCCGAATTCTTCAAGATAACCGGTCCTCTTCTCATCCACCATAAAGAACGCAGTATAATCAGAAACCCTGGATGCCTGACTCATGTTGTGGGTTACGATAATAATAGTATAACTCTCCCGCAACGTGGCAATTAATTGTTCAATTTTTCCTGTGGCTATCGGGTCGAGGGCAGAGGCAGGCTCATCCATCAGAATAACTTCAGGCTGCACGGCAATAGCTCGCGCAATACAGAGCCTCTGCTGCTGTCCGCCTGATAGCCGCAGGGCGTTATCCTTGAGCTTATCTTTGACTTCATCCCAGAGTGCTGCTTTGCGCAGGCTCGTTTCCACTAACTCCTCAAAATCACCACGGAAACCATTTATTCGTGCTCCCCAGGCAACATTTTCATAAATACTCTTGGGAAATGGATTTGGTTTTTGAAACACCATCCCGATCTTTCTTCTGACGAGCACCGGGTCGACCTCCTGGTCGTAGAGATCGTGGCCGTTAAATGCTACCTCTCCTGTTAACCGGCATCCGGGTATCAGGTCATTCATGCGGTTGATGCTCCGCAGTACCGTACTTTTTCCACAGCCCGAGGGGCCAATCAGCGCTGTCACAGCCCTGGATGCAAACGATAGATTAACATCTTTGACTGCCTGAAACGTGCCGTAGTAGATATTCACCCTGTTTAGTTCGATACAATGGTCCGATTTCTCCCTGGGTGCAAATACTTGTTCCGGTTCTTTTGTGTGCGGCACTCTGATTGTGTCCCACTTGCCGTCAAGCGATTGAATTTCGCTGGTAAACATATATCCTCCTAGCATGTAACGTCGGCTTACTGCTCTAACTGACGTTTTTTCGTCACTCTGTTTCGCAGATAGATTGCTGTCCCGTTAAGCAACATCAGCAAAACCAACAGAGCTATAATGGCAGCTGCTGCAATATTGCGATAAGCTCCCTGAGGTCTGGCGGTCCACTGATAAATCTGGATGGGAAGTGTTGTGAACTTTGAAAAGATACCTGACGGATCGAAGGCAATGAAGGTCGAGGCCCCGATAACAACTAATGGAGCTGTCTCCCCGAGGGCCCTGGAAAGGGCAAGGATTGTTCCGGTCAGGATTCGATCAATACTTACCGGCAATAATTGATGCCAGATTGTCTGCCATTTGGTGGCACCTACTCCGTAGGCTGAAGTACGCAGGGTGTCCGGTATCGCTTTCAAGGCCTCCTGGGTATTAATGATGATGATCGGGAGAATAAGCAGTCCGAGCGTCAACCCGCCTGAGAGAATGGTCCTCCCGTTTATTGTTGCCCCCGCCCCGCCACCGGCTGAAAACACCATGCCGCTGGTGATCGGCTCCATAACACGTACAAAAACTGCCAACCCGAGCAACCCGTAAATAATTGAGGGCACAGCCGAAAGATTGAAGATGTTCAGCTGAAGCGCCCTGGTGAAGCGATTGTCCTGTGCATACTCCTGCAAATAGATGGCAGCTCCCACCCCTATGGGGAAAGAGAACAGCAAGGTGATCAGCATAATCCAAAGAGATCCGAGAATTGCTGTTCGAATACCCGCTTTGAGCGGGTCGCTAGATTGCTTGGAGACCAGGAAGCTGGGACTGAGCCAGGAACGGAAGCTTAAGTAGGAGTCCTCATGCTCTTTCACGTACTGTTCGATCTTTTCTCGGGCAAAAAGCGAATCTGAAAGACTCCATGTTCTCAGTACGTTCGGTTTAGTGATGTATTCATCAATCAGGGCAGTAAGTTTCTTGTCTGAAAGCTCGTTCAACGGCTGTTCGGATAAGACTCTCCGTTTTATCCCTGAGGACATGTGAGTTTCAAACACACTGGTAAGCTCTTCTCGCGTAAAAGAGGCTGTCTCTGTTTTACCGGGTACCAGTTCTTCAGGCGCCACCGAGTAGCGCAGTGCTGCGTAACCAAACACTGAGTTAAAAATGGAGGCAAGCAGCAGAACAAGAAACAGCACCGAGAGAAAGGTTCCAATGATAAAAACAATCTTCCACACCGCTCCAACTAGGTGTCTGTTCCGTGGAATGCTCCAAAGGTTATCGTGTTGATCCATGGCTGTCCCTCTACTCATATTTCTGATGGAATCTCACCGCTATACTCCTGGAGATGAAATTCAAGGTGAATGTGATGACAAACAGCACAAGCCCAAGAGCAAAAATGCTGTTGTAATCCAACGTGTTATAGCTGACATCTCCACCCGATATCCGCACGATATAACCGGTAATTGTCTCAGCAGCTACCAGCGGATTAAAGGTGAACTTCGGTCCGGCACCGGCTGCCAATGCCACGATCATGGTCTCCCCAACTGCCCGTGAAAAAGCAAGCAAAAACGTTGCAGACAGCCCTGAGAGTGAGGCGGGTATCAGTATCTGAAAAATAGTCTCGGTCTTTGTGCCCCCCAGTCCGTACGCGGCGAGCTTCAACTCCTTTGGAACGCAGCTCAGAGCGTCTTCTGCCATGGTGGCAATGGAGGGCAGAATCAGAATTCCGATCACTAAGCCCGCCGAAGCGGTGTTGTATATTTCAACGATGCCCTCGCCAAAGATCGACCGCAGCAGCGGCGTCATGAAAGTCAGGGCAAAATAGCCGTAGACAATGGTCGGAATTCCCGCCAATAATTCGAGAATTGGTTTGAGTATCCGTTTTGTCCGCCCACTGGCATACTCACTCAAGTAGACGGCAACGAACAATCCCAGCGGGACTGCCAACAGCATGGCTATCATACTTGTCATAATGGTCGCATTCAGCAGAGGGAGAAACCCAAACTGTCCGATCATCGGCTGCCAGGTTTTTCGGGTAAAGAACTCCAGAAGACCTACTTCCGGATCACTGAAAAACAGCAGCGATTCTCGGACGAGAATCACTACAATACCGACAGTTACGAAAATAGAAAGAAAGGCGCAAAAGAACAGTAAGGCTCTGATAATTTGTTCATGGACTGCTGTATGCCTCCCAAATGGATGTACTTTCTTTTGTTTCATAGGCTGCACTTCCTTAGCTATGGCCTGCCGCAGTCAAAAAGAACTGCGGCAAGGTCCATACTTCTAGTACGTTCCCTCCATAGCCTCTAGCCATGCAGTCCGGCCACGATCTATGGCCTCTGTGTTTGCTGGGAAATACCCGACATCAATGACCTCTTCATCCACATAGGAGAGGTAAAAATTGATAAATGCTGCCACTTGCGGTTTGTCTCGCATAATATCTGCATCAGAGTAGATAAAAAGCGGTCTGGCAAGAGGGTATTTGTTCTCATCAACGTTCGCGCGTGTTGGTGTCACCCCTTCAATATCAAGAATGTTGAGGCTGTCCCGGTTTTCGTCATAATAGGCGTACCCGAAGAATCCGATTGCGTAGGGGCTTCCTTTGATTCCTCGAACCAGAATATTGTCATCCTCGCTTAACTGAAGATTGTCAGCTGAGAGCAGGCCTTCTGGGTTTTTGTCAAAAACCTCCTCAGCAAAGTAGTCGAAAGTACCGCTGTCGGTTCCCGGGATAAACCTGAGAATCGGCTCATCGGGCCAGCTTGGATCTACGTCCGACCAGAGCTCGGCATCAGAAAAGATTGACCGCAGTTGATCGAGAGAGGCATCCTCAATAAACGTGTTTTCCTTGCTTACTGTTACCGCAAGCGCATCGGTGCCAACACGAAATTCTATCGGCTCTCTTCCGATCTCGGCGGCCTGCTCAACCTCTGCCGGTTTTATTGGTCGGGAGGCATTCGATATGTCTGTTTCACCTGCCACCGTGAACCGCTCAAAACCTGCTCCTGAGCCGATGCTGTCGATTGTGATGTTTCCACTGTATCCTTCATCCTGAAATCGCTCTGCCATCCGTTCTGAAAGCGGATAGACCGTTGAACTTCCAGCCGTGATGATGTCTCCGGTAACTTTCAGTGGGTTCACCCCGGGTAGCCCATCTACACCTTCTCCCGGCATAACCCAAGCATAGGGATCAGCATCCGTTTGTTGCGCATTCTCCTGACTTCCACCAGCGAATATCAGTGCGCTGAAAACTAACAACAGTACTGCAATACTCATAATCTTCTTCATAATATTCCTCCTCGTAAAACTTGACTCGAATGTAACCGAAGAATATGAGAATATCGTTAGGCCTCTGTAAGAAATACGCTAATAGCGTTGAGTGCTCTTGCTGTAAAACCAGCCACTGAAAATGAGGGGAATCTGCCTTTTTACTCTTTGACAAGGTCTATAAACTATGCTTTTTATGAGCGTTAGCAGTATAAAATTTGCCGCTGCGAATAATCAACTTTGCAAAAAGGCGTTGATTGCTAATCCTCTAATAATGCCGTATACTGGCTTCAAAACAGAGGAGGCACCATGTTATGCAGGAAAATCTGCTGCTCTATTTCCAAAGCATTGCAACCCCTGTCCTTGATGTCCTGGTACAGCTTCTGACAATGGCCGGAGAACAGGTAGTTTTTGTCGCAGTTATCTCCTACATTTTCTGGAACATCTCAAAGTCAGCTGGATATGCACTCACCTACACTCTGATGTTCTCTTCCATTGTCAACGGTATACTCAAGCTGGTTTTTCACACCCCTCGTCCTTATCGAGTTATGGAGGGAATCGAGGGCAAACGGCTGCACACAGCTGAAGGTTTTGCCTTTCCAAGCGGTCACACCCAGGGCGCAACAACCTTCTATATCAGCCTCAGCGTGTTCCTTGGGAAAAAGCGCTGGCTTGTTGCGGCTCTGTTTGTCTCGTTGCTAGTCGGCCTTTCCAGGATCTATTTGGGGGTACATTGGCCTGTTGACGTTCTTGGAGGCTATATTCTCGGGTTACTGATTGCCTCCGCCATGTACCACGCTCTGCAGCAGCTGTATCGGCGTAAATATGCTGTTCAGCGGCTCAATAAAGTGACAGCCGTGCTTTCCCTGGCAGGACTAATCCTCTGTCTACTGGTGATACCCTCACACGGGTCTGCTGCAGAAACCCTCTCCGGTTTAATAAAATTACTGGCAATTACCTGCGGTTTTTCGCTGGGAACGTATCTAGAACAGCGGCATCTTAACTTCAGTGTCGCTGGAGCTCCAATGGTCAAGCTGCTGCGGTATGTCATGGGTCTGCTGGGAGCTCTTCTGTTACTCTATGGGCTCAAGGCAGTCCTGCCGGACACACCATTGCCGACTGCCCTTCGCTACGCAGCCACCGGTTTCTGGGCATTTTACCTGTATCCCATGATCGGTTCGAAAGTATCAGTTGATACCCAAAGAACAAAGTTATTTTCATCTAGAGGACAGGAAGGAACGAGTACCACATATGAGCATTAGAAAAACCCTCAAACTTCTCTTTATACCGACTGCGCTTTCGGTTATCGGGACGTTGGCAGTTTACGGCTTTCTGCCGGAAACCGTACCAACAAACTGGAACAGTGCAGAACTAGTGCAGGAGCAGAGACCCCGAATCGTGTTACTGCTTACTGCTGTAATCCCGGCCCTGTTTATTTATGTGCTGTCGGCACTGCCCTCGACAGACCCGGAGTCTCCTGATTACACGAAATACGAGGAAGCTTATAAGATTGCTTCGATGTTACTGGTTGCATTCCTTATAATTATCCACTGGTCTATCATATCCGCGGCCCTGGGTGTGTTCTTTCACATCAGCCTGCTCGTCCGTCCTGTACTGGGGCTGCTGTTTATACTGGTAGGGAGGTTGTTGTCAAAACGTGCTCATAACCCTGGGACTCTGTCTCTGCGTACGCCATGGACGCTTGAGCACCCTCAGGTACGCGAGAAAACACAACAGTTCGGTGGCAGGGGGTTCGTCTTGTGCGGCTTGGTTGCTATTCTCTCTGTTCTGTTGCCCGCAAAAGCCGCATTTATGATGATCATCCTTGCTGTAGCGGCCCTGGTATTCTCGATCTACCTGTACTCGTATCTGCAGGACAAAAAACTTGCTGGCTCAACCGGAGAATAGAGGATTACTTGCCTTTTTTCTCCACAATCTGCAGAGCCTGTTCAAGTGTGAGGGTTTTGGCCGCTTCCTTTTCTTTCAATTCTTTTGGCAGTCCGACATTCTTTTTCCCGTATTTGATGTAGGGACCATACCGCCCAGAATTGATAGACACACTCGTGCCACTGCTGTCCGTGCCCAGTTCTTTGATCACTGTAGCCTTTTTTCGCCCGCCTTTAGGTTTTGCCAGCAGCTCAAGGGCTTGGTCCAGGGTGACGGTGAACAGCTGATCAAAATCATCAAGCGACCGAAACTCACCGTTGTGGCTTACATACGGTCCAAACCGGCCGTTATTGGCTACAATATCTTTACCTGTTTCAGGATGCTTGCCGACAGTACGCGGCAATTGCAGCAGCTTTAGCACCTCTTCAAACGGTACTTCATCGGGCTTCTTCCCTTTCGGAACGCTGGCCCGTTTCGGCTTGGGCTGCTCTTTTGTAGCCTCTCCGAGCTGATAGTAGGGACCGTATCGGCCGTTTCGAACATACACAGGAGTACCTGTCTCCGGGTCAGTCCCGATAGGTTCCGGGCCCTCTTTTTGCTGTTTAATCAGTTTTGAAAGCTCTTCGTCGGTTAGATCAGCTGGCGCTACCCCTTCAGGAAGAGAAGCATGTATTTCTTCACCTGTCTCATCACTGTTGCACAGGATATAGGGACCGTATTTTCCAATCCGAATTCCATCGACTGTGGTTATGTGAGGAAGTTTTATTGTCCTGGCTTCCTCTGGTTTTATGTGCTCTTCCTGTCTCTCAACTTTCTTTTTCAGCCCGTCTTTCCCGAGGTAAAACTCTTTGAGATAGTTTGTCCTGTCAATTTCGCCCACTGCGATCTTATCAAGGCTCTCCTCCATGTCCGAGGTGAAACGGTACTCAATCAAATCTTTGAAATGTTTCTCAAGTAACTGGACTACTCCAAATCCGATGAACGTAGGAGCAAGGGCACCGCCCTCCTTCTGAATGTACTCCCGCTCAAAGAGGGTGTTAATAATTGAGGCATAGGTGGACGGCCGACCGATGCCAAGTTTCTCTAGCTCCTTGACCAGTGATGCTTCTGTAAAGCGAGCCGGCGGTTTTGTCTCATGCCCCTGGGGAAGCAGTTCCTGCAAGTTAATCGTCTCCCCTTCGTGAAGCTTCGGCAGCCACGTCTCACTGCTGAGCAGGGCTTCCTCAGGGTCGTCCTTCCCTTCAACATACACTTTGATGAATCCAGGGAACACAATGCGAGTACCGGTCGCAGAAAATTGTGCCAGCTCTCCGGCCTGCAGAACAACTTTCGTACTGGCCTTTACCGCCTCAGCCATTTGGGTTGCCATGGTACGCTGCCAAATGAGCCGGTAGAGAGCCAGTTCCCGGCCTTCAAGCCCTGTTCTCTCGGGGCTGAGAAACGCTTCTCCCGCCGGCCGGATAGCCTCGTGGGCTTCCTGAGCCCCTCGTGAGGTGGTGCTGTACTGTCTCGGAGAGGGGGCTAGATACTTACTTCCGTAAAGCTGCTCAATCGTCTGGCGGGCAGAAGAGATTCCGTCGCTGCTGAGAGTTGTAGAATCGGTACGCATATAGGTGATCAACCCGCGTTCATAAAGCCGCTGCGCAGTACGCATGGTATCGCGTGCTGAAAGCCTGAGTTTCCTATTGGCCTCCTGCTGCAAAGTGGAGGTGGTAAAAGGAGGAGCCGGCCTGGTTTTGTTCTCTTTCTCTGTTACCGAAACAACTTTCCATTGTTCATCCCAAAGCTTTGCTGCTAGCTCTTTTGTCTGTTCTTCATTCAGCAGGAGCGCACTCTTACTTTTATAACGGCCGGTACGTGAATCAAAATCCTTGCTGCCGGCCACCCGTGTTCCCTCGACAGACTCCAGCTTTGCTTCAAAGGGCTGCTGATCGTCCCCCTTTTGGGAACTGACTTGTGCCTTAAGATCCCAGTAAGTGGTACTGGTAAACTCAATCCGCTCTCGTTCACGGTCAACAATAAGCCTCAGGCCTGGGGACTGTACTCGTCCGGCTGAAAGCCCGTAGGCAATTTTTTTCCACAGCAGTGGTGAAACAGTGAAGCCATAGAGCCGATCGAGTATTCGACGGGTCTCCTGGGCATTGACCAGATTCATATCCACCTGTCTTCCCGTTTCCAAGGCGTGCTCAATAGCTTTTTTCGTAATTTCATGAAATACCATCCGCTGGTAGGGAATCTTCGGCTTAAGGACGTCGATCAGGTGCCTGGATATACTCTCCCCCTCGCGGTCCTCATCAGTGGCCAGCAGGAGTAGGTCAGCTTCCTTAAGTTTCTGCTTCAGTTCCCGTATCAACTTTCCCTTGCCGCGGGGAGTAACGTAGAGCGGTGCAAAATCATTATCAACATCTATCCCCAGTCGTGCCCATGGTTTATCTTTATAAGCTTTGGGGACCTCAGAAGCTGTCTTTGGCAAATCGCGGATATGTCCAACACTTGCTTCGACACTGTAGTGCGAGGGGAGAAACTTTTTTATTGTCTTTGCTTTGGTCGGGGATTCCACAATCACCAATACACGCTTATTCATATACAATCCTTATTAAACATCTGCCAGTTCTATCGGCTTCCGGAGATACAGGTACTATTTGTAACTACCAATGAAACGAAAAGTCAAGGGGTGTCTTGGAGAGAAGAAGAGGTAACAGGCAGCTTAATTACATTTCCAAGCATAATCCAGACAGGTACCAGCATACTGCTACTGCCGAGAGAGAGCTTACGATAGTGTTCAACTATAAAACCAACGATACTCAACACATGCATTTTGCGATTCAGAGATTTCACACATGTCCAGCCACTTTCTCAATGGTGCATTGAAAGGACATGAGAAACACATCCGTTTTGATCAATGTAAAAAAAATGCGCCAAATTCTTTTGTTCCTTTAGAAACCACCCGCATTGTTTTTTCTCGTTGAGATCCTGACAAAAACCTTTGTATAACCGCCATACTCACCCTGCAGATCATGCCCGAAGGTAGCTACAGGGTGCTGACACATATGCTCTACCCCAAAAACGACACCAGACCCAAGTTCAGCGCCAATCGTGAAATAATCCTGCATCGGTGTAAAATACGATCCTAAATCGTATTGGTTCATCTCATTGACGTACTCTCCGTAAAGAAGAAGCCAATCATTTTGAGCGTTGAGTTCAATCTGCGCATAGACGGGAGGATGGGTGTACCTGTATCCCGGCATTGCTTCTGTATAATCTTGTAAGCCTAACGTGAGATTTGCCCATAAAATGAATCCTAGCATATACTACTCCTCATATTCACGAAAACCATCAATAGTAATCCAGGGCATCATTATCTGCCCTGAGACAAGCAACTTCGGTCAACCTATGGCAGATAAATGACTGTCGAGTTCGGTTACGAGGACAGAGTGACGATAGTAGCCTTCTAAACTGTTTTTCCAAGCAGCAAGGTGACCACCTTCAGTAAATCAGGCATTTTTCTTTTGATCTTTAAATCAACCATTTACAGTATCTCTTTGCCGGATGCTGACTTCAACGAGACCAAGTAACAAGAGAGATGCGATGGCTTTTTTTACCAGCGCCGATATTCAGCGATTTCTTCGTTCATTCTGATAAGCTAATTTTCCATTCGAATTGAAAACGCTTTGATTAACATGAATTCCAAGGATTGCACGGTAATACGCATGAGTCAACAATTTTATATTTTTTTTTGCTTTGAAAGAATTAGATGATGTAAATGAAGCTGCTTTTCAATTCTTATACAATGGTGTAGTGTCTCAGACATGACACTGACACAGTTTAACCGGATTGTTGAGATACGAACTAAAATCATCAGCATGGGAACTTTCATCTCTGGAGCTTGCTATGCTCTTTTTAGAGACGAGATGTGGTCCTGGAGCCGCTTTGCAGTCACCGGACTGGCGGTTCTCTTTGTTGATATGGGAACAACGGGGTTTAACAGCTATTACGATTTTATTCGCGGCACGGATACAAGAGAACTTAATGTCGAGCGCGACAAGGTGCTTGTGCATGAGGGAGTACCTGCCAGGATTGCCCTCCTCATTTCGTGTTTGCTGTTTGCGACAGCTGGAATACTGGGGATCGTACTTGCTTCCTGGACAAGTTGGTATTTAATCCCTGTCGGAGCTGTCTGCATGCTTGTCGGATTTGCCTACACTGGCGGCCCCCTGCCAATCTCAAGGACACCGCTGGGTGAATTGTTTGCCGGACTCTTTTTGGGTACAATTCTCTTTTTGATCAGCTACTATGCTGTAGCCCTTCATGTTGATGAAACCGTCATCGTTGCCTCCCTGCCGCTTCTGCTTCTGATCGCAGCCATTCTGACAGTCAACAACACTTGCGACCTTACCTCCGATCAAGCGGCCGGACGTAAAACTCTGTCGATTCTGCTTGGCCCAAGAAAGGCAAAACACGTAATCACAGGCTTCGTGACAGGGGCTTATCTGCTCGGAATTGTATTGTCCATTTTGGGCACACTTCCCCGCATCGCTTTGCCTTTTCAGCTGACTGCTGCCGCTGTAGCCCTTTCAACCCTTCGCAATATGCACCGAAGGGGATACTCCCTTGAGACAAAGGGGCACTCCATGCAGGCTATCTCACGTATATATCTGCTTTACTGTCTTGCCTTCATCCTGGCAATCCTTGCAGATGTGTTTCTCATTTCAGC
>JBNJDX010000031.1:0-24193 GCA_051745285.1 Spirochaetota bacterium
TCCTGGTTTTAAAAGTAAGATCGAAGAAGAATACAAAAATCTAAGAATAGGTGAAATAATTAGACAACTGCGATTATCTCAAGGTATGACTCAGGAGGAATTAGCAAAAAGGTTGTCTACAACAAAAAGCGCTGTTTCAAGGCTGGAAAATCATTCAGAAAGTGTGAGATTAGCAACTATTGAAAGAGTAGCACAGGTGTTCAATAAAAAACTTATCCTAGATTTTCAATAGGCTTAAGGAACAACGCATAACAGCGAGTACCCGGTTCCGGTCATTCGCGGAACGTTATGTGCAATTTTATGGATACGGGGGAAACTATATGAAAATAACATTTGATATGATTGGCCTTTTTGTAAAAGATCTTAAATCCATGGTTTATTTCTACAATAAGATAATCGGAATTGATATTGAATGGGATGGAGAGGGACCTTATGCAGAATTTAAGCATGAAGGTATCAGGTTCGCTATGTATGAACGAGATAAACTCCCGTCTCTTCTTGGGAGAACGCCTTCATTTACAGCTGGAATTAACGGTACCTTTGAGTTAGCAATAAATGTGGGCGAACCTGAAAATGTCGACATTTTTTTTAAAAAGATGATAGCTCACGGTGCTCAAGAAGTTTATGCCCCAAGAAATGAACCATGGAAAATGCGGTCTTCAATGATAGCAGATCCGGAAGGCAATCTAATTGAGATTGGATCTGATTTCTGGGTGTAGCCATATAACAGCACATAACAGAGAGTACCCGGATCTGACCTTTGGGAATAACAAGCTGCTTTGGATAGCCCCGAGTCCAGAACTCAGATAGTATGTGTGAAGGGGATGAGAATGGAAAAAATAAAATAAAAAAGAGATTACGGAGAAAATTATCCCGGAAATTGTAGACCTCTGGTATAAAGTCTCACTTCAGTCGCATGACTTTATTCCCAGTGATTATTGGGAAGCACACAAGGAACAGATGATACGCACCTACATCCCGATGTCAAAAACATATAAAGCGACACATGGCGAGCAGAAAATAGGGGGTGAAGGGATTCAGTTTGTATTGCTTGACGATTTGAAATGATTACAGTATAGTCTATGCAACCGTCCTACTGGAGAACAACGCGTGTACGCATCTCATATACAATTCATATTCGGTAGCTGGGACGCTGCCTTTATTAGAAAACTGTTCGGTCTCATCGCAGGTCTGTTCCTGGTTATTGGAGTAACCACTGGAGCCGCCGCTGTATTTATCAGTGGAGAGGTTACTGTTGCAGCATCTCTTCTGGTGCTGCTCGGGGGACTCCACGTGCACTACATGATGGTACGTTCAGATATCATGGGGATGCACGTACTACGACCCGATAGCAGGGAGTTTCTTGACCTGGTGGGAGATATTATAGTCCACGAAGAGTTCAACAAGCTCGCGAATTTTGCCCATCATGATGGAGATTTGCTTGACCATGTTAAGCGTGTCTCCTATCTCTCGTATATCGGAGCAAAGCTGCTGAGTCTCGACTGCTCTGCTGCTGCCCGGGGTGGACTCTTGCACGATTTCTTTCTCTACGACTGGCGCCTTCGGAAACGAGAGGATATCTCCCGGGTGTTGCACGGAAGAAATCATCCTTTCATAGCACTTGAAAACGCCCGTCGCTATTTTGAGGTTAACGACAAAGAGGCAGACATCATAACCCAGCATATGTTTCCCAAGACCCGGAGTCTACCTCAGTATCCTGAGAGTTATTTGGTGTCTTTGTGCGACAAAGCCGCGACCCTGTACGAATATGGCCGGTGTTTTGTGGCGGGGCGCTGTATTCGGAAAACACACTAGGATTCGGAGCGCTCAATCGAGTCAATAACCGCTTGCTCGTGAGGCAGGATCCGTTTTGTCGGTCTGAAGTAGGTTCTCGGAGAGTAATCATACAGATCGGAGACTTTAGTCATGTAGATGCAGGCAAACCGTTCTACCTGGTCGGCATACCGGCTCTCCTCAGATCCAGCTCGCAATATTTCCCCCCAATACGGGTTGAAAAAACTCAAATAGGAACCTAGAAGTTCTGATATCGTAGTGTTGATCTCGTCCATTTCTTTAAAGAGGGCGTCCATCGGGATAAAGCGCTTCTTTTTCCGCTCATACCGTTCGATGTCAATTTGATTGATCTTCTGTTCAAGTACTGCCTTGCGTTCCATAAGGGAGTCAATCTCTTTCTGCACACTGTATGAGTTTTTTATACCCTCCATTTCCCGCTCAAGATCAGCAAGAACCAGGGCTGTGCGCCAGTCACAGCTTTTTTTGATAGAGACAACATCTCCGTAGATATGGTCTCCGAGGTAGAGTATTTCATTTCCCTGCAGATTAAGATCCCTCTGAAGCTGGGTTGAACCACCTCCCTGGTAAATCCCCGGGGTTATCGGTCCCTCGTGATTGCGCATCAGTCCTGTATCCGGATCAATCCTGAGAAATCGGTTGCTCCGCTGGAAAAAGTGGGGTTTGTCAGCGAATGTGATGACAACTTCAAAGAGCTCCTGCCAGCGGCTGTGATTCTGGAGGTAGGGATTGATCGCATAATCAAGCAGCTCCTTTGTATAGGAGTAGTCCGAATTGGTAATGATCATCAGCTTCTTGTTATAGTCGAGATAGCGTTCCAGCAATCTGGGAACTTTCGGGTCCCGTATGACATAGTCCTCAAAATGGTTCTTTATGATATCTTTGAGAGAGCCATCCATGTGGAGAGAGTCGATTGCAGCGGTGATGTCCTGGTCGAGCTGAGTGAACTCAGGCAGGTCGACGCCCTCCTTCTTCAACTGTACCAGCTGCGAGAAAAGCACGCCGCTGGATATGGCAAAGAGGGTATCAAGGCTTTTATAGTGCTGATCTCGCAGATCAATCATGATATTCTGGTAGATAGCGTTTTGTTTTCTAAACGGTACTGGATCCAGCCCGAAATATGAGGATTTTACCTTACCGTATCTGCTAAGCTGCAGTAGATACCCGTTTTTCAGGTCGATTACCAGCCCCACGATCGACCGGTAAAAGTCAAACTCATACCGCTGGAGTTCCTTCGGGTAGGAGAAATCGCGCTGCAGACGCTCTTTGGCCAGGGTGTAGACGAGTTTCTCAAATTCTTTGGTGTGATAGGCAACCAGCGTATAGTCCATATCAAAACCAATCATCTGGATTTTTTTCAGATTCAACGTTCTATTTACGAAAACCGGCATAGGGCCTCCTCGCTTGCGCGGGTTGATTCGGCTGCTTCATAGCTCGCAGCATGATTACTTCATGCATCAGGGAGCATCCTATCCCCCTGAGCTTACCATAGTTTCCAATTTCTCACCAGAAACTCTTTACCGATGTGGGGCCCATACGCATACTCTATCACAAACTGCTCAATCTGACAGGAAGTGCTCGTTCCAGGCTCTTTCACCAACGGTCCACTTTGCGTATACTCTAACCAGATAACATGTGGCAGGAGGACAGTCGTGGGAGAGAAGGGTTTCATTATTCGCAGGTATGTAGTATTTATCGTGCTGTTAGCGCTTATCGGGATGTTTTCATCCTGTCTGCCGGGGGACGTCAGGTTTGAAGAGGCCCGGCCGGCCGGATTCTTTATGGGGATCTGGCATGGGTGGGTTGCTCCCATATCCCTGATTGGCGGACTCTTTCGACCTGAGATCAGGATATACGAGGTGATCAACACCGGATGGTGGTACGATTTCGGTTTTTATATCGCCATCATCAGCGGATTCGGTGGTATCTCCCTGGTGCGAAAGAAAACAAGTACCACTAGTGAGGGCTGAAGATAGATACTTGATTGTGTTTCTTCTCAGGTTCTGGTAGTATGCGAGACATGCCGCAGACGCTCTTTTCAGAAGTTCCGGAGTCGTTTTTTATTCCCCTTGCATCAATGCACCGCCGTCATTACAGCCAACTGCTGATGCGGTATTATAGGCTCTTTGAAACCTTCAGTACGGGGGTGGAGAGGGAACTTGTGATTGCCAGCTTTGAGGAATATATCTCCGAAGAGTCAGAACTCACCACGTTTGCTGTTGATGAGCTTCTAGGAGAGGAGGGCTCCTCCCCGGCTGGCGCCGATGAGCCTGGAAAGCCCTCAGCGAGAAACCTTGCCTCAGCTTTTCTCCGGAGACTGATCTCCTACGGTTGGATGAGTGAGGAGATTCTTTCTGATTACACCCAGGTGATCAATATTACCATGTGGTCGCGCCCTTTCTACACTGCCATAGCCGAAGTGATTAAAGGGCTTGATGTTGAATATGAGAGCCATGTGATCGGGATTTATTCCTCGGTATGCTCTGATGCGGCGGCAGAACAGGGGCATCACGCGATTTTGAATGCCCTTGACCATACTAGAAGACTTATTGAGTCACTCAAGACACTTTCGCAAAATATCAAAACCCACATCGGGACTATGTTTCATGAAGATGCTGAGGTCAAGGAGCTGCTGCATATCCATTACGATTTGTATATGCAGGAAATCGTCGATAAGGCCTATAACCGGCTGAAAACATCTGACAATCTTTCTAAGTATCGCCCGCAGATAAACAAAGCACTCACCAGGTTTCTTGCCGACGATGGGTGGCTCTCCTCTGCTGCAGCCAAATTGGCGGGTATCAAAAACACTTCTTCCAGGGATGCTCGGGCTTTGCTTGTTGAGATGATCAAGGAGATTAAAGACGAACTGCGAAATATTGACCCCATCCTTGAAGAGATAGACGATAAAAACCGGCAGTACTCCCGTATCTCAACTGAGAAGATCAAATCTCATTTGTACGCCGATGCATCTCTCCACGGGAAAGTCAAATCGATCATGCAGGCAGTCAAACATGATGAAGGCCTCTGCAGTGTGGTACAGCCGAATCTGACTAACGTACGCTGGTTCTCCGCGAATGCTTCACTCTACTACCGGAAAAGACGCCGGGACGCTGAGATCATAGTGCAGCGGCCTACAGATGATTCCTTTAACTTGGAAATGATGGAGACCGAAATGCGTCTGCGCATCCGCCGTCAGCTTGGGCCGGAGAAAATTCGGGGTTTTCTCGACCGCGTGTGCAATTCAGACGGCTCACCCACCTTTGCCGCCGATATCGTTGAGGATATGGAGGATTTCATCAGGGTGCTCTACGCTGCGGCGTACGCTGAAGGCAGAGAGAGCAGTTTTCCCTACCGGGTTTTATGGAAACGGGAGATGGTGAGAACTGGCCGGTTTGAGTTTCGCGAGCACAGCTTTGTATCCACTGTAGCGCAAAACTCGGATTCGGCGAACGGGAAGGCTGCCGGCGAAACGGCACAATCAGGACATGAGGAAACAACGAAATGGAAAACCGACTAGAAGCCCTGTTGAGTATGACAGAGCAGGACCAGAGTCTTTTTGCTCGCTCGGTACAGACGTTACTGAGCTCTACATTTCTTCTGAAACAGCTGGATAGGGAGCGGGAGCTCTACCGGTTTACCCTGGCTAACTTCAATCTTGTTGACGATTACCTCTCAATAATCGGCTGGCATATTCGTAAGGACGAAAGCCGAGGGATCATAGCATGCAGCGGACCGGTATCAGCAGCCCATTCACTTAATTTGGACGAGACCCTCTCTTTGCTTGTTTTTCGTCTGCTGTATGAAGAGAAACTGTATGAGGTGGCTCTCCACAGTGAACTGCTGGTCCGTCAGTATGAGTTCCATGAGAAATACAAGGTACTTACTGACAGGATGCTTAATAAGACGAGGATGCGGGAGATACTGCACCGGCTCAAGATGCTCAAATTGATTGATCCCAGTGGGGAGGAGACAGATCCCGAGACGCTGATCGTTCTCTATCCATCGATCGCCTTTGTACTGGATAGTACCACAATTGATGCTGTCTTTGACCGTATCAAAGAGCTTACCGGAAATCATACAACCAACGAGGAGCAATCAGATGCTGATGCTCAATAGGATCAGGCTTGTCAACTGGCACTACTTCCACGACTCGTTCATCCAGCTGAATATGACAACTCTCATAGCAGGGGATAATGGAAGTGGAAAGTCTACGATCATCGATGCCATTCAGTATGCACTGGTAGCTGACATTAGAAAGATTCAGTTTAACGCTGCCGCAACTGGGCACCGCACCGAACGTACCCTGGAGGGCTACTGTCGCTGTAAGATCGGGGCCTCTGATATGGAGTACTACCGGGACGATACCATCACGCATGTGATTCTTGAATTTCAGGATCCTGAGTCAACGTTTCTTGCCGGGGTGCAGGTCGAAGCATATGCCTCGTCTGAATTGAAAGAACAGTTCTGGCTCCTTGGTCATGGCAGACTGGAGGATATTGAAATCTACAGCGGCCAGGCAATGACCCAGCCGCGACGATTCAGAGAGCATATAAAGCGGCTTGGAGGCACCCTCTGCCCAACAAAAAAGGATTACAGTAACAGGCTGACTCAGCTGCTTCACGTTCACCGGCGAAATACCAACTTCAACCCCTATTTCGATGCGCTGATCAGATCGGTCTCCTTTGTGCCGCTAGTTTCTGTTGATACGTTTGTCTGCAACTATATTCTCGAAGAGAGACAGGTAGATATTAGTGCCATGAAGGAGAACCTGCTCAACTATAAAGAGGCAGAGCGGGAAGCCCTTTTGATGGAAGAAAAAATTGCTGCTCTCAGAAACATAGCCGACCAGCAGACTCAGATTGACCAGCTGACAGTCCAGGTCCTTCGTCAGGAGTATTTAGAGCACCGTCTCCCCGTTCATATCATTCAGGAACGTCAGCGTCAGAATCGTTCTAAGCTGGAACAGGTATCCTATTCCCGTAAACAACTCATTTCCTCAATAGAGGATCTCAAAGAGCGGCAGGGTAGGACGCAGCAGCGCTATGATGAGGTGCAAGCCGCCTTGAGCGGCAGTGATGCCCATCAGCTGTATCAACAGTATTCCCGGGAGCTGGAACAGCTGACAAAACAGCTTGACCATTGTAATCGGCAGATTGAAGCATTCAAATCTTTGAAGAAACAGGCTGAAGAACAGCTTTCCCGCCGGCTTTCTGATGATCTCCTGGTTGAGGTCGAACGACTTTCCGGGGAGCATGATACGCTGTTAGAAAGACGAATTGAACTTCAACAGCAGATATCCCATATGGACACCGAGATTTCTGAACTATCAGCTGAACAGCAGGATCTCAGAAGAGGAATCCTGAAATATCCTGAAAGGACTGCTCGACTCAAACAGGAACTCAGCAAGGTAGGGATTGATGCCTGGGTGTTTGCTGACTTGTTAGAAGTTGTGCGCCCTGAATGGCAGAATGCCGTTGAAGGATGGCTTAATACTCAGAGGTTTAATATACTTGTCGAGGAAGAGGACTTTCAGCAGGCTCTGACGGTGTATGACAGCCTACCGAAAGATATCTCCGGCGTGGGGTTACCACACCTGGCCAAGATGCGGCGTTCAGAGGTTCATCCTGGCTCTCTGGCAGAACTGGTTGAAGCTTCTTCCCCGTTGGCTCGGCGCTATTGTGCCCACCTGCTTGGCGAAGTGATGATGGTCACCATAGATAAACTCAAGGAGTATTCCCGGGCAGTAACCAAAGAGTGTATGCGGTATGCAAACAAGACCGCGTCCCGGATTCATGAATCGGTCTACAGTCGCTGGTATATCGGCTCATCAGCTAGGAAACAGCGCCTTGATGCTATCGCTTCCCGTCTTGGGGAGCTGGAGAAAGACATTTCCAAAGCAAGAGAGCAGCTCCGGCAGACTGAGAGCATGCTTGAAAAGAACAAACAAGCGGTGAAAGGCGTTCATGAGTTGCTGAGTTTACAGGAGGCTTTTGCCCGCAAGGAAACTCTTACGCAGGAAGTGAACGAGACACAGCAGCAGCTTGATGGCATTGACACTGCCGAGATCGAAGAGCTCAAAAGATTGCTTGAGCACCTCAAGGAAGAACTTGCCGCAGTTCAAAAAGAGATCGGAAGGAAGCATGTCGAGTCGGGACGTCTGGATGGAACCCTCTCTCAGCTTGAACAATCCTATGCGGAGCTTACCGTTCAGCATGAGCAGAAAAACCGAGTCTATGAAGAGTTCCTTGCTGCGCATCAGGACCTCAAAGGGGATTTCACCGCATTTTATGAGAAGCATATCTCTGCCCGGAATACTCTGGAGGAGATGGAATATAAACTGGGAACTATCGGTTCGACGAAAAAGGGAACTGCCACCAGGCTTGCAGACAACCAGAGACAGATTCGCAGGATGAAAGAGGAGTACAACCGCCATTTTAATACCTATATGCCTGTTGACGGCGATGATTCACTCCAGTTTCTGCAGACGCTGCAACGGTTTGAACGTACCGAGCTACCCTTCTACCGGGACAAGATTCGGGCAGCCAGGGAGGAGGCTGAGCACCAGTTTCGGGAACATTTTGTTTCCCGGCTGAACGAGTATCTCATTGATGCCAGAGAGAGTTTTTCCGAGCTGAATACGATCCTGAAAAGTCTCACCTTCGGCCAGGATCAATACAGTTTCTCGCTGCATGCCCGGCCGGAGAAAAAACACCTGCTTTCGGTGATCTCCGGGGCTGCCCAGATCAAAGATGTTGAAGGGACACTGTTCGACCAGATTATCGATCCACAGCAGCGTAAAAGCATTGAGACGTTGTTTGACAGCATATTAGAGCATGATCTGGATTCTGCCGAGGTTCGTGAGATATGTGATTATCGCACATATTTTACCTACGACATTCGTATAAAGCACACGGAGACTATCGATCCGAAAAGCGGACGGCCTCTTGAGTCCTCCCTGAGTCGGAGCCTTCGGGAAAAGTCCGGCGGGGAGACGCAGACCCCCTACTATGTTGCTATCGCTGCATCGTTTTTTCGATTTTTTAAAGATGACGAGCGGGCGATTCGTCTCGTGCTTTTTGATGAAGCTTTCAATAAGATGGACGATGACAGAATTGGGAACATGCTTAATTTCTTTAAGCATATGGGCATTCAGGTGCTGACAGCGGTACCAACAGAGAAGATTGAGACCATTGCTCCTCATGTTGACCGTATCAATCTGGTACTCAGAAAAGATTATCGGGCTTTGATCCGGGAGTACCGGATTCTTGACGAGGAAGACCGGACTTCTGGAAGCTCAGCATGAAAGATTATACTGTGCGCATCTGTGAAGTATTTCTTGAGAAGTATCCCAAGTCCGCTGCATATCAGGGCGGTCGACGACTGAGAGTCGGCCATTGGGAGAACATATTCCCGGAAATTGAACGCGACTACCGCAGCAAACATGCTTTTCTCGACTCAGTTGATGAATTGTGTGAGCAGGGAATCTGTGAAGCCGGGTGGAGGAGGTATCGGGAGGGAGAGAATCTTGAAGCTCTCTATCTGGCTGACCCTGAGAGGCTTTATACCTATACCCGCAGATTACATCCTGATCAGGTACGAACAGACCTGAAACAACACCTTGCTAAACTACCCGACCATCCGTTTAATCAACAGCTGTTGAAGCTTCTTTTGCAAGACAAGGTTCCTCTGCCCGAATTATTTCGAGCTGACACGCAGCAAGAACTCGAAAAGGTGAAGTCAATTCTCCATGACACTTCTATACTGTTGGAGCTCGACGGCAGCTTACGTGACAGACTCACCCTGAGACAACTGAGTGTGCACCTCTTCTACAACTCCAAACGGATAGAACAACTTCTCCCTGCTGTTGATGCCCTGGCGAAGAATCTTACTGGAGAGAGGCTCTCTGAAGCTTTAGGACTTGTCAGATCCTATCCGGAGACAACGTGCTCACTGCCTGGGCACATGTTGTTTCCTGATAATTCACGATGGGAGCTTGGAGGACGTATGCTCACCCTTCCGCTGGAAACGGTGAACCAAGTCACGGCTTATATCCCTGAACATCAAGGCCAGCGAGTTCTGTTGCTCGAGAACAAAGAGAGCTTCTATGTCCTGGGCACTCAACATAAACGGGATTTTTTCTCCGGGTATATGTATCTCGGGGGGTATCCAAACACAGCTGATGCCGCGCTGCTTGATAAGCTCTCGCAGTCAGGAGTGAGTCTGTATTGTTTTTGCGATCTTGACCCGGCTGGGTTACTGATTGTTCAGCAGGTAGCCCGGATTTGTGCAGTACCCATTGAAATCTATCGAATGGATGAACAGACTTACAGCAAATACCTCGATTATGGGTACGTCTTGAAGAATTCAGAACTCAGGAAACTGTCTGGTATTGAGGATACCCGCCTGCGACCGTTGGCTAGATTAATTGCACAGCACAAAAAGGGCATAGAGCAGGAGATAATTCAAACCTGAATACAGCAAAAGAGAGTGAATCTTGTAAACCTTTTGTGAGCTCTGCTAAGAGGAAGTTTGGGTAAACTCAGCCCAAGGGAGATACTCTCTCAGGCGAACTTCTGGTATACTGTTCTAGTAGATGGCTTAGTTGTAGAGGAACCAATGGACAGGAAGACAGAGAGACCCGCAATTATCGTGGGGCAGATGAGTGATGCACTACCCCCCATTACCGATGGGGTGGTACAGGTGGTTATGAATTATGTTGATCAGATTAACCAGAAGCATGGGACGGCATATGCGATTGGACCGGAGGTGCCGGAAGATGAACAGTATTCACATGTAAAAACGAGCAATGGTGGCAGACACGGTCATGTCCACGAGGATCCGCATATCATCAGATGCTTTTCCCTGCCGCTGCCGAGGGCACGGCCCTACCGATTTGAGGTCCCTCAGCTGGATGCCCCCTTCAGGAAACGCCTGCAGTCGATACCGTTTGATGTCGTACATGCTCACAGCCCCTTTATGAGCGGCCACCTCGCCCTCGATATTGCGCGTAAGCGGAATATTCCGCTGGTCACCACCTTCCACTCGAAGTATCGAGACGACTTTTCCCGTTATATCTCCATGGAATCAATCATAGATGTTATCATTCACAACCTGGTAAAATTCTATCAGAAGGCAGATCTGGTGTGGGTGCCAAATGCGGCTAGCGGGCTCACCCTGCGTGAATATGGTTATACCGGAGCCTATGAGGTAATGCCTAATGGCGTGGATCTGTCCCCGCCTGATTCTGACGAGGATGACAAACTACGGAAAAGGGCTTTGGAGATAAGCGGGGTGCAAGACGGTAAGAAGATGCTCTTGTACGTCGGGCAGATAGCATTCAAGAAGAATCTCCAACTGATCCTCGATGCTCTCAAACGGCTTAGTACCAAGCGAACTGATTTTCATGTGCTGCTTGTCGGTGAAGGACCAGATGAATCGAAAATCCGTAAGACCGTCTGGGACTATGGTCTGGAAGAACAGGTGCTGTTTCTTGGAAAAATCACTGATCGAGAGGATATCAGGGCTCTGTATAAGGCTTCTTATCTGTTCCTGTTCCCCTCTCTGTATGATACAGCCGGACTCGTTGTGGCAGAAGCGGCTGCCTGCCGGCTGCCCTCGTTAGTTGTTCAGGGGGCGCATGCCGCCCAGGGGATTAAGGACGGGGAGAACGGGTTTCTTGCAGACACCTCTGTAGAGAACTTTGCAAAACGTCTCGATGTTCTTCTCAATAATCGGGGTGCTCGGGATACGGCGGGAACAGGTGCCTATCAGACCCTCTATCGTTCGTGGGAATCAGTTGTGGATGAGGCCTATGAACGGTATCTTGATCTGACCGGCAAGTGAAGAGTTTTGGGTGAACTTGGCATCTGAGGCTCTTTCATGGTAGAGTTTCTCCTATTCCCGGCATGCTCTGATGCCCCTGAAGGAGAACCAGTTTGATGATCAAGCCAGAACAGATACGCGTGGTAGTACTCGATTTGGACGGCACCCTGCTGACGAGCGACAGACAGTTGACTCCGGCAACAGTAGCTGTCGTTGAGGCGCTGAAAGAGCAGCAAATCCTTCCGGTCATTGCAACAGGAAGGAGCTATCAGGCCATGAGTGCCTATCAGAAGAAGTTGTCGGTGACTACGCCGGTAATTTGTTTCAACGGCGCCGCAATCTATGACGGCACTACGGGAGCAGAGCTTTTCAGCCAGCTGCTAGATGAAGATATCGCCCGCACCATCATTGAGGAAGGGAGGCGGCTTGGACTCCATACGCAGGGGTTTTCAGGTGAGCAGCTGTGCTACGAACAGGAGAGCCGGGAGGGCGAGTTTTATCAGCAGGTAACAGGTCTTGTTCCCCGTTTGCTCAATTTTGATACGCTCGATCCGCTGGGGATGACAAAGATGATGTATGTCTCCTGGGACAGGGAAACTGTCACAGCTGCCGCAGAGAGGCTTGAGAAGACTTTTAACGGAAGGCTGTCCCACTGCTTCTCGCAGCCGATGTTCTATGAAATGTTCAGCGGCAGCGTCAGCAAAGAACGGGCATTAGTACAGGTGCTCACATACCTTGGAGCTGGTTTTGACCAGGTGATGGTTCTCGGTGACGGCCAAAACGATATTGGGATGCTCACTGAGGCTGCTGTAGGGGTAGCCGTGGATAACGCTTCTGAGGATGTGAAGGCTGCCGCGGATGAGGTGGCCCCGGATCATGATCAGGAAGGAGTAGCTGTGTTTTTAGACGCATACTTTCAGCTGGGAGTGCTTACAAAACACGAGTCCTAGACGGGAAACACCTGAAACATCGTAAAGGTAGCTGCGATACTCACGAGGATGGGGAGTATCATTCCACCGCGTACCCACGCGACGAGTGCCGCGGCCGATATACCGACAAGTCCGGCGGCCGGAAGCGGCATAAAGTCGATGATTACTCCTGGGAATATCAGAGCCCCCAGGGCAGCAATCGGCATGATGCGCAAGAACATTGCCAAACCTGGCGGCAGCCGGTCGAGCCCTGTTAGTAAAAACGGAATAAGCCTCGGCAGGTAGGTGACCGCAGCGGAGAGAAGAATAACTGGTATCAGGTGGGCTGTCATATGCGGGTCTCCCCCTTTAGCAGCAGTACGGTACCGAAAGCAGAGGCAGCAGTCATAGAAAGGGCAAACGCCCAGCCGGCCGGGAGTTTAACGATTAGTATTGCCACTGAATTGATGAGGGCTGCAAGCAGCGCGACTGCCACATAGAGCTTCTCCTGTTGTATCTCCGCAGTAAGCAGAGCCGTAAACATAGCGTAGAGCGTAATGCCGACACTGCGCTGCAGTGTCCCGGGCAGCAGTGCGCCGGCGGCGAACCCGGTTATGGTGCCCCCGACCCAGCCTAACCAGGAAACAGTTGAAATGCCAACCATGAAACCCGTTGAGACCACGCCCCGCTGGGCAGAGGCAACCGTAAAGACCTCGTCTGTATTACCGAAGGCCAACAGGGCTCGAATGAGCGGATTCTGGCTCTCCAGTTTTGGCGCTAAGGAAGCGCTCATTAACAGATAGCGGAGATTTACCAGGAAGACCCCGACAGCGACTTCGGTTGCAAGCGCTCCGGCAGCGATGAGATTTACCGCAAAGAATTGACTTGCTCCGGCAAAGTTGGTAACCGAGAATAGAACGGTATCAAAAAACAGCAGTCCGGCTTCTTTTGCCACCAGTCCGAAGGCAATGGCAGCCGGAAAGTAGCCGATGCAAATGGGGAACCCGGAGCGAATTCCCTCTAGTAGCTCCTGAAGCTGGCGGTGTTGTTTCATAGTGATGAGATCTCCTGTTCAACCAGAGGGTAGTCAGCCGGGGGGATTGTGTCAATCTGCCGCTTGCGTTCTTTTCACAAAGAGCAGGTAGACAGCAAGTGTTCCGACTATCAGTGTCAGAGTTGAAATAAACGGTGCGGGGGCCTGTGCTGTAAACAGAGAGGCCGAGGGAATAGCTGTGCCCTTGTAGTTGACACACAGCACGGTAAAGAGATTATTGGCCGTGTGGATTGCCGCAGGGAGTACGAAGCTGCGGTCAGCCAAACCCAGCAGCATCATGGAAAAGCCGAAAAGAAAATAGTAGATGTATAAAAACGGATCATTTCCGTACAGACTTGCTTCGGGATTTACCAGATGAAGGGCGAGGAAGATACCCCCCGAGATTGTAGCTGTTGTGAGTGTCCCCAGCTGAGCATTCTGACACCATTTACCCAGATAGGCACGAAAGACAAGTTCTTCAGTTATACTCTGGAGCGGCGTGAGCAGGAGTACTGCAGGGAGAAACCCGAACCATCTGCTCCAGTGAATCGTAACGGTGATATGATCGAGTCTCAGCAGGCTGCCGGCGGCCAGGAGGACTCCCCAGAACAAAAGCACTGCGAGTGTTCTTTTGGAAATAAGAGTCTGACGTGTTCCGGTGAGAAGCTGCACAGCAGAGGTATGAAGCATGGTACGGCTTACCAGTGCGGCAGCACCGAGGAGGGCTATGAAGCTCATGTGCAGCCTGACAAATCCCCATACATGACCGTCTCGGGGAAGGAGATATGAGGAAATCTGTGTGAGAAAAGTTCCGCCGAAAAACCACAGCAGTATGATCAGCAGGAGTCCCAGCGCATACGTCCTTCCTGAAGGTTGCATCATGCGCCTATTATTTCAGGTTAAGGGTACTTAAGTCCAGCGTATTTTATTGAGCTTATGGATATAACAGAGTATACTTTGCGTATGCAACAGTTCGAAAGGCGTCTTGTACGCATCCTTCAAGATCAAATTGAGAGAACGATACCTAATGCGCCCGAACAGGCCTTAGAGCTGTGCGAGGAGCTCTACCGGTTCGCGGCCGAGCAGGAGGAGGAACCTCTAGAGGCAGATGTCGGGTACTTCAAGGGGAAGGCCTACACCGCTTTGCGTAAGTACGAGCTGGCTCTGGCAAACTTTGAACAGGCACTTCAGGTGTACCGGAAGCACAAACGGCATGCCGGACGTTCTCAAGTCCTCAACTCCATGGGAGCCGTCTACCAGCTCAAGCACGAGCGGGTCACCGCTATACGGCACTACCATGCAGCACTCCAGGCAGCGCGTGAAGCCGGGGATGCGGAACTGCAGTTTAAGCCGCTGTTCAACCTTGCTCAGGTGCTGCAGGCCCAGCGTAACTTTCCCCAGGCTTTATCGTTCGCCGAAAAGGCTATTAAGGTTGCCCGTGCCAGTGAAGTTCAGGAGAACCTTGACCGACTGTATCACATGAGTGCAAAACTCTATGAAATGGCCAAGGACTACGATACTGCTTACAAACGGGCACTCACTGCGGCTGAGATTGCCCAGCAGGAGGATCATGTTTCCCTGTATGCTTCGGCAAGTCACCTGCTTGCCATGCTGGAGGTCGCCCGGGGAAATCTTCCAGCGGCTGAGAAACTGTTTTCAGCTCTTCTGGACTATCAGAGGAGCCATGCGTTACGAAGTGCCGAGTCTATCAGCGCCATTGAACTGGTGAAAATCTGGTTCAAGCTCCGCAAGCACACGCAGGCATTCAACCTGCTGATCGATCAGATCGGCAAAATTCGAAAAGATCCGAAGGCCTACCCCCCTGAAAGTTTTGTTGTGTTCAAACTGGTGGGGGACTACTGCCGTTATGTACAGAATAATATGGAAGCAGCCAACCGCTACTATACTATGTATCTCCAGCTTACCAGGGGCGTATGGAAAACCTATCTGACCGATTAGTATCAAGACTCAAACAGCAGCATGTACTTGTCTTCCCGACCGAACTGGCTGCCCGGTCATGGTCCGAGTATCTGTTGCTCGACCCGGAGCGTTTTGGTCTGACCGCTGTACGGGAAGATCGACTGATTTCCTGGGATACCTGTCGAGAGCAGCTGTTTCCCAGAAGAAACAGAGATCTCCAGGCCGCTGACAGGATGTATAGGATTCTCTTTGTCCAGGACCTGCTTGCTCGTAATCGGCGGGAGGTGTTCTTTCGTCTTCTTGTTCCCCCTGAACATGCTGAAAACAGCGCTGTGTTTGTCACTTCTCTTGTGCGGGTATGCCCCTGGCTTCCTGACATGGTGGAGGCTTTGAAATCTGCCCAGGGCAGCACGACGCTGGCCGATCTTCGGCATGATATTGAGCAGATGCTCACTGAGTATACCCGGTTTCTTGAAAACGGCGGCTTATACGAGCCGGCTTTTGAATTTCCCAAACTGGACCAGGAGGGACTTCAAGCTGGAGGCAGGCACTACGTGCTCTGCTTTCCCGAGGTAATGCAGGGCTTTGAGCGTCTGGCGGATCAGCTAGAAGGATCCCCTCACGTTGAGCTGCTGAGAGCACAGGAGACTGCTATCCCCCCGTTGGAGGTATATGAGAATCAGGTTGTGGAGTTCAAGGCCGCCTTTCAGCGACTGGAACGGCTGATACAAGGCGGGGCAGCAGCCGAGGATATTGCTGTGACGCTGTGCGACTACGATCACATGATCGAAGATATAGCTTATCAGGGACGACTCAGGGGAATTCCGCTTCGTTTCACCAGCGGCCGCAGGCTAAGCAGCTACCCGGCGGCCAGATTGTTTGGTGACATTCAACGCCTTGTCCAGGATGACTTTTCCCTCCAGTCGATGAAGCGGTTACTTCTGTCACGGTCCTACCCGTGGAAATATCCGGAGAGAAATCGGGAGCTTGTCGCCTTCGGGATCGAGGCTTCCTGTCTTCGTAATTGGCGCGACGGTCAAGGATTGGAGCGGGACATATGGAAAGAAAGACTGCAAAAAAGCGGTAACAAGGAATTATTAGGCTATTACTCACGGATGAAAAACTCTCTTACCGCTCTCGTTGCAGCGGAGGATGTCGGGAGGCTTTGGAATCAGTTTCACTCCCTCTGGCAGACTCTGTTCCTTCCTTGGGAAGAGAGCGGCAATCAAAACACTTCCGGGGTATTCCCGTTCTGCGTTGAACAGCTTTCACGGCTCCGGCAGGCTATCGTACAGACAGGTGAGCCGGAAGGGCCGGGACCCTATCAGCTCTGGCTCACTGTACTTGAGAATACCTGGTACGTCCCCCAGCAGGAGCCGGGTGGAATTGCAGTCTATCCCTATGGCATATCAGCCGGAATTACCCCGAAGCACCATATCCTGCTCGGAGCTGACAAGAGTCACACAAGTGTGGGCGAGGATCCCTACATACTCCTTTCAGACCAGCAGCGCGATGAATTGTCTCTGACCGGACGTGATCTGACCGATGCGATGCTTAGTGTCTATGCTGCATCAGGGGAACACCTCTACGTCTCCTGCAGCCGCGTGAGCCGGGAAGGCGAGCAGCTGCCGCCATCTGTATTTCTGGAGGCGAAAAAGACGGAGGAGGTTCCCTCAGAGAGGTTGGATAACGATCCTTATCACCAGGAGACCCAGCTGTGGAGAGGTGAGTATGGTCGCAGTACGATTTCTTTGTACCCGCTTCAAAAGAACTCATTTGAACGTGCTTTGGTGAGTATTCTCTCCGAGGGGGGATTGGATGCAACCCAGAAGCTTCCCAGGGGTGACTCGCCGGTACTGCAGCTGAGCAGTCGACGGCTCAAGGGAGATAGCGAGTCTTTTCACCTTTCACCCACCTCACTTGACGCCTATCTTGCCTGTCCTTTCTCCTGGTTTCTAATGAAGGTACTGAAACTGCCTGAGCAGCAGTTTGAACCTGATATGGTCGCCGCACGCTGGGTCGGTGAGCTTATTCATACCTGTTATGAGCGGTTTTTCAGCTGGCTTATAGCCCAACGGGGCGGAATATTTGTCTCCGATAGTATTCCTGAGTATCTGGAGGTGCTCACTCAGATCATTGAGGAGGTCCTCGCTGGCAGCCGTCGTCGGTGGAATTCTCCAGCTGCAGTTGTTTGGTGTCAGATTACCAGGCAGCTTAGCGAACAGCTTCCTCAGCTGTTCTCCTGCGAGAAAAAGGAACTAGACGGGGCTAGGAGTATTGAAACGGAGTGTGAACTGGCCTGGGAGGATCCCTCGGATTCTTTTAAGCTTGTCGGACGGATCGACAGGGTAGCTCTGTTGCCTTCGGGGAAGGAAGTTGCAGTCATTGACTACAAGAAAAAAAACCGGGTGAAGAAAAAAAGCTTCAGTGCTGCATCAAGTCGACCTGATTCCTATCAGCTGCCGATGTACACCTTTCTGTGGGAACAGGGACAGCAGTCATTACCAGTTTCCAAGGCCCTCTACCTCGATGTGTCCGAGGGGACCTATGTGCGGGTATTTCCGTACCAGTATCAGAAGGTTACTGTTGACCGTGAGCAGTTTGAGCGAGTCATTGAGCACATGGTACAAGACGCGCAAGCAATTGCTCAGCGCATCAGTCTTCTGGATGTTCGCCTTGCCTCCGAGGAGAGCAAGACATGTCAGTACTGTTCCTTTCGGGATGT
The DNA here is from genome assembly GCA_051745285.1 of Spirochaetota bacterium. Classification (GTDB taxonomy): domain Bacteria; phylum Spirochaetota; class Spirochaetia; order CAKZLE01; family CAKZLE01; genus JBNJDX01. The sequence continues at coordinate 18,224 of JBNJDX010000031.1, forward strand.
GTGCAGGGGGAGGTTTGCAGTTCGATGAGCTCTTTTGAAGATCGTATCAGCCAGCTTGTAGAAGCTCGCGGACTTGATGACCGCCAGAAAGAGGCGGTTTTCAGTGATGTGAACACCGTGGTTGCAGCCGGGGCCGGCTCGGGCAAAACAATGGTGCTCTCTTACCGATTTCTGCGGCTGGTCCTCGAGGGTAAAGCTCAGGTTGATCAAATTCTCACACTGACGTTCACGCGGAAAGCTGCTGCCGAGATGTCCGAGAGAATCCAGACGATGCTCTTCGAGCATCAGGATGTTCCGATCATCGCCGGCCAGCTGCGGCACATTGATCAGGCCCCTATTTCTACCATTGACAGCTTTTGTGCCACAGTCGTGAGGGGAGACTGCCGCCGTTTCGGGATCACCCCTGATTTTATCCAGGATGAAGAGCGTGCCCGTACCGCAGCGGAAGAGTTCTCTGCCGCATTCATTCACGAGCAGCTGAGCAACCCGGCTATGGAACTGCTACTCTCCCTGCATTCGTACTCTGGAGTGTACAATGAAGTGCTGGTTCCCATAGCTCTCGACTACTGTATTCCCTCAAGGCCTCTTGACTATTCGCTTGCGGTAGAACGCTATATCGAATGTCTAGGGCAGGAGCTTCGCAGCGCTGCTGAGTTGGTCAGCCGCTGCGGCAAAGTCGCCTCGGAGATACCTGCGCGTACAAAGTCGATTGAGAAGGCCCGGGATTGGTATTCCTCCTTTGAACAGGAGGTGCTCCCGCTGGTAGCATCAGGAGACCATACTGAAGCCGAGCGGGCTTTCACCGGACTCCCTAAACTTGCAACTCCCTCTAATGCAGCCAAAGAAGATATGGCCCTGTTAAAAGAGATGATTCTGGAGACAAAGGGAGTTCTCGATCAGCTGGCAGTAACGCTCCATCTCTTGATGCATCAGGACAAGCTCCGGGATGTCTACCGGTTGTTGGCAACCTTTCAGGAGGCCTGTATCCAGCACAAGCGCTCTCTGAAACTCCTTACCTTCAAGGATACCGCGGTCATGGCGATCGATATTCTGCTCTCGAACAAGCAGCTGCGCAGCTGGTACAAGCAGCGCTATACCCATATCATGATTGACGAGTTTCAGGATAATAACGATCTGCAGAGGCAGCTGCTCTATCTTCTGGCAGAACGCAGTGAGTACACTGTTGACCGTATACCGAACGCGGAGGAACTTGACAGGAACAAACTCTTTTTTGTGGGGGACCAGAAACAGTCTATATACCGGTTCAGGGGAGCTGAGGTCAGTGTGTTTAAAATGCTTAGTGATGAGATTGCCGCTGCCGGAGGGTCGGCAATCGAACTTCCCACAAACTATCGCAGTGAGCCGGGACTGATCCATACGTTTAATGCCATGTTTCCGCGGGTCATGGAGAGTCCGGAGCGTAGTTTTGAAGCACAGTTTGCCCCTCTGTCGGTTCGGGCGGGCACTGTTGGACTTACCCCTTCGGTCACTGTCTGTCTGAAGCAGAAGAAAGAGGCAGAGGAAAAGCAGGCTGAAGAGAAGGCCGACGATTTTGAAGAGCTGGGCACTACAGATGAGCCGGTCTCGAGCAATGAGGCTGAAGCCTGGTTTACCGCCGAGCGAATCAAATCGGTTGTTGAGAGCCACCAGCTGCAGGTAACTGAGGCAAAGACGGGTGTTCTGCGCCCGGCAGAGTATCAAGACATTGCCGTCCTCATGCAGAGTTTGTCGAACCAGATGAGGTATGAGCGGGCTTTCCGGGCACTGAATATCCCGTTTATCACACAGGGGGTGCGGGGGCTCTTTCTGGAGGCTCCGGTAAATGATCTGTATCAACTGCTGCAGCTCACCGTCTATCCGAACGACCGGCAGGCGCTGGCCGCTGTGCTGCGCTCACCGTTTGCCCGTGTTGGCGATGATGTATTGGTATATCTGTTTGCCCGGCTGGAGGAGAACCCTGACCTGCCGGCTTTTGACCGACAGCTCGATGAGGTGTTCGACCCGAATTCCCGGATACATGCAGACAGTGATGCGGCCTGGAAGGAGACTGTAGCAGCTTCCGCACAGCGCTACCGGCAGCTTCAAGATTTGTACCAGAAACTATTGAAGCGCTCGGAGTCAGCCTCGGTCTCTGAGCTTGTCGAGCTGTTGTGGTATGAGGGAGGCTATCGCTTTCTGGTTATGAGGCATCCTCAGCAGCATCGATATCTGGAGTTTTTCGATTACCTGAGAGAGCTGGCTCTCGCCTCTGATGCGCAGCAGAAGACGCTCAGTGAATTTTTAGATGACATCCGGCCGAAACTCGGCAGCAGCGAACGGATATCGGATATCGAACTGATGCGTGAATCGGAAGATGGAGTACGGATTATGACCATCCACAAGTCCAAAGGGCTTGAGTTTCCAATTGTCTTTCTGGCCAATACCGGCAATACAGGGCACAAGAATGTTGAGCCGATTTTCTACTACTCTCAGGAGGGTGACTATCCGGCGGTATCCGTTACCAAAGGGGTCTCAATACAGGGGTCTTCATCCAAGGTGGGCAACTACGGCTTTTTCCGTGATAAAGAGGAGTCCCGGCAGCAGCGGAGTGCCGAACTCAAACGGCTGTTGTACGTCGGCATGACGCGGGCTGAAGCACATCTGTTTATTCTCGGCTGTCACCGTCCTGCCTCCGAGAAGCGGGAGGAGGGCAGGTTCGAGAGCCTGTTAGAACTGACGCTGCACGGACTCGGCATAGATATCAGGGAAGATCTGAGCTTGGTCAAAGAAGGGCAGGCAGTTTCCCTTCCCGGAAGCGAGAGTGTACCGGTGCATCTGGAGCTCATCGGCGACTATACTCAGCAGGAGCTCTACAAACTCCGGTTTTCAGGACAAGCCCGACGGGAACCTGATGAACTCAAGGCCTTCTACACAGATGAAGCCCTTCTCCGGCATGAGGTAGGGCGCAGGAGTTTTGGGGTGACCGAAATAAGCAAGCCCAAAGCGTTTGAACGTTCCGGTGAAGCAACAAAACTGCCCGAGATCCCCTCGGATGCGTTTCTCGATGAACATTCAGCCCGTCTGTTTGGTACCTACTGTCATCGCCTGATTGAATATGCCCTGGGCAGCTTACCTGAAGAGCCGCTTTTGCCGGATGAGCTGTCTGCTTGGAGTCGGGAGCAGCGCCTGACATTTGTCAGGGATGCCTCCAGACTGGCTGACCGGGCTGTGGAATCACCGCTGATACGGGAGGCTGCAGCCTCAAGGGAAGTAACAGTTGAGACTGAACTTCCCTTTGCCCTCCGGGAGGGGGAGATGATTCTCCACGGCATTATCGATCTGCTGCTGGTGGGAAACAATCGGGCGCTGGTCATAGATTTTAAGAGTGATGCTTTACTGGTTCCCGAAATGCACGCCAGACAGCTGGAAATCTATCAGAAAGCAGCCGAAGCATTGACAGGGAAACCTGCAGTTGGGAGAATATGGTATCTTCGCCAGGAGGAGCAGCCTGAATGGACACCATTGTAATTAGAGAATACGATCAACGCTTTATGGCCGAGGAGGCCAAGGGACTATTAGACGAGGCTGGCATTCCCTCTATGCTTGCAGCCGATGACGGGGGAGGGGCCTATCCCCAGTTGGGATTCTCCGGCGGATACCGAGTTCTGGTTCGCAACGAGGATCAGGAGGAGGCGGAAAAGGCGCTGGAAGTCCTTGGTCCCTATACTCCTGTGAAGCATCGCGGACTGTTCAGTTAACGCTCGGGCAGTCTCTCTACAGCATCACCTATCTTTTCGAGGGCCCTTTTGAGATTTTCACGGGGGGTTCCGAAGTTGATGCGCACGAAGCCCCTTCCATCCCTGCCAAACCAGCGCCCATCATGCAGTGCCGTATCGGCATATTGTCCAAAAAATCCGGCGAGCGTGCCTGTATAACCTGCCTGTGAAAGCAGCGGCAGCAGTTCCCTGCAGTCTATAAAGGCAATAAAACTTGCTTCAGGACGGACGAGGGACAATTGCGGAATCTGCGTTGAGAACACTTCATCGATGAGCCTTGCATTCTCCTGCAGGTATGCTTTCAGCTCGCCTAGCCACTGGGCTCCGTGACGATAGGCGGCTTCGGCAGCTGTAGCAGCTAAGATCCCGGGAGAGCTGATTGACAGTCGCGAAAGTTCCCGGTTAAGTCGCTCTCGAAGTTCAGGATCCGGTACAACCGCACAGGAAAAGTGCTCTCCGGCTATGTTAAAGGTCTTAGAAGGCGCCATACACGTAACAGTCGCCGGCTGATTGGCTGACCCGGTTTGCAGGGAGGAGAACGGAGTATGCACATGACCATCAAAACATAGATCGGCATGGATCTCATCGGAGACCACAGCCACCTCATAGGAAGCGCACAATTCGTAGACGCGCTGCAGCTCCTGAGATGTCCACACCCTGCCGGCCGGGTTGTGCGGACTGCACAGCAGCAGCAGAGTTGTGTCCCTGCGGGCAAGGAGGTTCTCCAGGTGGGGAAAGTCAAACGTGTATCGGTGTTCAACATCATCATAGAGCAGCGGATTCTCAAGGCAGTTGCGTTGATTGTCGGTAATGATGCTGAAGAAGGGCCGATAGGCAGGTGTCTGAATCACAACACCCTCCCCAGGATGGGTAAGCAGGGTGACGAAGATCGATAGCGTTGAGATAAGGCCTGGAGTATAGAGGACCTCTTCAGGGGGAACCTGCCAGGCATGCTGGGCCTCTGTCCACTGGCAGAAGGCCAAAAGAGCATCTGTTACTGCTTTTTTGGAAGGATACCCGAAAATCCCGTGTGTCACTCTCTGCTTGAGGGCTTCGATTACTTCCGGCGGAGAGGCGAAGTCCATATCTGCAACCCAGAAGGGAACAGCCTCACTGTTGCCTGCAATCCGCTCTATGGCATCACGGTCCCATTTAACTGACTCGCTGTGTGTCCTGTCTAGTTCAGTGTCGAAATCATACCTACCCATAGTCATTAGTTATACCGCAAAAAATGGCACAGGACAACACGGGGAGAGCAGAATTACTGGCTGAGAAGGTCCTCGTCAGTTGCAAACTCTTTGTTTCTGATTTCGTGAAACTTTTTGACTAGAGCGTCAACGGTGAGCTGGCGTTTTTCATCTCCTGAAACATCGAGGATGATCTCCCCTTTGTCCATCATCAGCAGCCTGTTACCGTAGTCTATTGCCTGTTTCATGTTGTGGGTAATCATCATGGCGGTCAGATGGTATTCAGTGATAAACTTCTGGGTGAGTTCAAGTACAATTTGGGCATTGCGGGGGTCAAGAGCTGCGGTGTGCTCGTCAAGCATCAGCAGATCAGGACGCGAGAGGACAGTCATCAGCAGCGTCAGCGCCTGCCGTTGGCCTCCGGAGAGCAGTCCTACATTGTCTTTAAGGCGGTCTTCAAGCCCCATCCCAAGCGGTTTGAGTTCTTCTTGAAAGGTTTCCCGTAAGTGAGAGTTTAAACTGATTTTTAAGCCCTTGAAGCCCTTTTTGCTGCTTATGACCATATTATCCTCAAGGGACATATTAGCAGCTGTCCCCAGCGTAGGGTCCTGGAATATCCGGCCAATGTGAGCCGCGCGTTTAAACTCCGGCACTCGGCTCATATCCTTGTCATGAATAGAAATAGAACCGCTGCTGGGATAAATTGATCCTGAAATCAGATTGAACAGGGTGGTCTTCCCCGCTCCGTTGCTGCCGACAATCGTGATAAAATCCTGCGGATTTACCTGGAGACTGACATCCCGTATTGCGACATTTTCGTTTACCGTGCCGGGATGAAAAACTTTGGTCACGTGAGAGAGTTTAATCATCTTCTTTCCTTCCTTTTCTGTCCGGCGGCCTCCTGGCTTTTAGCTATTACCAGGGAGACAATAACCAGCACACTGGTTATCAGTTTCAGGTCACTTGGTGTCAAATTAATGTAGTATCCGTAGTAGCGACCGAAAAACATGAGGCCTTTGTAGAGGATG
>JBNJDX010000032.1:0-24174 GCA_051745285.1 Spirochaetota bacterium
CCTGAACCGGTAACCAGTGATGATCAAATAGAGGAAGAACTTGCAGATTGGGAGTATTACTATTGGGTGATTGCTGCTTCAGTATCCGAGGTTGAGCAGGCGCAGCAGATTATAGAGCAGCTTGAGGAATATGATCTGGAGACTAGGATTCACTCTTTCAATGATACATATGAGGTGCGAATCGGTCCGTATGAAGAAGTTGAGGAGGCCGAGTTTGAAGCGAGCCGGGTGGACGCCTTCGACTTTATCGACTCCGTACGGGTTAAGATTGTACTCAATCGCTGACAGGCGATTCCTTGTCCATCTTTTTTTCCATCCACATGATATCCCGATAGGCCCCGAGCTTGTAACCTGATTCCGAAAACAGCCCCACAGCTGCAAACCCGAAATATTCATGCAGCCGCTGTGAGGGAGGGTTGGGAACGGTTATACAGGCGTACACACGATGAATATGTTCTTGTTCGAGCAGAGAGAATAATCTTTGGTATAGCTTTGTGCCGATGGTTTTCCGGGTGTGCTTTGGATAAATGTAGATGCTCGATTCCACAGAAGTTGAGTAGGCAGCCTTCGGACGGAATGAACTGCTGCAAGCAAAGCCAAGTACCCTCCCGGAGTCCGGGTGTTCGGCAACAATCAACTTATGTTTGCCTTTCGGACTATGTTCGAAAAACCAGGCAGAACGTTCTTCCACCGTATACGGCTGGAGGTCGAACGTGACACTCGTATGCACTACGTAATAGTTGTACAAGTCAGTCAGTTCAGGGAGATCGCGGTACTCGGCAAACCGGATGATGCAATCACACATGCAGCGATTGTACCGAAAAACAGCAGCTTCGAAAACCTTCTCTATGCACCCTGCTTATCGGAGGCTTCTCCCCGTTTTACCGGTCCCATGATGAAGAAGGCAATGAGCATACAGGCGGCGGCGAACAGGAAAATGGCCCTGAATCCGAACAGGTCAATGATTCCTCCAGTTATCGGGGGAGCGATGATGGAGGCAAGCTGTGAGGAGAAATAGTAGAGTCCGGTATATATCCCCATATCAGAATAGGTGGCCATCTGCCACAGCATGGGAAACGAGTTGGTAACCACCGCTACCCAGAATACACCAAAGAAGAACATCAGTATCCAGAAGGTGATCTGTTTGAGAAGCTGACTCAATCCCAGGGCTGTGGTTGCAGGGTCATGAAAAAAGACCAGCGTCAGTACAACGGTGAGAAAGACCAACGAGCTTCGGATAGTCAGCTTTCTCCCGTGTGAATGGGCAAAAATACCTGAGGGGATGGCGAACAGAGCGTAGGCGATACCCACCATTCCAGCCGCTAGAGCAGCCGTTCCTGAACTTGTACCTAGAATGTCGGTTGAGTAGAGACCAATAAAGGGCAGGACCCCCTGGTACCCGATAAACCAGCACAGCAAGGCTATGAGAATGTAAATTGCACTCTTTTCCTCGGCTTTGAATATGAGTTTCAGGGAAGTAAGAACAGAATGTCCCTTTTCAGCCTTCACATGCTGGTAATTGCCCTCCTTCTCTCTGACAAAGAAGAACATAAGCAGCGCGGAGAGAAAGACAAGCACTCCGGCAGCGGGGAAGGCCAGTATTTCGTCAGTGGGACCGCGCCCGGGGAGGGGAATGCTCACGTTCATCAGCTGGGCAAGTCCAATAGTGCCCACAATGGCTGCTATGCCTCCCATGGTATTGATTACACCGTTTGCCTCCGAACGCAATTCCCCCGGGATAATATCGGGCATGAGCGCAACAACCGGTCCCCGTGCTGACTGTTTGAAGATGTTCAGCAGGAATATCGCCAGGATAAGGCCCAATAAGGTGTTTAACGCCATAAAGGGAATAATGCCGAAGGCTATAGCTGTCAGGGGAAGAAGCGAAATGATGTAGGGCATCCGTCTACCGATACGCGTTCTAGTCTTATCAGAGAGAGCCGAGACAACCGGAATAAGGGCAATGGCAAATATGTTGTCCAAAGTCATGATTGTTCCGATAATTCCCTTGGAAGAGACAAAACGATTGAGAAAGATAGGGATATAGGTGTCGTACAGGGGGTCCATGAGCCCCATAGTGAAAAACCCGAGTCCAATAATAAAGGTGATGCGGTAGTAACCCTTCATGCTTGAGCGTTCTAACATATTCTCAGCCATTGATTCTCTCCTCAGACGCCGTATATAACATAACAACTGTACGGTTGCCGGTGAGCGTTGTCAACATAATTTTAGTGCTGTCTGGAGACTGGACATCCTAAGTCAAAGTGTGCTACCTCATCTCCTATGGAAGAACATTGGAAGCAGCAGATGGCCTCATCACTCACCTCTCTGGGAGAGCTTGCTGAACGCCTGCCGTTAGCAGCAGATGAGCTGGGCTGGGAGGATCGAGAACAGGAGGAGAGTACCCTGCGTTTCCGCCTGCCGCGCTACTATTTCGAATTGATTGACAAAAAGGCAAAAAGTGATGATCCGATCCGCAGGCAATGCGTACCAACAGCGGCAGAACATCGTGTGCTTCCGGAGGAGACCGGCGATCCGCTTGCCGAAAAGCGCTATGAATTATTGCCCGGCCTGATTCAGCGGTATAAGAGTATTGCAGTCTTTCTTGCCACTGATCAGTGTGCAATGTACTGCCGACACTGTTTTCGCCGTCGCTTTGCCGGACATGAGCAGGGGTATGCGGGCAGCAGGCGTATTGAGCAGGCTGCCGGTCTGCTTGCTTCGAGGCCGGAGATTACAGAGCTGCTTATCAGCGGGGGGGACCCTCTCACTTTGAGTGATGATCAGCTTGAACGTATGCTTGCTACCTTCCGCGATAGCCGACCTGACCTCGTGATCAGGATCGGGAGCAGAATGCCCGTTGTGTTGCCCGACCGCATAACCGAACAGCTTTCTGCTCTCCTGGGTCGATTTGCCGCCTCCCGGGCAGTTTATCTTATGACGCAGTTTAACCATCCTCGCGAGATAACCGAAAAAAGTACTTTGGCTGTCAGGCGGTTCGTACAGGCTGGTATACCGGTGTACAACCAGTCAGTTCTCCTGCGCGGTGTCAATAATGAGCTTGAAGTTCTAGAAAGGCTCTTCAACGAACTCACCGGGATCGGGGTCAAGCCCTACTATCTGTTTCAGGGGGATCTGGCCGCCGGAACTTCCCACTTTCGCACCTCCATCGAAGAGTGTCTGACTTTGGGCGAACAGCTGGCAAGCAGGCTCTCTGGACTTGCCATGCCAGCATGTGCTGTGGATCTTCCAGGCGGAGGTGGCAAAATACCGCTGAGGAGCTCTCACCTGGTAAAGAAGGAGGGCAGCCAATACTTCTTCACCAGCCAGGACGGAGAGGTGGTCTGTTATCCTGATACAACCCTAGACAACGGCTAGAGTGTTCCGTCCTGTGGAAAATTCTGGTCTATTACATCCTGGATCGTTACTGAAGAGAAATAGTTACGCAGCAGACTGCAGGTGTGCTGCCAGAAGGTACAGGCAATACACTGGTCGCGATATTCACAATCAGCCATTTCCGTGTCCTCGTCAGTACAGGGAGAAATGTGGTAACCCTCATCAACTGCCATAAAAATGTCATGGATAGTTATCTCGCTAGGGTTTCCATGGAAGGAAAAGCCGCCTCCCGGTCCCCTAGTTGAACTGATAATCCCAGCTTTACGCAGCCGGTAGAAAATCTGCTCAAGAAATTCCGGGGAAAGGCACGTCTCTTTTGAAAGAGTCTTGATGGAGAGGGGTGTTTTCTGGGAGCACTGGACAAGATAGAGTATTGCCCGAAGCGCATACCTCCCCTTCGTTGTGATTCGCATTGTTATACCACCTCACTGAAACTCACACCCAGGGGGTGCTGTTCCCTCCTCTCCTGAGTGTCATCTTAGAATAAAGGAGTATGTTAGTAAAGGCTGCGATACTTGAGATAGCGAAAACCCCGGCTCTTTTTTGAGTCGACCTTCCGATAACCCTGCAAGCCTTTGTCGAAAGGGGCTAAGAGGGTGCTTTTTGCTGCTGTGATCAGCCAATCAGCCGGCTGGGTGCCTGCTGAGAGCAAGTCTGTGACTTGCTGGTACCAGGAGGAACGGGGTATGGAATCCGGCCTGATCAGCATCAGCTCAGAGGGCAGGAGGCTGCCTTCATCAAGCAGCTTGGCACCGGCACCGAGGCAGGGTATATGGAACAGGGTGATCTGAGAGTACGGAGCAGCCTTCTGCAAATTCCAGGCGCTTATGCACAGGGCAAGGAGGTCCCTGCCCATCAATTGAACAGTCGGCTGAAATCGCTTCTCATCAACGGAAAAGCGGTTGAAAGCTGCCTTCAGCAATGCCGTCAGTTCGTGACCCTGCTGCGGATTAAAGAGTGTTATGATCATACCGGGGAGGTTTTGCACCTCGTTAAGTACGGGGAAGGAGGCTTTCCCAAGCATTTCGGCATCAAAGGGGAGCGTATCAAAACCGGGCAGGTTGTAAACAGTTTCCAGATCGTATGTAACTTCCTGCATGGTGAAGGTGCGCTTTTCTCGTCGGTAGGGGCCGGGAAAGGTTGTATCAGGCACATGGTTTTCCTTCGGCTGCAGCAGAAACACACTGTGTCTTGGCCCGTCAACTCTTTTAAGCAGAACAGCTGGTGACTGTTGTATCAGTTCAGCAGCTTCTTCGCGCAGGGTGTCCACAATCACAAAGGCAAAGCGGCCCTTGGGGGAGAGCATCGCCAGTGCATTGATAATAAAACGGTGCAGCACCGGCCGACCGGCTTTTGCCGGAATATTTGTCACGATGAGATCAAAACTGCCGGAGTGCTGCGGCAGCCTGCCAGCGCTGATGTTATTCTGGTAGCTCCGGGGATCAACAGGGAGTACGTCAAGCCCGGGCTTGGTCCTCAGCTCTACCCCATTATCTCTGGCATTATGCTGTGTGACTGACAGAGCAAGCGCATCGCGGTCGGTGGCTGTGACATCCAGATGGGGATAAAGGGCTTTGAGGGTAACAGCGATGACGCCAGTGCCGCAGCCCGCATCCAAAAGGCGTTCAGTGCGGGCTATCTCAACGTGCTCAACGATGTTTCGCAGCAGCAAGTCGGTACCGGCGTCAACATCATTACTACTGAAAAGCCCCATTGAGAGGGAGAAGGTGAGTTGTTTCTTATGGAAGCGGTATTCGACTTGCTTGTGAATCAGTCGAGAGAGGTCTTCTAGGGAATTGCCGCTATTTATTGACCCGTTCAATGTACTCTTTTGTCTCGGTGTTCACCAAAATTCGTTCACCCTGCTTGATAAAGATAGGAACCTTCACCTTCAGTCCTGTTTCGGTGACAACGGTTTTTGAAGCACCGGTGACTGTGTCACCCTTGACTGCCTCTTCGGCTTCTGCAACCTCGTAGACTACTTTATAGGGGATAGAAATATCAAGCGGGGTGTCTCCCCACATGAGAACGCGGTAGGTCTCTCCCTCTTTCATGAGATACTGGTACTCAGGGAACGACTCCATGGGGATTTCAAACTGCTCAAATGTTTCGTTATCCATAAAGTGGTACACATCGCCGTCATTGTAGAGATATTGATACGGAGCATCATCGACAGTAATGTCTTCCACGCTGTCCTGAGTCTTGATGGTCTCCCGGAGAACCTGTCCGGTGGAGGGGCTTTTGAGTTTGACTCGCACAAAAGCCGAGCCCTTACCGGGATTAACGAATTCTCTGTCTACAACAATAAACGGCTGCTCTTTCATGAGTAGAGCCATTCCTTTTTCTATCTGTCCTGCTTTTATCATACATACCTCTTTGCGTACTAACTGTTTCGATGAAGACGGGGGGAGTGCTCAAGCGACCTGCTCTCGCAATATGAGCTTCGCTGCCTGTCAGTATCTCACTAGGGCAGCTTCGGCTACTCCGCCGGCGCCATTGTATCAGAGAATGGAAATAACATCACCCCCTGAATAGTCTTGATGTTATATAACACCATCAGCAGACGGTCAAGTCCCAGGGCTGTTCCCGAACAGGCCGGAAGCTCTTCAGAGAACAGCTCAGCGAATGAAGGGTCAACGTCGGGGATGACTCGCTGCGTGAAGCTGCGCTGCGAGATGAGCTTGCTGTATTCGGTTTGCAGAAAGCTGATCACCTGCTGGTAATCCTGCATTTCGCTGTAGCAGTTGGCAATCTCAATACCGGCGATATACAGCTCCCAGCGTTCGCGATAAGGTGTTCCTTCTTTCTCTTTGGCCAGGCACTGTATCTGGGAGGGATAATCAAGTAAAACAAGCGGTCTGTCCTGGGGGAGCGAGGATTCTACGTGCGTAAGAAATATTTGATTAAATACATCTTCCCAGCTGTCTGAGGCTTCAACATGCAGATGGCCGAGACGGTCGGCGGCCTTTCGTATGCTGGACAGGCTCTGGGACCGCTCAAGATCAAAACCGGCATAGTTCCAACAGGCCTCTGCGACTGTCATGGTTCTAAACGGTCGGGTAACGTGCTCGGGTGTCTGCGCTCCGGAGGTTTTCTGGATCAATTCTTCCGTAAAGGCTATCGAGTCGAGATAGTTCGCCTCCTGCGTGTACCATTCTAGCATACTGAATTCGGGATTATGCAGCCGTCCGATCTGCTCGCTGTTTCGGAAGCACTTCGTGATCTGGTACATGTTCCCGATCCCTTCGGCTAGCAGCTGCTTCATATGAATCTCGGGCGAGGGGATGAGATAGTACTCCCGGCCCGGATGGAAATCGCTGTTAAACAGGGTGGCAAAGTGATCAATGGTTGGCTCGGGAAGCAGCACATCCGCAAGAATGGGAGTCTCCACCTCACTATAGTCCTTCAGGGAAAAAAAGCGGCGAATTTCCTGGTAGAGCTTCGCCCGCCTCATGACAACCTCTGCTTTTTCCATAGAGGTATCCTACCAAAAGGCTCTCAGTGCGGCAAGCTCTCCTGATCGTTTAAAAACTCACTTCGCAAGGCAGCCATGAGTTTTTCGATGCCTTTTGGGTTCAATGCATAGTAGAACCTGCGCCCCTCCGGGCGCTCTATTTTTATCAGTTCAGCTCGAAACAGGATGTCCATGTGGTAGGAGACAGTTGCTGCACTCAGGTGGAGCTGATCGGCTAGTTCCTTGCTGAACTGAGGGCGTTTTCGAAGTTGTCTGAGAATGTTCAGCCTCTTCGGATCCCCGAGGGCTTTGAGAAGCTCATCGGTATACTCTCCTATCTCCTTGTTGAGGCGCTCTGCGGCATACTTGATGCCGAATATCAGGTGAATATCCCCGGGCATGAGAATGGAAAGACCATCAGCAATAAAGAGACCGGGATAGAAGTGGTAGGTGTTCCCGTACGCGCTGACTGTCTCATAATTTCCTCCGGTAAGCTCATCAATAGCCTGCTCTGGCTGCGCCTCGATTGACTGTTCAAAAAGCTCCCTGAAACTCTGATAGGCTGCTTCGATCCGATCGCGGTAGGGCAGTACAAAGCGTTTGCAGAACCAGGTGAGTACTGCGACTGTTCGCTGTTGGAAGTCGATGGGGGAAGAGAGTAAATGTGAAAGGATACTTGCCTCCTGGTCAAGGTTGGTGAAGACATCAGCCCGGTCGCTTTCTAGAGCTGATTGGATTACCTCAGGTGAAATCCACGCTTGGGTCTGCTCTTCGATGCGAAGCAGCTGTTTAAAGGCGGCGAGAAATGCCTCTGGGCTGAGGGAGGCAATATGCTGCGGCAGGTCCTCAGGATCAGTGATGTTGTTATCGACGATCTGATAAAAGAGAAATAGTCCTGCGGAAACGGTAGAAAAGACAACTGTAAGATCTGCCTTCTCAAATGGAGAGAGGCCTTCCTCTAGCTGAGAGAGCCATTCTTGATGGTTCTCTGCCACTTTAGGGGCTGGCATCGCCAAGGAGGGCTCGAGCCGCGAAGCCGCGTGGGCTGCCGCAAAGACCAGTTCGACGGCAAGATTTTCGTGAATCTGTATGTGCTGGGCCGGTTTCATCGATACCTCCATGGACGTGCTTCTTCATTCCGATGCGGTGTGTCCGCCCTGCGTTATGCAGGGGGGTGTGAGTTCTGCGGCCGGGAGACCATCTGTTCGAGAGACCAGCCTGCTCTGTAGAGCAGCGTTCCAGCTCCGGTGAGTAAACGGGCTGCTGCTCTTCGAAGGGGGGCATGTATGCCGTGCCACCTCTGATTCCTGCCCAGAACGTCTTTTTGGTACTCTTTACACATATACCAGTGTTCCATGTTATTGTACATAGGTGTTACCTCATATAAATAAATTATCTAACATATATTATTATATTAGATGTTGATCAAAGTATAATAGCATTGATAGAAATATGTCAACTACAAAATTAAAATATTCGAAATAAATCTAATATAAATTCCAGACACCATCCAATCAAACTCTATACATCCTCTCATGCCTTCTTTATACTATTTGAACGCGTTGCCCTGCCCATTGTCGGGGGAAAGCTAAAAGGAGAGATGCCATGGGTGAGCTACTCGTAGGGGGAACCCTGCACGGATTTACACTGGTTTCTAAGACAAAACTGCCTGAGCAGAATGCGATCGGGTTGCGCTTTACACATGACGCAACAGGCCTTGAACTGTACCACGTTGCCAACAAAGATCCGGAGAACATGTTCGCGTTCATGTTTAAGACGCCGCCGAAAAACAACTACGGCACACCTCACATTATCGAACATGCAGTTCTGTCGGGGTCGCGCAAGTATCCAAGCAAAGAACCCTTTCTCTCGCTGATGAAAGGCAGCGCGAACACGTTTCTCAACGCTATGACCTATCCGGACAAAACTGTCTATCCGGCAGCTTCACCGATCAGGAAAGACTATTTCAATATGATGTCAGTCTACGCAGATGCAGTCTTTTTCCCGCTGTTGCGGCGGGAGACCTTCAAACAGGAAGGGTTTCGCCTGTGTGTGGATGAGAAGAATCATCTCTCCTATGACGGGATTGTGTTTAATGAAATGAAGGGAGCCTACTCTGATCATGATTCCATTGTGGAAGAGCATTCAGTCCGTACCCTGTTTCCGGACTCGCCCTATGGGTTTGATTCAGGGGGCAACCCTGAAGAGATACCGAATCTGACCTTTGAGGAATTTACCGGCTATCATGCTGAATTCTATCACCCCTCGAACTGCCGGATATTCCTCTACGGTAACATTGCCACTGAAAAGCAGCTGGAGTTTATCGAAACGAACTACCTTAAGGAGTTTAGTTTGGTAAAGTTCTCACACGAGGTCGGGGAGCCTAAACAGTGGGACCGGCCTAAACAGTTTGAGTTTACCAGCCCGCTCAGCGAAGGAGAGCTCCCTGCGAAAAAGAGTACTATTACCCTCAATTGGTGGGCATGCAACATCACTAATCCGCTTGACGTGCTGACCCTTGAGGTGCTCACAGAGGCTCTGCTGGGCAATCCCGGGGCCCCTCTGTACAAGGCCATCATTGAATCTGGTTACGGGGCTGATATTGCTCCGATTAGCGGTATGGACTCTGATTTCAAACAGGTAGTGTTTTCATTGGGCATTACCGGAACGGACCCGGAGCATCGTGACTCTTTTGAACAGCTCATGCTCAAAGAACTCGGAAACCTGGTTAAAGAGGGAATCCCGGAGGAAATCGTCAGGCAGGCTATTCAGCGGATCGAATTTCAGCAGCGGGAAATCCGTGGTGGCATCCCAAACGGCCTGCGGGTTTTTAGCCGCAGTGCGCGCGGCTGGCTGCACGGCCTTGCCCCGGAAGACACATTGGTCTTCAGTCCGACCATGGAGCGGCTGAAAGAGCTGGTGGGGGAAGTTCGCATCCAAAATCAGCCCTCTGGAGGCAAAAAGAAGACAACACAGGGGTATCTTGAGAATTGGATAGAACGGCACCTCATTACCAACATGCACCGGGCACTGGTCGTTGTCAGGCCTGAGGCCGAACATATTGCGAAGATTGAGAAGCGCCTTGCCCAGCAACTGGCAAAGCGGGAACAGCAGCTCACGAAAAACGGTCTGAGGCAGCTGCATGACGAGCAAAGACGGTACGCTGATTTTCAAAGCTCTGAAGATTCACCGGAAATCCTTGAGCGCATACCAACCCTTTCAAGGCAGGATCTGCCGAAGGAGATCAGCAAGCTCAACATCGAGCACAAGGAGCTTGAGTCGGCAGTCTTCCTTCGTCAGCAATTATTTACCAACGGTATCACCTATGTGGAGCTGGCAGTTGATATCAACGGTTTGTCTGAATGGCAGCAGCAGCTTATGCCGCTATTCACTCGCCTGATATACATGACCAGTCTTCCGGGGATGAGTTATGATGAGCTCTCGAGGAAGCTGGCTGAACTCACCGGAGGGTTCAGCATCAGGTTGGAAGCCGGTACTTCCGAGCCCCGGCGGTTCATGATCATTCGGATGAAAGCGCTCAGTGAGCAGATTTCCCCGGCGGTTGAGTTCATGAAGCGTATCCTCGTAGAGGCAGAGTTTTCTAATCTTCGCAGGCTCAAAGATGTCGTACAGGAGCTTAAAAGCAATTATGTCTCTCATATCATACCGGGCGGAAGCATGTACGCCTCCCTGCGGGCAGCTTCCCATCTTTCCCCGGCAGCTGCGGAAGAAGAGCTTTGGAAAGGGGTGAGCCAATGGTTTTTTCTGAAGGGAATCGAGGTTGATAACCAGAAAAGCCTCAAGCAGATTGCTGAGGAGCTCGAGAGAATCCGGAGCTCAATCCTGGTGCAGTCCAGGCTCACAGTGCAGGTTACCGGAGAGCAAGCCGGGATTGAAGCGGCTGTCTCTTCCTTACAAGGGCTGGTACAAACGATTCCTGCGCAGGCAGCACCCACTGGAGAATCCGCTTCTTCTGCAGAACATATTGAACATGAGCCGTTAGACAGTTATGAGGAGGCCTTTATTTTGCCGTCCCAGGTAGGATTTACTGCCTTTTCCTGCCGGGCAGAACCCTTCGGGACGACTGAACAGGTCGCCCAAAGCGTGCTGCTGCATGTCCTGAAAACAAGCTTTTTGTGGGACTGGATACGGATGCAGGGAGGGGCCTACGGTGCCGGTGCCGACATCGACAGTGTTGAGGAGTATATTACCTTCTCTTCCTACCGCGATCCCCGCCTGGCAGAAACCTTTTCCGACTACCAGAGGGCCGTTGAACAGGCAGCAGCAGGCAAAATCACGTCGCAACAGACCGAGCTGAGCATTATTTCGCTCGTCGGGCGAGATGCAAGGCCGCTCTCTCCAGGGGAGAAGAGCTATCTGGGGCTCAAACGCTATCTGTTTTCTATCACTGACAAGATGCGCGAGGAACGCAGAACTCATCTGCTCCAGATTACCCGTGATGCGACTGCTGAAGCGGCCAATGGACTCCTGCAGCTTATGAAGGGAGAACGGAGCAGAGTCGTTCTGTGCAGTAGTGGCATGCTTGAGCGTGACCGGGAAAAGCTTCCCGGGTGCTACGAGCATTCGGTCAAACTGCCTCTGTAACAGGTTATGAGTTGTCCCTGGAGTTTTCCCCGGCTTGAGTATCCCGGCGGGGGCTGAGCGTCTGTCCCCATATCTTGTCAATTGTCTCGCGTTTGACGAGGCTTCGCAGGCGCAGGACAGCGCAGTGGGATAGGTCGGCCTCACCGCGGGCAATATCTTCGGCCAGAGCGTGGCAGGTGGGGGCTCCGCAGAGACCACAGTCAATTCCGGGCAGCTGCTTTAGATAGTGCCGGTAGGCCTCCATCTTTTCCAGCGCCGAGGCAATGTCCTCGTCTAGCTGAAAGGCTGATTTCTTCTCCAGGCGCTTGCGCTTGAGCTGGCGCTGAAGATAGGGGGCCTGTGTTTTAACAGTCTGTATCTGCTCAGGTGAGAGCTGCTTCATCCCGCCGGAGCGATGGTAAAGCCGCTCCTTGGCGAGAAAACGATTGCTCGGGGTAAGGATGCCACCGGCACATCCCTCAGCACAGGAGCGCAGTTCGAGAAAGTCGATGGTCGACAGTTCCTCATCCTCAAGCAGTTCAAGAAACTCGATGACATGATGAATCTCATCTATCGCAAGGGTTCGCCCGGGAACCGTGCTGCTCTCTCCGGCGGTCAGGCTCCACAAACCGGCCTTCCGGGTGAGGGGGGGATAGCTGACTGAACCTGATTTCTGTTTAAACAATTTTTTCTGTTTTACGATTGTCTGCTGGACGAGGTTGTATAAATAATCCATGTTGATTACCCCGCTGAAGAGCTGCTGTCCGTCATTCGGATCGTGTGATTTGATTGCAGCTATTTTTGCAGCGCACGGAGTGACATAAAACAGGCCGATATCTTCTTCCTGTGTTCCCCGGTCAAGCAGTTGTTTTTTTGCATACAGCGCGGTGATCTCCACTGGAGGTCTGATCAAGTTGATATGCTTGACAAGAGCGGGGTAGCGGATTTGAATCAGCCGGACAACAGCAGGACAGTAGGAGGATATCACCGGTTTGTCATCAGCGTAGGTGCTGAAGCGGTTTCCTATCGTGTTGAGGATATCCACGCCGAATTCGGCTTCAAAGACATCGGTAAACCCTATCTCCTGCAGAGCAAGGTAGATCCAGCTTTCAGGGATCTCATCTGAGAACTGTCCAATAAAAACCGAGGGAAGAATTGCCACCCGCTGGGAATAGGTGAAAATATTTTTGAAGTCGTCCTGCTCTACGACGATGGCGTCGTAGGGACAGGCGTCCATACATTGGCCACAATCAATACAGCGTTCGGGGTTTACATGGGCTTTTCCACGGATCAGCCGAATCGCTTCGGTGGGGCAGTTTTTCATGCAGCGTGTGCACCCCTGGCAGAGATCCTCCCTGACAGTCAGCGCATGATAGAACGGCTGGCTGCTCACTGGCTTTCCCCTCCGGCTATTCTGATCGTCATGGTTACCGTCGTGCCCTGTTCTGGGGAGGTCTGAATATCAAATTCTGAGCTGTTGTTTTTCATGTTCGGCAGCCCCATACCTGCCCCGAACCCCATCTCTCTGACCTCTCGGGAAGCGGTAGAGTAGCCTTCTGACATCGCGAGACCTACATCTGTGATGCCCGGACCGCGGTCAGAAGCAATAATGGTTATTGCCTCCGGTGTAATCGAACAGGTAACCTGCCCTCCGTGGGAGTGAGCAACAATGTTCACCTCGGCCTCATAGAGCGCAATCACAACTCGTTTAATGATCTGCTGTGGGATGTTGAGCTGTTTGAGCATATGTTTAATCTCACTGGAGACCTGGCCTGCGTGCGAAAAATCGCCCGCTGTGATATCACAGGAAGTTTCCACCCGGCGTCTCCTTCTAGTAGACGGGCTTCAGCCCGGCGGCATACAGCAGATAACTGGATTTGAACATGGAATAGGAGGTAGTGATAAGTACTATTCCATTCTCACGGGCTAGTTCTGTCATCTTGTCGGTAGGCTTTTTGCCCCGCACAAACAGTATCTGTGATATGTCAGACATTTCCGCAGTTCTGATAGCCTGGATATTGGACAGTCCTGTGATGAGTAGTATACCGTCATCTAGAAGGGTGAGCACCTCACTCATCAAGTCCGAGGCGAAACCAAGAGCAACCTCACGCCCTAGATGCTCCTCTCCATTGATGACCGTCCCGTCTACAGCCGCAACCACGTCATGTAATGTCATCCTTAGTTTAGCTCCTTATTCCCCGCCAAAGAGCTGGTAACACCGGCACCTGCTCTCGCCGGATAGATTAGTACTAAAACTGTGCTCTTGCAACCCCGCTTCTTTTGTAAACTGAGTAAAAACGCTATAGTTTGGGTATGAACACAGACGCAATCTATGCAGCGGTAACTGAAGAGGTCGAGCGGAGACTGAAAAAAGCCGCTGTTAAACTCCCAGCAGATGTGGAGCAAGCTCTCCGGGGAGCGGCCGGGACTTCCCATCCCGGCTCTCCGGGGCAGAGCGTGCTTTCTCATATCCTGCAGAACCTGGAAGCAGCTGACCGTTCACAGCTGCCGATGTGTCAGGATACCGGCATGGTGTTAGCCTTTCTTGATCTTGGGAGAGACTCCCGGTTGACGTTCGATTTGATCAAAGATGCGGTGGAGGAGGGGGCGAAGCAAGCCAGCGTTCATGGCTATTTTCGTAAATCCATTGTTGCCGACCCGCTGTTCAAGCGCGAGAACACCGGTACCAATCTACCGATTCAAACATATTTGCGCCTCAGACCGGGTGCCGGATGTGACATATCCCTCATGCTCAAGGGGTTTGGCAGTGAGAACTGCAGCGCCCTGACCATGCTCAATCCCACCGTGGGAAGAGAAGGTGTGCTGCATGCTGTAGGTGAGGCAGTCCAGAAGGCAGGTGGCAAGCCCTGTCCGCCGATAGTCGTCGGTGTCGGGGTAGGCGGGAGCTCTGACACGGCGATGCTGCTGTCCAAACGGGCCCTGCTTCGTGAGGTGGGCTCACCCCATCCCGACCCTGCCTACCGACAGCTGGAGCAGGATATGCTCGAACAGATAAATCGGCTTGATATTGGCCCCGGTGGACTGGGAGGAACACCCACAGCTCTCGGCGTTATGATCGAGCAGGCCCCGACCCATATCGCCGGACTTCCGGTTGGGGTGAGTATCAGCTGCTGGGCAGACAGGAAAGCCAGGATTTCCATTGATGAGTCGGGAGGAATACGATGAAACAGCACATAAGCCTCCCGCTGGATAGGACGGCTGCCTTGGGGCTCCATGCTGGAGATGAGGTGTTATTGGTGGGTTCAATGCTCGTTGCCCGCGATCAGGCGCATGCCAGGCTTCTGCAGGCGGTAGACAGGGGCGCTCCCCTGCCTGTTGATATTACCGGGCAGACGATCTTCTACATGGGGCCCTCGCCGGCTCCCCCGGGGCGGATTGTCGGCTCCTGCGGACCGACTACTTCGGCACGCATGGATTACTACACTCCGAAGCTGCTGGAACAAGGACTCAGAGCAATGGTCGGTAAAGGACCGCGCAGCGATGAAGTTGTCGCAGCCATTGTGGAGCATCAGGCAGTTTACTTTGCTGCCTTCGGCGGCTGTGGGGCGCTGTACGCTGAGTGTGTCGAAGAGATAGAATTGATTGCCTATGAAGATTTGGGCCCGGAGGCGATATATCGAATTACCGTACGAGATTTTCCGGTGATAGTTGCGATAGATTCTTCGGGCAACAGCCTGCTGTAAGAGGGCCGGGAGCACGTCAGGGGTATCCTTTTGCCCCGCTCTTTGGTACAGTGGCAGGACTACTGAGAGAAGGTGGAGTTAACGATGAAAAAGAGATTAATCCTTGCAGCACTTGTGATGGTGCTACTGATTTTTGCGGTTGGTTGTTCACAGAATGACCAGGGAAACCTCGAAGAAGCTGCCGAAGCTGCCCAGGAAGGTGAGCAGTCCGAAGATGCTGCCGACGGGACGTGGAGGGGCGATCTTGCAGAGCCCTCCACGCTGGAAGAACGCTTCAGCTATGCATTTGCGCATCTGTTTACCAAGAGCTACAAGAATGAAGGCATAGAATTTGACCCG
This sequence comes from Spirochaetota bacterium, assembly GCA_051745285.1. GTDB lineage: Bacteria > Spirochaetota > Spirochaetia > CAKZLE01 > CAKZLE01 > JBNJDX01. The sequence goes on from JBNJDX010000032.1 coordinate 15,478, forward strand.
GAGTATTTTGCCTTAGGTCTGAAAGAGGCTGTTGAGGGTACTGAAGGATATTATAATCAGGAAGAGACCAATGACATTCTCGTTGAATATCAGGAACAGGTAACCGCGAAGCAGGAAGCAGAACAGTCTTCCGCTGCCGAGGAGAATCTGAAAGAGGCTGAAGAATTTCTTGCCGCAAATAAAGATCGTAGCGGAATTATTGAGACAGACAGTGGTCTGCAGTACGAAGTAGTCGAGGAAGGCGAGGGAGCAGTTCCCGCCGAAGACGATGTAGTACGGGTTAATTACCGCGGCTCCTTTCTTACTGGCCGTGTCTTTGAGAGTACCTATGAAAGCGGGCAGCCAGCCACTTTTTCAGTAGGTTCGGTCATTGACGGCTGGAAAGAGGGCCTGCAACTGATGTCAGTGGGAGGAACCTATCGGTTTTTTATTCATCCGGACCTGGCCTACGGGAAAGCGGGATCCGGACCGAAGATCGGACCGAACAAGCTGCTTATTTTTGAGGTTGAGCTGCTTGATATCGAGGAGTGACCCTGCCTGGCTTTCCAGGGATTCTCTACGAAGAGGTGGGCGTTAGCAGTTTCAGAAGCTGCCCGTAGGAATTGATTATATAGGTGGGGCGGTACGCTCTGTTCGTCTCGGACTCCCGGTAGGTGAGTTCAAAATCAAGCAGGCAGGTATCGATTCCCGAGGCGTTTCCTCCGGCAATATCTGAGGTGAGACTGTCCCCGATCATAAGGGTTTGGTTTCTGTCATCGATATGCGCCTGTTCGAGCAGGTAGGAGAAAATACTGGGGTCCGGTTTTTGCACTCCTGCCTCTTCGGAGATAACAACGGGATGGAAGTAGTCTTCTATACCGGCAGCCTGCAGACGGCCGCGCTGAGTAGCAGCGAGCCCATTAGTGAGCAGAGCCAACTGGTAGTGCTCCTTGAGCGCGGAAAGCAGCTCTAGTGCTCCGTCAAAGAGGAAACCGGCTGTTCCCAGGTACTGCAGATATCCGCGTGAGGCCTGCTTAGCATCCAGCTGCAGGCTCATCCGCTCAGCAAACCGGGAAAAACGTTCACTTTTCAGCTCTTCGGAGCTAATTTCTTTCCGTTCAAAGGCTTCCCAGACGCTGTCATTCGCCTCCCGGAAGGCAGCAAGCAGTTCGTCGGAGAAGGGTAGCTCGAGATCGCGGCAGAGCTGCCCGAGTGCATACCGCTGGGCTGTCTGGTAGTCAAACAACGTCCCGTCGGCATCAAGAATCAGCAGTTTGTAGCCTTGCATAGTATCATCTCCTCCTTGTGAACTGGGAGCATGATGACATACAACTAAGAAGAGGTCTACAGCCGGCGGTATTGAGGTGCGGGGGGCACGACGAGGGATCTGTTTGAATTATTTTTTAGCAAAGGAACTGTTTGGTATGAAACTTTTTTTACCAAGCGGTGTTTATTGGTGTACAGTGGGATTGTCTCTAAGGCCGTATCAAGAGGGGGACGTGTAATGGATATTAGCAAAAAGTTATTGCAACAGCTCGTACTAGGGATCTCCATCATGGTCGTTGGAGCTTTCATCTTTTTTCAAACACAAGACTTTACCATGTTTCTAGCAATAGCCATCGGCATATACGCAGTGGTCAATGGTGTAATTGTGCTCACCGGCGCTCTGCAGACAAAATTTTCCCAGCAGGTTAAAAAGGCAATGATTTTGCGCTCCGTGCTGTCAATCGGCATCGGTGCCCTTGCGCTGATACTGCCGCTGCTGTTTGTCAGGATCACCTGGACACTAGTGCTGTATCTGCTCGGCCTTCAGCTGGTAGCTTCAGCTGTACTGCAGATTTATCTTGCAGCTGAGCTGAAAAAAGTGGATCTGCCCCTCCTCCCCCGCGGGATCGAGGCGGGTGTCTCTCTGGTTATGGCTTTTCTGATATTCACCATGCCCGATGAAATTGGAATGACTATCCTGAAGGTGGCCGGGTTTATCGTCTTTGCGTACGGAATGGTCATCGTCGTTCGGGCAATACGCTCGCATATGCACAACCAGGACACAACCATTACCTACTGAAACGGGCGTGCGTCTTGACACACCCGGCATATTTTCATACGCTCCCCGTATGAGACGAAGTACGGGATACCAGACACATCACCATCATTCTCTCTTCTCGTGATACCAGAAGTGCGAATGGTGTGTTTTATACCTGCAAATCTCCGCATTTCTGCGGAGATTTTTTGTTGCAGGTGCGAGAATGACCATCTGAGCAAAAGAGCGTGTCAATCTTGCGGTGCATGAGTCGCCCATTGTGCTTGTGCATACGCGTCAGGCCGGATACAGGGGTAAAGTTTTCCCGAGTCTCCCCGTATGGTATGCTTGATAATGCTGATTGTTTGTTCTGATTGACAGGGGTCTACAGTGCCCCACAAGGATAAAATGGAATCTTTGCCGCCTGCAGGCAGGCAGAGACAAACTGCCGGGAGGATATATGAGTGCTGCTGATACCATCTTGCGAGTTGCTGTACAGAAAAGTGGACGGCTGAGTGAAAAGTCGCTGGACATCATTGACCAGTGCGGGATTGATTTCACCAACGGTTCACGGGTGCTGAAATCGACTGCGGAAAATTTCCCCATTGAATTTCTCTATCTGCGTGATGATGATATTCCCGGTTATGTGTATGACGGCATTGCCGATATCGGAATTGTCGGACTCAACGAAAAAGACGAAAAAGGCTTTGATCTTGATGTGGTCAGGGATCTGGGTTTCTCCAAATGTCGGCTCTCGATTGCTGTTCCCAACAATTTTTCCTATACAAGTCTCGCTGATCTTGAGGGCAAGGAAATTGCCACCTCGTACCCGAACATTCTTCGCAGTTGCCTGAAAGAGCAAAAGGTAAGTGCTGACATTCATGAGATCAGCGGTTCGGTGGAGATAGCCCCGGCTATCGGTCTTACCGATGCCATTTTTGATATTGTCAGTTCGGGCAGCACGCTCATCAGTAACGGGCTGAAGGAGGTGGATACGCTCTACCGCTCCTCAGCGGTGATGATAGCCCGCCGGGGACTATCCGACCAGGAGCCTGAGAAGCAGAGCATACTCGACCGGCTGCTTGTCCGCATCGATGCGGTCATGAAGGCCCGTCATTATAAATACATCATGTTTAACCTGCCCACCGAGAAGGTTCCGCAGGTCAAAAACATCATCCCGGGCGTAAAAAGCCCCACTGTGACAGCCCTGCTCGATGAAGGCTGGAGTTCTGTTCAGACTGTGGTGCAGGAAGATGCATTCTGGGAAGTGTTTGAAGCTCTCAAGGATCTCGGTGCTCAGGGGATACTGGTTACCGGCATCGAACAGATGGCACTCTAAAGAAGAGGGAAGAAGTATGTTGCCGATATACAGATACCCGGATGAGAAGGTGCTCTCTCAACTGCTCTCAAGACCGGGCCAGGAGCAGGCACAGCTGCGGGAGAAGGTCTCTGCTATTATAGAGCGGGTGGCCGAGCAGGGTGATGCAGCACTGTTTAGTTATGCTAAGATGTTTGACGGACAGAAACTCGACCGGCTTGAGATATCTGAACAGGAGATGGCTGAGGCAGAAGCTTTGCTTGATGAGTCATTGATATCTGCAATTAAGCAGGCAAAACAGAATATCACAGCGTTTCATCAGGCCCAGAAGGCTGCCCGTGAGCAGGTGGAGACCGAACCGGGGGTCCTCTGCTGGCGGGAAGCCCGGCCGATTGAAACCGTAGGCATTTATATTCCCGGCGGCACTGCACCGTTGTTTTCTACGGTTTTGATGCTTGCAGTACCTGCCGCAGTAGCCGGCTGTAAGGAGATTGTACTCATGACGCCGGCCGGGAAGGATGGGAAGGTTCACCCGGCAGTTCTCTTTGCGGCCAGAATCAGCGGGGTAAGCCGCTGTTTCATCTCCGGCGGCGCACAGGCTGTTGCAGCGCTGGCCTACGGGACTGAGAGCGTTCCTAAGGTAGATAAAATATTTGGGCCCGGCAACCAGTATGTTACCATGGCTAAGCAGCTTGTCTCTCTCGACAAGGCTGCGGTGGATATGCCTGCTGGGCCTTCTGAAGTACTGGTAATTGCTGATGAACAGGCAGACCCGGCGTTTGTGGCAGCTGATTTGCTCAGCCAGGCAGAACACGGAGCTGACAGCCAGGTATTGCTGGTTACCACCTCCGAAGAACTAGCCGATGCAGTATACAGCCAGGTGGAAGAGCAGATTGAACGCCTCTCAAGGAGAGTACTGGCAGCCCGTTCACTGAGCAGCAGTGCGGTAATCATAGTTCGTGATATGAAGGAGGCCTTTGCCCTGTCAAACAGATATGCTCCCGAACACCTCATTCTCCAGATTCGGGATGCTCAGGCATGGGCTTCTCAGGTCCAGAATGCAGGTTCTGTCTTCCTGGGACGCTGGACTCCTGAGTCTGTCGGGGACTACGCTTCGGGGACTAATCATACCCTTCCGACTTCAGGGTGGGCAGTCTCCTACTCGGGAGTGAGCCTTGACAGCTTTATCAAGAAAATCACCTTCCAGCAGCTCTCTCGAGAGGGACTTGAACGTGTGGGCCCGGCTGTAGAGGTCATGGCAGCAGAGGAGGGGCTGGATGCCCACAAGCAGGCGGTCAGTCTCAGACTTGCCAGTGAACCGGTGGCAGAAGCAGAGCAGGCACAGCGGGGTGAAGCAGAATGAGCAAGAGGAGTACCAATATCGAACAACTGTTACGGGAGAATATTCGCACGATCGTACCCTATTCATCCGCCCGGAGCGAATTTTCCGGCAGCGCGGAGGTGTTTCTCGATGCAAACGAGAATTACCGGGACTTTGTCGGCGATCTTGGCAGAAACCGCTATCCGGATCCCCTGCAACGGGAGTTGAAAAGCGAGATATCTGACCTGTTCCAGGTCCCGAAGGAGCACATATTCCTGGGAAACGGCAGCGATGAGGCCATTGATCTGCTCTACCGCGCCTTTGCGAGGCCGGGAGTTGATCGATCTGTTGTGCTTCCTCCCACCTACGGTGTGTACACAGTATTTGCCGATCTCAATGATGTTACGGTAGAATCCTGTCTTCTCACGGAAGAGTTTCACATCGACATACCGCGTGTCAAAGAGCTGGTGAGAAAGCAGCCCGAGACTCTGAAGCTTCTGTTTATCTGCTCGCCGAACAATCCAACCGGGAATGCTATGGAGCTGGAGGATATTCGGCAGGTGCTCGAACTCTTTCCGGGTATTGTCGTAGTTGATGAGGCCTATCAGGATTTCAGCGAAAAACAGAGCGCTCTCAGTCTGCTTGGGGAGTTCGAGCACCTGGTGGTCTTGAGAACGCTATCGAAAGCCTGGGGTCTGGCCAGTGCCAGACTGGGGATGGCCTTTGCCGATCCCCGCATCATTAACGTGCTGACCAATATTAAATATCCGTACAACATCAGCGGTCCTGCTCAGGAAGCGGCAAAGCAGGCGCTCTCTCAGCGGGAACAGGTGCAGGAGACGGTAACCCGGATCGTGGACTCCCGCGATGAGCTTGCCGCAGCGGTGGAAAAGCTCTCGTACGTGAAGCGGGTATACCCTTCGTCTGCCAACTTTATTCTGTTGAAGACAACTAATGCAGATGAGTTGTGCAGTCTGTTGAGAGATCAGGGGATCATCATCCGCAACAGGACCACTCAGCCCTTGTGTAAGGGGTGTGTGAGGATAACCATCGGCTCAACACAGGAGAATCATAGACTTCTGGAAGCCATGAAAGCGTTGGAGGGACAGTTGTGAGACCTGTACTGTTTATCGACAGAGATGGGGTCATTCTCCGGGAACCGGGGCATGACTACCAGATAGACTCGCTGGAGAAGTTCGAATTCATTCCCGGGGTCATACGTGCTTTGACGCTGCTTCGCAGTCAGACTCCGCTCTATTTCGCCATGGTCTCCAACCAGGATGGTCTGGGAACTGCATCGTTTCCCCGGGAGGATTTTGATCCGCCGCATCAGCTGATGCTCAATACCCTTGCCGGAGAAGGGATAACATTCGATGCAATCCACATTGATCCGTCAATGCCTGCAGAGAATTCACCCAATCGAAAGCCGGGGACCGGTATGCTGCAGGAGTATCTGGACAAGGATGGAGAGCTCTATGACCTTGAGCACTCCTATGTTGTCGGCGACCGCCTCAGCGATCTGGAGCTGGCGAGCAGACTCGGCTGCAAAGCTCTCTGGTTTGCACCTGAAACTCAGGCCGGAGAACTGAGCAAAGAAACTGCCGAAATACAGGAAGCCTGCGAACTGGTGACTGATAACTGGTTGGAGGCTGCCTCATTTCTCATAGAGAGAACAACCGCCCGGAGAGCGTCTCTTACGCGGGAGACTCAGGAGACGCGCATTGAGGGAGCGTTGAATCTTGACGGTTCCGGCCGCTCAGAGATATCAACCGGTCTCCATTTTCTTGACCATATGCTCGATCAGCTTGCACGTCATTCAGGATGTGATCTTACCTTGAAGGCCGAAGGTGATCTTGAGGTTGATGAGCACCATACGCTTGAAGATACTGCTCTGACGCTCGGGGAACTGTTTCGCAGGGCGCTCGGGGACAAACGGGGGATATCCCGCTACGGGTTTCTTTTACCCATGGATGAGTCTCTCGCCCAGGTTGCCATAGACTTTTCGGGTCGCCCGTGGCTGGTGTGGGATGTCGCCCTCACCCGCGATATGGTCGGAGATGTTCCCTCTGAGCTCTTTTTTCACTTTTTTAAGTCTTTCAGCGACCAGGCACGGTGCACCTTGAATATTCAGGCTTCCGGTGATAATTCGCACCATATTATGGAGGCGGTTTTCAAAGGGTTTGCCAAGGCAGTGAAGGGAGCTGTTGCTAGAGATCTAGACCACATGGAGCTGCCCACCACTAAGGGCATGCTCAGTTAGGGGGATTCGTGGGAATAGAATCAAATACTCGTGAGTTTGGTGACTCTAAAGGTGATAAGCTTATCTCATCGCAGTCTGTGGCGGTAGTGAAATACAACGCCGGCAATATCCGTTCTGTTACCTGTGCTCTCAATCGGTTGGGCATCACCCCGCTGGTTACCGATGATGCGAAGCAGCTGCAGCAGGCTGACAAGGTGATTTTCCCGGGTGTGGGAGAGGCCAGTACAGCAATGCGCTATCTGGAGGAGCACAGTCTTGATACAGTTCTCCAGGCTTTGAAGCAGCCGTTTCTCGGGATCTGCCTGGGGCTGCAGCTCATGTGTTCCTACAGCCAGGAGCATCAGACACAGTGCCTCGGTATGTTCGGGGAACCGGTGAAGCTGTTCCCGAGAACACTGAAAGTCCCTCACATGGGGTGGAATACCTTGCTTGATATGCGGGGTCCGCTGTTTGCCGGACTCCCGGCAGATGCCTATGTCTATTTTGTTCACAGCTACTACGTTGAAGTAGGACCCGATACGGCTGCTGCCTGCAGCTACAGCCGTTCGTTCAGCGCTGCGCTGCAGCGAAATAATTTTTACGGCGTGCAGTTTCACCCTGAGAAAAGCGGCCCGGTCGGAGAGCAGATTCTGAAGAACTTTCTCTCTATCGGTTTGGAGAGCACTCATGTTTGATGTTATACCTGCTATCGATATTATTGACGGAGCATGCGTCAGGCTCACGCGGGGAGATTACGGGAGTAAAACCGTGTATAGCGCTGATCCGGTGGAAACCGCCCGTGCCTTTGAAGATGCAGGTCTTACGCGGCTGCATCTGGTTGATCTTGATGGAGCTGCCTCGGGCGGCATTGTGAATCATGAGGTGCTCGAGCGTATAGCCTCCAAAACTGGGCTGATAATTGATTTTGGCGGCGGGATTAAGCGGGATGAAGATATTCAATGCGCCTTTGACAGCGGGGCTGAGATGGTTACCGGGGGGAGTATCGCGGTAAAGAACCCGGAGCTGTTTACCAGTTGGATAGAACGCTACGGGGCAGACCGGATCATTCTCGGGGCGGATGTCTCTAAAGGGTTTGTGGCGCTCTCAGGCTGGAAGGAGCGTTCAACCCTCTCAGCTGAAGAGCTGGTCCTCTCCTACCTTGAGAAGGGGATCAGAAAGGTTATCAGTACCGAAATCTCCCGTGACGGAACGCTTGAAGGGCCCTCGTTTGAACTCTATGAGCGTATCAGCCAGGCTGCAGAGCAGGCAGGATATACCGATCTGGAATTGATTGCCAGCGGGGGAGTCTCCTCCGTTGCTGATCTGCTCGATCTCTCCCGGCAGGGGCTAGGCGGTGTCATTGTCGGCAAAGCCTTTTATGAGGGGAAGATAACGCTGGAGCAGCTTTCACAGTTTCAGCAAACGATGTATAACACTTAATGAACAGCCCGGTATCTACGGGTCTCAGGAGGAGATGAATGTTGGCAAAACGAATAATACCCTGTCTCGATGTAAAGGACGGCCGGACGGTCAAAGGGGTGAATTTTGTGGATCTTCGTGATGCAGGAGACCCTGTGGAACTGGGTGAGCTCTACGCGGAGAAGGGGGCAGACGAGCTCACCTTTCTCGACATAACGGCAACGGTCGAACAGCGTGACACGCTTGTGCAGCTGGTTCGGCGTATTTCCCGTCATATTAATATTCCTTTCACCGTCGGTGGCGGTATCCGCACTGTTGAACATGTCAGTCTCATGCTGAATTCGGGGGCAGATAAGATTTCAATTAACAGCGAGGCTGTACGTAATCCTGATATCCTCAAC
>JBNJDX010000033.1:0-23635 GCA_051745285.1 Spirochaetota bacterium
ATTCCGGATGATATGGACTACAATGTAGCAGCCTGTATGGATCCGCTGAGTATTGCTTTGCATGTGGTTATGAGAACGAAAATTCAACCTGGAGATTCAGTGCTGATTAATGGTTCAGGCATGCAGGGCCTTATGAGTATTCTCTGTGCCCAGAGTATGGGCGCTGATCAGATCATTGTCAGCGGCAGTGGCTACCGCCTCAGCGTCGCTGAAAAGCTTGGTGCAATTCCGATTAACTACCGCAATGAGGATGTACCTGCACGAGTAAAAGAGCTTACAGGCGGCCAGGGCGTAAAACGCGTGGTTGAATGCGCCGGTACTGCCAAGGGAATCGCTCAGGCTGTGGAAGCTGTTTCTAAGGGTGGAACGATCTCGGTGGTCAGTCTCCCGAAAGATGATGTCATGATGCCTGTGAAGCAGATCGTGCTCAATGAAATCGACTTTGTCGGAAACAGGGCTAATCCAAATACCTTGAAAAAGGCGATTGCTCTGGCAAAGGTTTACAAGGAAGAAATTGCGTCCATGATTACGCATGAATTTCCGCTTACTGAGTATAAACAGGCTTATGATACATTTGTCGGCCGGAAAGACAATTCGCTGAAAGTAGTCGTTAAACCTGGAAAATAGAAAGATAATAATATAAGAGGAGAGAATGTATGAACTATTTTACTGAAGAATTTCGCTGTGCAGATGCTGCGCTGCGAGTAGACGTGATTGGGGGACCCAAAAGAAGTCACGTGGTTGAAGATGCAACCTTTATGAACTACCGACTGGCAGCTGTCAGTGTGCATCAGGAGACAACAAAAGGTCGACCTGACATCATCTGGAATGTTGAACGTCCCGTAAAGCAGATCAGCTTTGTAGCTGACCAGCTGATTCTCAACGGTTTTTGGGAAGAGGGTGAAGTGAACAAGATTCTGGTGAGCATGCTCGCTATGGAACTGAACCATGTAGGACTCTACCCATTCCATTCATCTGCAGTAGTCTACCGAGGAAAGGGACTTCTGCTGCTCGGTGGAGAGAATAACCATGGTAAGAGTATGAGTCAGCTGGAAGGCTGCCGAAGAGGCGGACAGATGTTCTCTACTGAGACGACTGTCATGGACAAGGACTTTACCGCAATTCTGGGTTCCAAGAATGTCTACATCAAGAAGCGTTCCAAGGGAACTGAGCGTTCAGACCTTCCCGACCAGGATGAGGGTGTAGCTAAGTTCTTTGACAAAGAACCGGAGTACGAAACCTACAATGAACCGATTAATATTGATCTGGTTGTTATGCCGAGTATTGATGGTCACTTTGATACACAGGTTGTTGAAATGGCTCAGTTTGAGAAGGCTTATCAGAGCTATCACTCCATGATGAACTTCATGGGGCTCAACCAGCTGCTTTCAGGTGAAGAAGGTCTGTCCATGCCGATCATTGACAATGATGCACAGCGGTACCTGCGAAGTACCTACTGCGCTGAGTTTGCCCGCAGACGTCCGTACTACCTGATACGTTCAAAGACACCGCAGATTATGTTTGATGAGATCGATAAAATTATCGATGCTATGTAAAACGTCGCATGCATCCGGCTGCACATACCATGTTGCAGTCGGATGGTAATTTACGAACCCATAGTGAGTTAAATCACTTCTGGCCCCGCAAGGGGCCCTTTTTACGACCGACTGTGTGAATGCGTAATAATTGACAGTTGGCACATTGTAGATTATAATCGATAATCGATAGGGGTGTAGCATGAAGATCGCCATCATAGCAGATATTCACGAAAATTATCATAATCTGTTGGAGTTTTTACAGGTTGCCGATGAGCAAAAATTTTCCCATATTATATTCCTAGGGGACTTCATGAATGGAGGTATTGCCCGCGTGCTAGCCCGATGTGGATATCCTGTCTACGCTATTTGGGGAAACAATGATGGTGACTTGCAAGCTGTGCTTCGAGAGTCTCTCCACCCGGAAAGCGGTATGACGATGGCCAGGCATCAGTACGGGTTTTTTACCACTGATGACGGCCGCAAACTGTTTCTTACCCATCATCCTGATCTTGTGAGCACCGGTGTTGCCTCAGGGCGCTACGATGCAGTATTTTTTGGACATACCCATAACTCCTATCTTACGGTCAAAGATGATGTACTGGTGGTAAACCCCGGTGAGCTTTCTGCCCATAAATTTGGGAAGGCAGGCTATGCCGTGTATGATACGCAAACTAACAGCGCGCAGCTGTTTACGATAGATAAAACAGTGACTGTTAAAACAAAGCAGGTTGCACAAGCGTACGAACGCCTTGGATTTAACAGCCATAATGAGTATAATGAATTGTTGTCATAAGACAAAAATACTAGGGGGATGACATGAAAGATTTTAAGGTTGTTGGTAAACCTCATGTGAGAAAAGACTCAGTGGACAAGGTTACCGGCGCTACCCGCTTCTGTGCAGATCTAAGCCTCCCAGGACAGCTTTACGGTGCTGTATATCGCAGTCCGGTTCCGCATGGAATTATTAAGCGAGTTGACGTTACGAAGGCAAAAGAACACCCCGGTGTACGTGCTGTCGTACAAGGGAAAGATCTACCATACTATTTTGGCCGTGTGATGCGGGACCAGAAGTTTCTTGCTGATGAGAAGGTTCGGTTTCACGGTGAACCGATCGTGGCGGTCGCTGCCGATACGCTCGAGATTGCCAAAGAGGCAGTGGAAATGATCGAAGTTGAGATTGAGGAACTGCCTGCTATCGACAATGTGCTCGAGGCGGTTAAACCGGACAGTCCACTCGTGCATGAAAGTCTTGGCTCGTACTATCACGAGAAGACGATGCGCCCGGTCGATAAGACAAACATCTACGACCATTTCACACTGCGCAAAGGTGATGTGGAGAAGGGCTTTGCAGAGGCTGATGTTATTGTTGAGAATGAGTATGAGTGTGCCATTCTTCATCACACAGCCATTGAGAATCATGCTGCCATTGCCCAGGTTGATCCCTCAGGCAAGGTAACTGTCTGGGCAACAGTCCAGTCACCCTTTTACACCCGGTCAGAGATTGCCCGGACGCTTGAAATTCCCGAGAACCAGGTTCGGGTAATTCCACCCCCAATTGGCGGTGGATTTGGTGGTAAGCTTGAGATGCGCGGCGAGCAGCTTGCTCTCGCTCTTGCCTTAAAGACAAAGGGCCGACCTGTAAAGGTTGTCTTTAGTCGAGAAGAGGATTTTCTTGCCGGAACGGTTAGAGCCGGTGTGCATTTCAAGATCCGTACCGGTGCGAAGAAAGACGGAACAATCACGGCCTTTGAGTCAGAAAACTGGTGGGATTCCGGTGCTTATTCAACTATCAGCCCGGTTGTTACCTTGAAGGCGAATGTAATACTTGCCGGACCATATAATATTGAGAATGTGAAGCAGGACGGGTACTGTGTTGCCACCAACAAGCAGCTGGGTACTGCCCAGCGGGGCTTTGGTGTAGCAGAGGCCTCCTATGCGCATGAACAGCAGATGGATGCCATCGCAAAAAAACTTGGAATGGACCCTCTTGATCTGCGTATGAAAAATGTCATGGTTGACGGCAGTAAGGGGCACACAGGTGAGACTCTGTTCAGCGTGGGTGTGAAAGAATGCCTTGATGTAGCGGCCAAAAATCTTGGCTGGAAGGATCAGCCCTACAGCTGGATTACTGAGGACGGTAAACTCCGCGGGAGAGGTCTGGGTGTTTTTATGAAGTTTACCGGGACACCATCCTTTACTTCTGCGACAGTTAAGCTGAACCATGACGGAACGGCAATCCTCTCTTATGGTACAACAGAGCTCGGACAGGGTGTCGGCATCGTTATGCCGCAAATTGTATCAGAAGAGCTGGGAATTCCTCTTGATTCGATAAGCACAGCCGGAGTTGATACTGAGAATGTACCGCTTGATAAGACGACTACTTCCAGTAGAGCGACCTTCCACCTCGGTAATGCAATGATCAAGGCTGCCCAAGATGCAAAGGAACAGCTCAAAAAGATTGCGGCGTATAACTGGCATGTGAAGCCTGAGAATATTGTTATAGAGGATGGAGAGATTCGTGAGATCGGTCATAAATCCCGACGGGTTGCACTCGATAAGCTCGGCTCTTCTGGATTCCTGAAAAGTGGTGAGCCGGTTATCGGCTACGGAAGCTTCGAAACTTCTGATATCTGGACCAAACCGGATCCCGAGACGTATCAAACAAGTCGCCTGACTAAAATGTGGTTTTTTGGCGCAAATGCCGCTGAAGTTGAGATTGACCCGGACACTGGAAGAACAACGGTGATTAAGGTAGTTGCCGCCCATGATGTCGGCAAAGCACTCAATCCGCTTGGCTGTATCCAGCAGGTTGAAGGCGGAGTGATTATGGGAATGGGTAACACCCTGCTTGAGGAATTTATCTACCGGGACGGGTATCTGAAGAATGCCAACATGGTGGACTTCAAGATACCGACCTCAATGGACAGCACGGTTGATATTGAGACACATTTGGTCGAGTCTTCCCCGCATCCTGAAGGACCCTTCGGGGCTAAGGGGATTGGTGAGCCGGCCATGTGCGCTACACAGTCTGCCGTGTCTTCTGCCGTGGGACACGCCCTTGGCGGTGTACCGGTAACGAAGATTCCTATTAAACCGGAGACCATTTTAGAAGCTGCCCGGAAACGATTGGAGGAGCGAGATGATAGCTAAGTTTGATCTGCAGATACCGCAGACGCTGCAGGAAGCGTGTGAGTTAAAGAAAGAGTATGGTGAGAAAGCCCATCTGGCTGCCGGTGGTACCGATGTGTATGCCAAATTGCACGACGGCAAGCACCATTATGATTATATTATAGACTTGAAACAAGTTCCCGGTCTTGATGGAATAACCTTCTCCCCCGAAAAGGGAATGGACATTGGGGCCCTGGTGACGCACCACGAAATCGAGACGAACCCCGATGTACTTGCCTACTATCCGGTACTGGCAGACGGGGTGAAGACCATCGGTTCGCTGCAGGTGCGCAACCGCGGAACGATCGGCGGGAATATCGGTACCGCTGCCCCTTCAGCAGACGCAGTCGGGCCACTTCTCGTGCTGGACGCTGTCTGTGTCGTCGAGGGGCTCTCGGGAAGCAGAACGGTCCCGTTGAAAGAGTTTTTCACCGGTCCAAAGCGTACGGTTCTAGGTGAGGATGAGATTCTCACGAGAATTCAGCTTCCACCGGTGCCGAAGAAGTACGGTGCTGCCTATTTTAAGTACGGACGTCGAAATGCGATGGAGATTGCGCTGCAGACGATTACTGCCTATGTGGAGACCGAGGATGATGGTAAGACCTGTTCAACGGTGCGCATAGCATTAGGGACATCTGCTCCGACTCCCATTCGAGCTACCAAGACAGAAGAGTACTATCTGGGCAAGGACCTCAGTGACCCTGAGGTGATTAAGAAAGGCGGCGAGGTGGTGCTTGAAGAGGCGAAACCGCGCAGCAGCTGGAGATCATCAGCTGAATTCAGGCGTGACTTGCTGATTCGCCTTGTACCGAGAACCGTCAAGAATGCCTATGTACGGTTGCAGGCTAAGAAGTAGAAGGGGAGAGCTATGAAGAAAAAAGAGATATTCGTCGTTGTAAACGATGAGAAATATGTGAGAGAGGTTCCGGTGAACCGGACACTGCTTGAGTTTATTAGAGAGGATCTTGGTCTCACCGGAGCGAAAGAAGGCTGCAACGAGGGTGAGTGCGGGGCTTGTACGATTATCATGAACGGCAAGCCGGTGAACTCCTGTCTCGTGTTGGCTGCTGAGGCTGACGGAGCTCAGATCACGACCATTGAAGGTGTAGCCGGTGAGCATGAGCTTCACCCGCTGCAGCAGGCCTTTGTGGATGAAGGTTCGATACAGTGCGGGTTTTGTACTCCCGGAATGATCATGACAGCAAAGGCTATTCTAGATGAGTTTCCCAATCCCAATGAGGATGATATTCGCAAGATGATGGAAGGGAATCTCTGTCGCTGTACCGGATACACAAGAATAGTCAAAACCGTGAAAAAAGTCGCTGAGGGTGGGTATGGTTACGCATCACAATCAGCGCAGAAATCAAAGTAGTGCATACTAGGCGGCAAGGGAGAACTCTCTTTGCCGCTTTTTATAAGGAATGATACTGGTCAGAGGTCCTTTTGCAGTGTGTATGGAGACAGTCATCCTGTACTGAGTTCATGTTGGGGTTTGGGTTTGGAGCTCCTGTGATTAACGTTATCCACAGTATAGGGTGGGGTTCGACTAAACGTGGGCTCACGTAGTGCGATCTGTAATTATGTCGGCGAACGAAGTGCCGCTGCAAGGGGATTCTTGGACCAGTTTTAATTGTTGACAGCTGGTATGTTGGGTGATAGACTATCGATTATCGATAGTTCAAAACATACAGGGAGGTTGTTGCTATCAGCATGTACAGCGGGGATGTGAACGATATACGCCCATACCGGGCTGGCATGCAGTGTTACCTTTACATTTCAAGTTAACATCACGTTTTTGGAGGATGTGAAATGAAATATTTAAAGAGAATAAAAGATTTACGAGCGGATGAGGCTAGTGTTACCGGTGGAAAAGCGGCAAATTTAGGTGAGATGACTCAGAACAATCTGAACGTTCCCGGTGGGTTTTGCGTGACAGGACCAGCCTTGGACTATCTGATTGAAGAAAACAACATGATGCCGAAGATTCGTGAAATTCTTGATACCATGGATTACGACAACTATGACGATATCGAGGATAAGTCTGCCGATATTAGGAAAATGATCATTGAGGCTCCGATTCCCTCGGATCTCGAAACGGAGATGAAGCAGCAGATTACCGAGCTGCGTGAGAATAACGGGGGAGAAGACCCTTTTGTAGCTGTACGTTCCTCTGTTTCTGTTAAAGATAGTGACATCACTTCATTCCCCGGCATGATGGATACCTACCATTTCATCAAGGGTGAGAAAGAGATTTTTTATAACGTTCGTGAGTGCTGGGCTTCACTGTTTACCGCTCGGGCAGTTCATAGACGGCATCAGCAGAACATTCCACAGGACAAGGGTGTTATTGCCCCGGTTGTTCAGCGAATGGTTAACTCTGATGTAGCGGGAGTGCTGTTTACCGCAAATCCCATTACCAGCAACCGTAAGGAGATTGTCATTGAGGCAAACTGGGGACTGGGTGAGTCCCTGGTATCAGGTGCTGCAATCGTTGACTACTTTATTGTCGGACGTGGCGAGAATGATGAGCTTTCAGTTAAGATGCGAAAAATCATGGACAAGAATATCATCGTTACAATCGACAAAGAGAAGGGTATCGGACGTAAACAATACGATCTTGATGAGGAACGCTCAAAGGCTAGCACGTTGAACGATGAACAATTGATTGAACTGGCTGAGCTCGGTTTGACAGTTGAAAACATCTTTGGGGTACCCCAGGATGTTGAATGGGCCTATGAAAACGGTGAGCTTTACCTGTTGCAGGCTAGAAAGATCAAGGGTCTTAAATAGTAGCAAACTATATGTATACAGCAGGAAGTATCTATAAGGTGCTGACTGAACTGTTCGCTTTCGATATGAGGACATAACATTGGTTACATTACGACAAACTACTGACAAACTGTATCAAGAAGGCTTGAGTCGTTTACTGCTTGTCAAGGATGTAGATATCCGTATAACGACTTTGAAGCAGGGACTTGAGGCGATCGACCACGGCGTCCATATTGGTGGGGCTTTCTCCTCCGTTGTTCCGCTGGTCTCGCTGTTTTACGGCGGGTTCATGAACTACGACGTCTCTGACCCTGTCCGACCGGGACAGGATCAATTTGTACTGAGTAAAGGACACGCCGTTGCTGCCATGGCTTCAATCTATGCGGATGTTGGCTATTTCTCAGCGGACCTGCTGAAGAACTCTCGTTCGGCGGAAAGCATTCTTAATGGCCATCCCGGGCCAATACTTCCCGGAGTGTCAATTGCAACCGGCCCGCTCGGGCAGGGTTTGTGTGTTGCTGAGGGCTTTGCCGTGAACGGCAAGCGTTCTCCCTCGCACGATGTTTTCTGCATCACCGGCGACGGTGAGCTCCAGGAGGGAATTGTCTGGGAAGCCTTCATGCAGGCACCCAAGAAACGCCTGGATAACTTCTGTGTAATCGTTGATAAGAATGAGGGACAGCTTGACTCGTATAATAAACTGCTGTTTCCGATGGACAACCTGCCGGAACAGATTAAGTCGTTCGGATGGAACGTGGTCGAAGTGGATGGAACAAGCTATCCTGCTGTTCTTGAAGCCCTGAGAGCATTTTCTGCTGGGCCACGGGACGGCAGACCGACGGCAATTATCAGCCACACCCAGAAAGGGCACGGTGCCTTCTCAGAAGAGATGAACAAACACAAGATATCTGTTTCCCAGTCACTCTACGAGCAGGAACGCGCCTTGCAGAGCAGCAAGCGGGATTCCCTGTACCGGGAATGGAAGGATTATCTCAAGCAGCTCAAAGCTGCTGGGGAAGATGAGACGGCCAAACAGCTTGAACAAAAAGCTGTCGACATTGGTATTGAAGGCGATACAAAACGCTCCAAGAAGTCTTTTTCCGGCAAAGTTGCTCCCAGAGATAAGCGAATCTCGTTTGATGAGTCTAAATTGCCGGCTTATGGTTCTGATGAACAGGTTGCTGCTAATAATGTGATTGAGGCCTGTATGCCTGTTTTTGCCCAAGATGAACGCGTGATGAGTGTTGATGCCGATTTGGGGTCGACTAGTGGACTGTCTGGCGGTATCGGTGCAGTGGATCAGAGCAGAGCCTTGAATATTGGTATTGCTGAGGCGAATATGATGTGTATCGGTGAGGCGTTTGCCGCCACCGGAGCAAACGCCTGGGTTAGTACTTTTTGTCCGTTTTTCAACTGGCAGGTGATGCGCAGAATCGCTGTCGGGGCCCAGGAGCGTGAAGAAGCTATTAGCGGTTCAGAAGGCTGGCTCTCAGAGGGACACGGCCTTGATCTGACATTTGTAGCTACCGCGGCCAACCTGGATACTCAGGTAAACGGCGCAACTCATATGGGCAACGATGATAATCTGTTTTTCAGTGCAGTGGCGGGTTTGAAGATCATTGACGTCTCGTGTCCTAATCAGCTGGTTTCCATCTTGAAATGGATTATGGAAGGCGGCAAAGGGCTTGTCTATCTTCGACTGATGAGAAAGGCTTCCGGCGTACTCTATGAGCCGGGTGTTGAGTTTTCCTATGGGACCGCCTACCCGATGATCGGTGAGGATAACCCGGAGGTGGTCTTTATCTCCAGCGGCCGAGGTGTACATGAGGCTAAAGATGCTGCAAAGCAGCTTGCTGCCGATGGAGTAACTGCTGAAGTGTACGATATGCCGTCTTTTGATGGTAAGACCTTTGCAGAGGTGGCCAAGAAGGCAAAACTGGTGGTATGCGCAGAGCAGAACAACGGCTATCTCTATCAGTTGGGTGCTAAGTATGTGATGCAAAATCAGCTTCAACTTGATCTTTCCAGGATCGTACCGGTTAACATGGCGGATGCGGATGGAACATTGAAGTTTATCCATTCGGCAACGTATGATCAGCTGATTGAACAGGGTGGTCTGACACCGAAGCAATTAGTTCGGACTGTAAAAGAAAGGCTTTCATAGTCTCAAAGCAAGTGGTAGAAAACTTTTTCCTTGACATCGCGGCTGCGATGTAGGAAAATGGTATAAACTATCGATAATCGATATTAAAAGACTACTAAGGGGGTCATATGGATTCTTCAAAAGTGCTTGCTCAATTTTTGGGCGACGAAAATTTTCCCGTTGAATGGGAGAGTGAGAAAGAGAAAGGGCTGTTCTGGTTTTTCGACGATAACCATTGTCCGTTTCCTGTTTCACCAATGTATTTTAGTATGGACGGATGGTGGGGACCATCATGTGAGTATCTGTTTGAGCGATTTGATATACCAACAGGGAAATCCTGGGAAGCAAAGCGCATAAACGGATATGTGTACACTGCGATTGAACCACGAGAGAATGAGAAGGAAGAGCAAGAGACTGGAAACTACTTCAATTGGATTATGCCTACCTATGCAACACACTTCCTTGACTGGTGGCGAGAACGCTATCTTCCCGAGACACTGAGCAATTTCGAGTATATCGACAACTTCGATTACGAGAATGCAACACTGGCTGAGTTGATGATTTATCTTGAAGAGGCAAAGGATATTCAGCTTAGACACTTTAAGCTTCACTGGGTACTTAACTGGGCACAGTTCACCGCTTCAATGACATTTAACGGTCTGGTAAATGAACTCATCGGTGATGTTGATGCCGACCTGCTTGGTAAGGTAAACGTATCACGTGAAGACCGCAACTGGGACAGCCTGAAGGCTCTCTGGCAACTTAAAGAAGAGATCAAGCAGGATAAGGAACTCAAAAAGATTTTTGATGAGTCCGATGAGCCTGCAGAGATCGAAAAGAAGCTTCAGCAGTCCGCTGCTGGTAAAAAGCTCATTGACGACGTGTATGAGTATGCTAAAGAGTTTGGTTACAAAGCCATCTATACTCATGAGTATGTCTTCCCACTGATTATTGAAGATCAGAAACCTGTCTATGAGCAGCTCAAAGGCTACCTCGCTTCCGATTTTGATTACAACGTGGTATATGACAACTGTATTAAAGAGCAGGAAGATGCTATTGCTTACCTTCGTGACAAGCTTAAAGATGCCAGCGATGAGGATAAGAAGCGCTTCGAAGAAGCACTTGACTTGAACCTCCGCATGCTTCCGTTGACTCCGGACCACCACTTCTACTTTGACCAGGGTACCTACGCTCGCATGAGACTGGTACTGCTGCGAGTTGCTAGAAAGATGGTTGAGTTGGGTCAGCTTGATGATCCCGAGGACATCATGTACCTTGAGTATGAGCAACTGCGACGTTACGTTGCGGATCCTGAGAACTATCCTGGCAGAAAGCTCATTGCTGATGCTAAGGCAGAGATCAAAAAGGCAGAGAAGATTGTACCGCGCGACTGGGTTGGAACAGTTACTCAGAAGAACATGTACGAAGAACCCTACCATACTCTCTGGGGCTACCCCGAGAAATTTGAGCGTGAGATGAAGGGTGAAAAGGTAGAAGGCACCATTGAAGGTCTGCCAGCTTCACCTGGTTCCACTGAAGGTATTGCCCGTGTTGTTAAGAGCTCGGCTGAGTTCGACAAAGTTAAGCAGGGCGACATTATGGTATGTATCATGACAAACCCGGCTTGGGTTGTTGTGTTCAGTAAGATTTCTGCAATTGTAACTGATTCCGGTGGTGTACTCTCACACTCTGCTGTAGTAGCACGTGAGTTTATGATGCCTGCTGTTGTAGGTACCGGTAGTGCTACGAGAGAAATTGAGTCCGGCGACAGAATCAGGGTCGATGGTGATAACGGTGTTGTTACCATTTTGGAAAAAAACGCTGATTAAACCGCTCTAAGGCGCTAATTTCTGGCAATTGACTAAAAATACAATGGTGCTGTTAACGCAGCACCATTGTTTTGCTTAAAAGAGTGGTTTTCCGTATGCTTTTGAGGGGATATATACCTTCAAAACCAGGCGGAATACTACTGAAAACGCAAAGGAGACGCTACATGAACCCATATTTATCTTGGCTTTCGAGAAAGACACAGACATCCTGGTGGCACGATTCTGCCGACCTGGCTGAGCTTGAAGATGCAATGAATTCCGGTGCGGTCGGGGTTACCACCAACCCGGTCCTGGTTCGTCAGGCCATCTATGATAAACCCGAATTTTGGAAAGACTACCTTCAGGATATCCCTGGGGATTTGAGCACAGCTGCCCGCAGCGAGGAGATCATTCGGAGAGTGACCGTAGAAGTGGCAAAAAAGCTACAGCCCATTTATGAGAAGACAAACGGGGAGCAGGGCTATGTATGTGCACAGGTCCATCCCTCCAAGGCGGCAGATCGGGAAACGATGAAGGCCATGGTACACCGGCTTCACAGCTGGGCACCGAATATTGCCGTTAAGATACCGGCAACAGCAGCCGGCCTGGATGTGCTTGAAGAATGTGCAGCCGAGGGAATAACGCTGACTGTTACGGTGAGTTTTACCCTTCCACAGGTTCTGGAGATCGGAAAGAGATATGAGGCTGGAAGGAAAAAGGCCCAGGATAACGGCATTGAACCTGGTAAGTGTTTTTCTGTTGTGATGGTTGGACGAATTGATGATTACATCCGGGATGTTGCTCGGGATCGGAAGAACACTGAAGCTAAAGAGACAGATATCATTCAGTGCGGAACCATTATCATGAAGCGTGCTTTGGAACTATACAAAGAGCGTGGCTACAATGCAATACTCATGCCTGCCGGTATGCGCGGAGGGTATCATTCGATGGAACTTGCCGGTGCTCCGATCACCATGTCAATTCACCCCAAAATACAAAAGCCCCTCTCCGAGGAGAAGGGTCCCTTTTCAGAACGTTTTGAGGAAGCAATTGACCCTGAAGCAGTAAAACGATTGAATACCATTCCAGAGTTCGTCAGAGCTGCCGAACCTGAGGGTATGCAGGCCACGGACTTTATTACCTACGGAGTTGTACAAAAAACCCTGGCACAGTTTAGCGAAAACTGGGCCCTGATAGACCGCTATACCATCTCTTCCTAGATGATGCCCATACCCCCGCAATGTCCGTTCTGTTGACAGAGTGGGGGGTAGTGGTGCTATTTTAAGTATGGGTGGTAAAGATCGAGAACGAATGTCAAATGACAGTAGAAGGAGAATAGTATGGGAGCAGCAGAAGAAAACACGTATATGAAAGGCCTCGTTGAGCGGGCCCGGAAAGCACAGAAGCAGATAGAGTTTGCCGATCAGGCAACAGTTGACAAGGCGGCAGAGGCGATCTGCTGGTCTGCAATTGACCCGGATTTTTCCCAGAAGCTCGCTGAGCTTGCAGTTGAAGAGTCCCGGATGGGAGATGTTCCGAGCAAGTACGCCAAGATGATGACGAAAGTCCGCGGCGGCTGGACCGACATGAAGGGCAAGAAGACAGTAGGGGTTATCGAAGAGAACCGGGAGCTGGGATTGGTGAAGTTTGCCAAACCGGTAGGCGTTGTGGGAGCACTGGTGCCGTGCACCAACTGCGAGGCAACCCCCGTACTCAAGGCATCCTGGTCGATAAAGACCCGTAATGCCGTTATTCTTGCTCCGCATCCACGGACACAGAAGACCAATGCGATGGTTGTCGACCGTATCAGAGAGGTGCTTGCTAAGCAGGGACTTCCCGAGGATCTGGTGATCAACATGGACGAGGTCAGTCTTGAGAACAGCCAGGCCCTGATGGCCCAGTGTGATCTGATACTGGCAACCGGCGGACCCGGGATGGTGAAGTCAGCATATTCTAGCGGCACACCGGCCTACGGAGTGGGTGCCGGTAATGCAGTGACTGTTGTAGACGAGTCTCAGAAGATGAGTGAAGTGGCTGAGAAGATCCGACGCTCAAAGACCTTTGACCAGGCTACCAGCTGTTCATCTGAGAACAGTGCAGTTGTCAGTGAGAAGATCTATGACGAGTTTCTTGAGGCAATGGAAGCTGAGGGCGGACTCTTGCTGCGGGGTAAGGACAAAGAGAAACTTGAGAAGGCCATGTGGCCTGACGGCAAGACACTCAACCGAGAGGTTGTGGCCCAGCCAGCAGAGAAGATTGCAGCAGCAGCCGGGCTTGAACTGCCGGAAGGGAAGACATTCCTGATGGTAGAGGAAAGTGGTATCGGGGAAGCCCATCCGTTTTCCGGTGAGAAGCTCTCAGTAGTCCTGACAGTCTACAAGTGGAAAACATTCGACCAGGCAGTAGAGCTGGTAAATGATATTACCAAATTTTCGGGTTCAGGACACTCCTGCGGGATCCATACAACGGACCGCGAGCGGGCTAAACAGCTTGCTGAGAAGGTGAATGTATCACGCGTTATGGTGAATCAGCCGCAGTCTCTGGCAAACAGCGGTGCGTGGACAAACGGGATGCCGATGACACTGACGCTTGGATGCGGCAGCTGGGGAGGCAATATCTCCAGTGAGAACATCACCTGGCGGCATCTGCTGAACACCACCTGGGTTGCTTTCCCGATAGACAGTTACCAGCAGCCTGATGAAGAGTTGTTTTCCAAAGAAGTACGGACAGCAGGGCGTTAAGGAGCGCAACAAGGCGATGAGAAAAGAACAAAAAGCTCGAATGCAAGAGATGGAGGCGTTGGCTGCTGAAGGCGGAGGCGCTGATCGTAAGGCCAAACAGCATGAGAAGGGTAAGCTGTGTGCACGCGAGCGTATCGAGCAACTGACCGATAAACAGTCGTTTATTGAGAGCTTTAAATATATGACGTGCCGGGCGACGGCCTTCGGTATGGAGAATAAGCGAACACCTGGAGACGGAGTGGTCACTGGAAATGCGCTTATCGACAACCGGCAAGTAGCTTTGGCAGCCCAGGATTTTACCGTGCTTGGTGGATCATTGGGTGAGCAGCATGCTGAGCGTATTGCCCGGACACAGGAGGCGGCGCTTAAGAGTCGTGTACCCTTTATCCAAATCAACGACTCCGGCGGGGCTCGCATCCAGGAGGGAGTCTACTCCCTCGACGGGTACGGCAAAATATTCCGTAATAATATTCTGGCTTCGGGGGTCATCCCCCAGCTGTCTCTCATTCTCGGGCCTTGTGCCGGTGGAGCCGCCTATTCACCGGCGCTGACGGACTTCGTCTTTATGGTTGATAAGATCAGCCAGATGTATATCACCGGTCCGGATGTCATAAAAAACGTTACAGGCGAGCAGGTTACCCATGAGCAGCTTGGGGGGCCGAAAGCACATGCAGCCAAGAGTGGAAATATTCATTTTCACTGCAAAAGCGAGAAAGAGTGTTTTGACCTGGTAAAGAGGCTGTTGTCCTATCTGCCGAAGAGTAACCGGGAAATGCCGCCGATTGTCGAAAGTGATGACTCAGCCGGACGTAAGAGCGCAAAGATTGATAAGATTCTGCCCGACGGCGCGAACAAAGCCTATGACATGAAAGAGATTATTGAGGATGTGGTTGATGCTGATTCCTTTCTTGAGGTACAGGCTGAGTATGCTCAGAACGTGATTGTCGGATTTGCACGGCTTGGAGGCCGCAGTGTCGGAATTCTAGCCAACCAGCCGAAGGTCCTCTCGGGTACACTTGATATTGACTCATCTGATAAAGCTGCACGATTTGTGCGATTTTGCGATGCCTTTAATATTCCAGTAGTCTCTTTGGTCGACGTACCCGGGTACATGCCGGGAACGGTCCAGGAGTACGGAGGAATCATTCGACACGGTGCAAAGCTGTTGTATGCAATTGGAGAGGCCACTGTACCAAAGATTGCCCTGGTGCTGCGAAAGGCCTACGGTGGAGCCTATATTGCAATGTCTTCTCGTTCCCTGGGCTACGACCGCGTGCTTGCCCTTCCCACATCTGAAATTGCTGTTATGGGACCGGAGGGAGCAGCAGATGTCATTTATCGGCGGGAGATTAAGGCTGCTGCAGATCCTCAGGCGAAACGAGCTGAGAAAATCGAAGAGTTCAGAGAACACTCGATGAATCCCTATGTCTCTGCTTCCGAAGGGATGGTAGAAGATGTCATCTCCCCTGAAGATACGAGAGTTGAGCTTATCCGCTCACTTGAAGCGTTGGCAGGAAAAACTGAGCAGCGTCCGTATAAGAAGCATGGGAACGTACCGCTATGACAGCTGAAACGCTTTTGTTAGGTATGGCAGCAGATGTCAGTATTCTGCTTTTCGTATATGTGGTATGGAAGCTTATCCGCTACAGCCGCAGACGTGACAAGAGTGCTGCATACCCGTGGCTGAAAAGCCGCGGGCTGCAGAATATTCTGAGCGGTGAGGCGATTGACAATCTGCCCGAGGTAAGCGAGTTTTCCTTCGAGCGGGGATCGGAGAGTTAAAGGAGTGCCCGAGCATACAAGACTCCCGTCGCAGCAGTTCGGTATTCCGACTCTCATGGAAATGGAGTCAATTTCCGGTATGATCGGCCTCGCCCGTGAGGTGGGAGCCGGTTTTATCGAACTGAATACCAATTTCCCGCTCTACCTGCGTGAAAATCTGCTCAAAGATCGTGTTCTCGAACAAATAGAAGCTGCAGGCTTAGCCTGCAGCGTACACCTCCCAGAGCCTTTGGATCTCGGTAGTTTCCAGGAGGAACTTCGCCGGGCTGCCGTTGAGATGATAGCCAATCTGGTCGAGATTGTACCTGGAAAAACTCGTTTTATAGCCCATATGAATTCAGGGATACCTGTCTCCCTTCCAGGCGAACAGGTGTATCTCTATGACAGGTGGTCAGGTGTATTTGAAGAGGCACTCAAAAAGAGTGCGGAAGAACTGGAACTTTTACTTGGTGATAAACAGTGCCGGCTGTGTGTGGAGAACATCGGCAACTTCTCCCGTCCCTATATCCAGCAGGGGCTGCAAGTGCTTTTAGAGCAAGCCCATATCGGATTAATCTGGGATTTCGGGCACGATACGACAGCTGGCAGATCAGACACTCCTGTGTTTGAGCAGCATCTCGATCAGATCTGGGAGTTACATTTGCACGACTCGCATGAAGGACATGATCATCTGCCACTCTTCCAGGGAGAGACTGACAAACAAAAGGCTATTGACCTGGCTGCCTCCAAGTGCCTTCCAATCGTTGTCGAGGTAAAAACCTCCGAGGGGGTCAAAGAATCATTTGAAGCCCTCCGGGCTAAACAGCTCATCGAGTAGCATGCATGTACGGAAAGATGCAGGAGCAGGAGAGAGCAACCCCCCTCCTGGAAAACTTTGGACAGGACCCCGGCAGTGTCCATGCATTTGCGCTCAGCGGAATCTGGAGTGAGGAGCAACCTGAACATTTAGGGTACCACTCCTTTCATCAGGTGTTTACTGTAGGGCAGGGGGTGTTTTTGCTCTATGATGGAGTATTTCAGCAACCCCTCTATCGGGGTAGTGCCGCCTTTATCCCCGCCATGGTGCCGCACCGGGTGTTTTCTTTGCAGGAAGATATTGAAGCCGAGACAACCTCAATCTATTTTGAAGATACCTACTTTCCCGGAGCAGGCAATACAATTACCATATTCCCAGCAAGTGAACTTGCTACAGCCCTCATTGGTGACTTGGCCGGGCATGAGCTGACAAGCTTTGCAGACGCCTTCAGCCTGCAGTGTGTTGAGACGCTAGCCAGGGTTATTTCGCGTGACTGGTCACAGCAGGCTCAACGGCTGAGATTGCCGGTCTCCGACGATGAGCGTATCGAAGACGCTGTGCTCTACATTCAGAAAAACTGTCAGCAAAAGATTACTCTAGAAGAGATTGCCGATTCTGTCAGTATTTCCAGCCGGCAATTATCGCGTCTGTTCTCCACTGCCATGGGGATCACCCCATTTGAATATGTGCGTATGTATCGAATTTTGCAGGCACTCCCGGATATTACCGACACAAACAAATCCATAGTAGAGAGTATCTACACTAGCGGATACGAAACCGTATCATCATTCTACCGGGATTTCACCTTTTTCCTGGGGATGCCGCCCGGAAGTTTTCGAAAAAGCTGCCTTTAACTTCTATTCGAGGTGTTCGGAGTTCTCAAGAATGGCTTTCATGGGGTCATCTAGCGATTTATCATCGTCAAGATTCTCAAGCAGATTCTTGGCACTGTGAATAATGTGCGCATTCATGACCTTTGAAGCCTCTTCTGCGTCCCGCTTTCGCAAGGAGTCGATGATCAGTGTATGGCGAGCTGCAATATTAACCGGATCCATTGATGAGAGCGTTCCGGTCGTATGAGACCAACTTGCAAATCGCAGGTTTCTTGAGAGTCGATAAATCAGCTTGTGCCCGGAGGCTTTGATGATGAGGTCATGGAATTGATTATTGAAAGCAGTCCGTTTGACAACGTCACCTGATTTTGCGGCTTTGATCATGTTCTCAAGAATGGTTTCGAGCTGGCTAATCTCTTTGTTACTGATCTTCTTGGCCGCTATACTGGCAGCAAGTGACTCCAGCGAGGCACGGACGGTAAAGACCTCCCAGAGATCCTCATTGCTGAAGGAACGGACCGTAATGCCTTTGTAGGGCTCAGCATCGAGCAGTCCCATCTCGACAAGGCTCTTGATAGCCTCACGTACCGGAGCCTGACTGACGCTGAACTCACGGGCAATGGCACTTTCAACTAGCCGGTCTCCCGCCTCATACTTCTTGTGAAGGAGATCCTCCATAAGCTGTTCTTTGATCTGTTCACTTAGGACTTTCTTTACAAATCCATTGCGAGATGATGTTCGTTTTG
Organism: Spirochaetota bacterium; assembly: GCA_051745285.1. Classification (GTDB taxonomy): domain Bacteria; phylum Spirochaetota; class Spirochaetia; order CAKZLE01; family CAKZLE01; genus JBNJDX01. The sequence continues at coordinate 18,325 of JBNJDX010000033.1, forward strand.
GCACAACTAAAAGCTCCCCTGCATGTAGTTCTGAGTTCAGTCCTTAATTCAGTGCAACAAAAGAGATAGACCTGAACGGGTGCTAAACACAATTAAATTATATCATATGATGTCCGTTTTGGGAAATTTTCTTTGTCATATTATCGAAAATCGGGTATTTTATCAATTGAATAAGACTGCTATGTTCCTGTATAATAAAACCTTAGGGACCCCCTGTGTGGTGAGTTGCCCAGAACGTTGTCTGTCTTTCATGCGGAAGGATGAGACAATTTATAGGAAGAAAGACATACTGTATCGGTATATACTGCAAGTAGAGCCAGAGGCAAGTATGGCATAGTAATCTGTATCAGAAGGAGATATATATGATTGAGAAAATTACGAAAAATGTTTACGCCGAAGCGGACGTAAGAGGTTGTGTTCCGGGTTTTGTTGTAACTTCGGAAGGTGTTGTAGTCATTGATACACCCCAGCTTCCCACCTACGCAATTAAGATGCGCGAAGAAGCCAAAAAGCACGGGAAACTTAAGTACCTGATCAACACTGAACACCATGTGGATCACATCTTCGGTAACTACTTTTTTGATGATGTGGAGCACATTCTTTCCCATCGGGCAACCTACGATGACTTCATGGTAGTACATCCTGACATCAACCCCTATGCTTATGCAAAGGAAGCTATTCCTACCGACGATCCAGACGGTGAGGATCTTTTTCCGAGTGAAAAAGACTATTTTGCCAAACCCAACAAGCCGGACCTGATTATTGACGGTGATATGGAGTTTAAAGTAGGCGACCACACCTTCCAGATTCTGCACACACCAGGTCATACACCTGGACAGCTGGCTGTTGTCATTCCTGAAGAACGAATCATGTTTATTGGAGACACCATCTTTAATGGTTGCCAGACTTGGCTCCACGCTTCAAACCTTGAACAGTGGTTTGAGTCTCTTGATCGCCTGCTGGATGTTGATGTTGACATGATTGTACCTGGACACGGTCCTATCTGCACAAAGCAGGAGATTTATGTACAGCGTGCCTTCCTGCTTGAGTGGATCACTCAGGTTGCAGTAGCAGTTGGTAAAGGCTGGTCGGAAGACAAGTGTGCAAAAGAGCTTGGCTTCAAGGATCGGTTCCCTGTAGATGTTGGTCAGGAATACATGCTTGACAGAATCACCGAAAACAATATCCGGTCACTGTACCGAAAACTGACAGCAAAAATGCCGGTAATGAGTAAATAACGCGAACGTAAACACTACAGTTGTGTATGTGAGGCAGAGGTTCCCCGTTTCGGAAGGGCTTCTGCCTTTTTTTTATGGTATACTGCTAAGCGAGTCCAGACAGGAGAGTTCTCATAGAAGGAAACATTGTCATAGTCTCTGTCTCGTATTTAAGCACCTATACAACTGGTACAATTACCTAGAGGGATGTGATCTGTTTGCATGACCATACCCGACCACTATAAGATTAGCTGCCAGGTTTCTCAGACGGGAAACTGAACTTGTTGAAACTGGCAACGATATTCTCTAGTCGGCGATATAGTGGCAGCCGATTGAACGGGTATTGTGTTTGGCTGACGCGGTTATGATTCCAGCTGCAGTGACAGCATTACGAAGCTCAATAATCTCCCGTGAGAGCTGTGCTTCCCGATAGAATTTAACGATCCGGTGGGCATAGTAACTTAAGTCGGCTTGAGCCCGTTCGAGGCCTTTTTTCGTGCGGATAATCCCGGCATAATTCCACATAGTCAATTGAATAGCCTTCCAGTCCTGTCCAATGAGCAGCGGGTCGAAATTTTCCTGATTTTTTGGTACCGCCCAGGGTCTGATCGTATTAAAACGGGAGGGGGCGATCCGGCCGTTGTCTCCGCCTGATTCGAGCTCGTTTTGAATGGTTCCGGCTGACTCCCATCCCCATAACAGGCCTTCGAGCAGGGAAGTGGAGGCTAAACGGTTTGCTCCGTGTACGCCGGTACAGCTCACCTCTCCGACAGCGTAGAGGTTTTTCAGTGAGCTTTTTCCCGCCAGGTCGACTTTTATTCCCCCACAGAAGTAATGCGCAGCAGGAACCACAGGTATCGGTTCACGGGTGATGTCTATCCCTCCGCTTTTGCAGGTCTGGTAGATCTGTGAAAAACGCTGGTGAATCGGTTCACTTCCACGATAGGTGTTGGCAAGGTCCAGCAGTACATACTCACTTCCATCCAGGCTCATCTGCTGATAGATACTGCGGGCAACCACATCGCGGGGTGCAAGATCCCCATAGGGAGAATAGCGCTCCATAAACGGATTTCCATGGATATCAAGCAGTATCGCTCCCTCTCCCCGCAGCGATTCTGAGATGAGAAAGCGTTTAATGTCACGATGAAAGAGTGCAGTCGGGTGGAACTGGACGAATTCGGTGTTAATGATATCAGCACCGGCGTGGTAGGCCATGCTGATACCGTCGCCGGTTGCTCCGATCGGATTGGTGGTGTGCTGATAGAGATTGCCTATTCCGCCTGTTGCCAGAATGACGCGATGGGAATAGATGCTCTCAACCGCTCCCGTATCATTATTGAGCACGTATGCACCCAGTATCTCCCGTTGGCGATAGAGCTCCTGGGTGTCGTCACTATGGTGATTGTTTGAAATCAGGTCGATGGCCGTGTGATCTGAGAGTATGGGAAGGCCGATGCTTCTGGCATACTGATGCAGAGAGTGCTCAATCTGCTCACCGGTATGATCTTCGCAGTGGATGATTCTTCGTTTGCTGTGAGCGGCCTCCTCTGTATAATCAATACCGCCCTCAGGAGTCTTGCTGAAGGGCACTCCCACTTTATCGATGAGTACATCAAACACCAGCTTAGGGCCTCTGGCAGCGAGGTGCCTGACAGCCTCAGTGTTATTGTAGTAGAGTCCGGCCTTCAGTACATCTTCGGTGAGCTTTTTCGGATCGTCACCCTCCCGCCAGGCAATTATACCACCTTGTGCATACCTGGTATTTGCTTCGGTGGGCTCTTTCTCTTTTGTCACGGTAAGCACGTTGAGTCCGGCCTCGTGGAGCCTGATCGCAGCTGTCAGGCCGCCAATGCCGCTCCCGATGATCAGTACATCGTAGATTTGATCCATGTTCGGAGTTCTCCCTATGCGTTATTCACAATCGAAATCATCTGGTTGAGAGCCTTCTTTGCTTCTTCAGCCGTAGTGCGGTCGACACTCACCACCATATCACCTGCAGACTGGGTGAGGGGAGTACCAGTGCTCTGCGAGTCTTTCACAGCCTGCAGCGCACGAAGTAGGTTCTTCGTGTTGGTCTTGTCCATATTGTAGCAGACCGACTCTACCAGGGGAATGACAGTTTTTCCCTCACTGGCATACTCTGCCTGCAACCGGGCGACGAAATGATACTCGGTACCGATGGCAATCGACGACCCGGCCGGTGCTGAACGAACAGCTTCAAGGATCTGTTCGGTTGACCCCAGCCGGTCTGAGGCTTCGGCTGCAGCTGGAGAGACTTCCGGATGCGAAATAACGGTAACTGCGCGGTTTGCGCTAAGCTGCTGTATGCCTTCGGCTGTAAACCTCTGATGGACCGGGCAGTAGCCGTCCCACAGGTATACAAGCGGCGAGGCTCCTGTACTGCCTGCCGTAGGTAGAGAGGATATGGTTTGGTCAGCTGCCACCATTCTCAAGGACTCTGGTGATAACCCGAGCTGGCCAGCGGTGTTGATTCCCAGGTTCTGATCGGGGAAAAAGAAGACCCCCTTTCCCTGCTGGAGATAGTGGGTAAGGACTGCTGCGGCATTTGAACTGGTGCACACAGAGCCCCCCTCTCGTCCGCACAGCGCTTTCACATCCGCACGGGCGTTCATATAGACAACCGGTACAATAGGAAGGTCACTTTCTCCTCTGATGAGGTTCAAGGCAGTTTCTGCCTGTTCGAGTGTAATCATATCGGCTAGTGGACAGCCTGCATCAGGGGCAGGAAGTAGCACCTGCTGGTGTGAATCTGCAAGAATCGATGCTCCTTCAGCCATAAACCGAACTCCGCAGAAGATGATATAGCGGGCCTTCTTTTGCTGAGAGACATCCACGGCAAGCTTGTAGGAGTCTCCCACGATATCAGCAGCAGCGACTATCTCCGGGCGCTGATAGTGGTGGGCTACAATCAGCACCTCCTCTCCGAGCTCCTCTTTGAGCCGGGATATCTCCGCTGTTCTCTGCTGGTCAGATTGGAGAAGGGAGAAGTCAAAGGCCTTTACAGAATGGGTAATCTCACCGACAGAAATGAAATCTACTCCTGTCTGGGCTATGGCTGCCACCCGCTCGAGGGTAATATTCCCCGAGGCCTCTGTTTCAGCATGACCGCCGATCATCTCTACAGCCTTCCTCATCAGCTCACAATCCATGTTGTCCAGCATGATCCTGTCAATGCGGCACTTGAGTGCCTGCCGCACTTCCTTGAGGTTGCGTGTTTCAACTTCAATCGGGAAGGTGCTGCCCCAACGTTCGCGAACTTTTTCAACTGCTTTTTCAATGCCGCCGGCGGCATCAATATGATTATCCTTTATCAGCACCATATCGTAGAGCCCGTTGCGGTGGTTTTTCCCGCCACCGCAGCGCACTGCATATTTTGCCAACTGACGATATCCCGGCAATGTCTTCCTCGTATCAAGGATGATTGCCTTACCGCCGGAGTGCTGGACGAACCTGCTAGTAGCGCTTGCTATTCCACTGAGATAGGCGAGCATATTCAGTGCTGTCCTTTCAGCAGCCAATACCGGGGCACATCTTCCCTCAATAATGGCTATGATATCTCCGGTGGAGACGGGCTGCCCGTCTGTCACCTGCCAGGTGACCTGGATGTCTGCCTCGACCTGGGAGAAGACCTCCGTGGCAGGCTGGGTTCCACAGAGGATACCATCGGCTTTGGCCACGAGGGTAAACTCTCCTCTCTCATGTGCAAAGATGGCATTGGAGGTAACATCTCCTGTGTCCCGGAGATCTTCAGCGAGGGCTGCTGCAATAAGTTCTTTCATACTGTTCCTTTTCATTGAATTATGCGTTGCACAATTCTATCGTACTTGGGCGGTAGTTGCAATTTTACCGGTGTGGTTATATCCCACTATTTCAACCTCATTTGCCCTCCGGTGAAAAACCAGTCCGGGCCTAGGCAGCTTTCTTACCGATGTACCCAGTATAGGTGGTGTTCCAACCTGTAAATGACACGGTAAGAGGTTTTTCAGTTTTCCTCTAATCTTGACACAACTACGTATCACAGAAATACTGGTGCTATGAATGAAGAAACTGATGACATCTTTTACCTCTACGAT
>JBNJDX010000034.1:0-23565 GCA_051745285.1 Spirochaetota bacterium
GTGCTGAGTAAATACAAGGAACTTGTCGGGATGGTAACATCCCGAGATATTACCACCGGGCTTCTGGTTGCTGTGAACAAAGAGATCGAGCAGCTTGAGTCTTCAACAAGCTCCCAGTCGCCCTCAGAGGGCGGAACAAAAACGACCCGGACATTTCCCGTTATGCGCTACGACTTTGAGAAAGCAGGGCTGGCTTCAACCGAGATAAAAAAGCGCCTGAAGCAAGATCATGCAGACCCGAAACTGATCCGTCGAGCGGCTATCGCAGCCTACGAGCTTGAAATGAATCTCGTCGTGCATGCCGATGGGGGAGAGATTATCGCTGAATTCTTTCCAGATTCCATCCGAATCACAGCCCGGGATTCTGGCCCCGGCATTGCAGAGGTTGACCTTGCTATGCAGGAAGGGTACTCTACGGCCAATGAATGGATACGCTCCCTCGGGTTCGGGGCTGGAATGGGCCTTCCCAATGTCAAGCGCGTATCTGACTCATTTTCCATTACCTCATCAGCCGAAACTGGCACTGAGGTAATCTCGACTATACATTTTACCGGTACAACCTAGACGAAGTGGAGAAGAGCATGAAACTTGGAGCACTACCTGAAAAACTGGGGTATACCCCGCTTACTGAATTTGACCGGCAGACGAGCGTCTCTCATGGTTACACCTCCGATTTACTCAGCGATGTGATGGGCAACGCGCCTGAGAATGCTGTACTCATTACGATCCAGGCACACAAGAATACGGTGGCTGTTGCCTCGCTTGTCGGTATGAAGGCAATCCTGTTATGCAGTGGGAGACAGGCGTCCGAGGAGATGCTTCTTGCAGCGGTCAAGGAAGGAATTGCCATCTTTGCCACAGAAGATGACCAATTTACCGCTTCTTGCAAGATCGGCGCTCTGTTATCGTAAACAACTGATATGCCACATATTATCGCTGACCTGCACAACCATTCCTGCCTCAGTCCCTGCGGCAGCTTAGAGAACTCTCCCCAGGCCCTCGTCAAAAGAGCAAAAGAGGCCGGAATAGACATGGTTGCCCTCACCGACCACAACTGTGCCAGAAACCTCCCGGCATTTGAGATAAGCTGCAGAAAAAACGGTCTGACTGCTGTCTACGGCCTTGAAGTGACAACCCAAGAGGAAGTCCACGTGGTCTGCCTGTTCGAGACACTGAGGCAGGCGACGGACTTTGGCCTCTTTATCGAGGACAAGCTTCCTGAAATTCCCAATATTCCTGATATTTTCGGTGATCAAGTCTACGTTGACGCCAATGAGAATGTGCTGGGATTTCTCGAGAAGAGTCTGCTTAGCGGGACAACGCTATCCTTTGACCACCTCGTCCAGGAGGTGCTCAGCCGCGACGGACTGGTTATACCCGCACACATAGACCGGATGGCCTTTGGCGCGGTAGCTCAGCTTGGATTTCTTCCTGATCTTCCCTACAGCGCAGTGGAAGTCGTTCATCCCCCTAGCCCGTACGAGACGTATGATAATACGATTATCACCAATTCTGATGCTCACCATCTGAAGTCTGTGGGGCAACGAACCTTCTCTTTCGAAGCAGGAGAGAGCCCTTTTTCTGCTCTGCGTACAGCGTTACAAGAAAACCGTGTACAGCTTAACCGAAGACAATGAACAGCAGCACGCCGGCAGCCGCCGAAAACAGTACACAATATATCGGGTGAACCTTAAATTTCTTTGAGAGGATCAGTACCCCAAAAAACACCGCTATACCCTGCCAGCGGGGTGAGAGATTCCCGTCAGCCAATGTCCCGGTATACACAGACATTGAGGCAAACAGCATCACCGCAGTGCCAATCAGACCAATAGCCGCAGGCCGTATGGTCGAGAGCATCCCCTGCAGAACCCGGCTCTGCTTGAACTTGGCAATCATATGGGCGGCAATGGAGACGATAATAAGAGACGGGAGTATGAGGCCGAACGTAGCGGCCAGGGCCCCGGGTATTCCAGCGGTGCGGATGCCGATAAAAGTCGCTGCATTGACAGCGATAGGACCGGGGGTCATCTGTGACACGGCAACAATATCAGCAAACTCAGCCATGGTAAGCCAGTTGTTAGCCTGAATTTCCGCCTGAATCAGCGGAATCATGGCATACCCGCCACCAAAACCGACAAGCCCGATGCGACCGAATATATAGAGCAGCTTAAGGAGAATCATGCTCTCTCACCTTACTGATACCGGCAGCTATGAGACCTGCTGCAGCGGCAAAGACGATAACCAAAGCCGCGTGGACCTGAAAAAACCAAACTGCCGTAAAACTCGCCGCAGCCACACCAGCTGTAGCCGGTGAGGTGATCACTCGTCTGGCAAGCTTTAACCCTGCCAGCCCGATGAGAGCTGTCACCCCTGCTCTCACTCCCTGGAATGCGGCCCCGACATAGGGGTTATCCTGTACTGATGTATAGAGATAGGCGAACGCAGTGATAATAATAAGGGAGGGAGAGAGCATGCCAAGCGCTGCCAGCACCGCCCCCAGCATGCCGGCGGTCTTATAGCCGATAAAAATGGCAGTGTTGATGGCAATCACCCCCGGCAGAGACTGCACGATTGCGATGATATCAACCATCTCCTGTTCACTGACCCATTTATGTCTGGAGACAAACTCTTTTTCAATAATCGGGAGCATGGCGTAGCCGCCCCCGATCGTAAAGGCTCCTATACGGAAAAATATTCCATACAGCCTCAGAATGCGTAACAGCGTAGGCTCCGATTGAGTTGGCAAATTGAATGTCCTCTTACCTTCTGCCGAAAATCCTTAACAGAAAGAGGAACATATTGACAAAGTCCAGATAGAGCTTAAGAGCCCCAAGGATCGAGAGCTTCACGTACGATTCCTCGTCCATCGAGGAGCCGTAGGACTCATTCCATCGCTTGATTATCTGGGTATCCCATGCTGTCAGGCCCATAAACACAAGCACACCAATGTAGGAAATAAGATAATAGATTGTTGAACTGCCGATGAACATATTAATCACCGAAACTATGATAATGCCGATGAGGGCCATAACAAGGTAGTGCCCGATACCCGAGAGATCCCGTTTGGTCGTCATACCGTAGAGGCTCATGGCTGCAAAAACTGCAGCAGTAGTGAAAAATGCCCGTGAAATCATCAACCCGGTGTAGGCAAGAAAGATACTTGAAAGAACAACTCCATTTATCGCAGCATAGGCAATGAAGGCAAAAACTGCCGAGGAGGCAGCCATTTTATCCAGACGCGCTATGAGATAAATAACCAGGGCAAACTCAGCAATAATCAGGAACATGAAAATACCAGGTGTCCCGAAGATCGTCTGCATAGCTGCCTGTGACGAGGATACTGCGTAGGCAATCAACCCAGTAAGGGAAAGCCCACCGGTCATCCAGAGATACACATTCCGTAGGATGTTACGCTCCCGTGTAACTGGTTGTGCTAGAACCTGTTCAAGTGCCATAAGACGATGTCCTCCTGATCAATGTAATTGGCAGGCAGCCTAAATGTGCCGCAGGTATAATGTCTCAAGAAAGCAGTAAAAAATCAAGCTCTCTGTATCTAATCAACAAAGGTCGGTGCATCCCCGCCATCGGCAGAAATACCATACATTGTGTCTTTGAAATCCCAGAAGAAAATGTCAATGCCGTGTTCTCGAGCATACGCTTTCAGCTGATCATAAAAGGCAAGTGAGTCCATGAACATGATGATAAAATCAAGGTCATACTCTTCAACCAGTTCGTCGAGTTCAAACTCCAACAATGGATAGAACAGACTATGGAGCATCATTCCCTGGGGAAGACCTTTCCGGTTAAGATAGGTAAAGCCGTATGGTGTCTCATCAAGATAATCACGCATATACTCCCCGTGTTCGTGTACTAAACTAACATATGAGTAGTTATCATACTCAAAAGCCTTATCCACGGCTTCAAACACTCGTTTCGCGGCCCGTTCCCCGGCTCCAATCGTTTTAAGCTCGAATACGAGGTGTACTCCCTCGCGCCCATCGAACAATTCTGCTACATCTGCAAGCGAAAGGGCCCGCACATGAGACATCTCCCTGGAATAGAAGCTTCCCATATCCTTTTGCAGTATTTCCTCAAGAGTCAGGTCTTTGAGAAATTCAAGTTCTCCCGTATAGCGAATAAGCAGCGGATCATGGACTGCGACATACTCACCATCCCGGGTAACATTTAAATCTGTCTCTACCAGGGAGACCTCCTCTCGTGATAGCGCATACTCAAAGGCCTCCCTGCTGTTTTCAGGATATTTCTCCATGCTGCCGCGATGGGCTCCGTAATAATCCCACTCAAAATCCTCTGCGTGATCTGCCGTAAGGTCCCAATGAGAAATACCAACTGCGGCTGTCACCGAAAAGTCGTTGTTTACTGCCAGACGGATACTGTAAAAATTGTCAGTCCGCACATCAACGCCAATCTGCCAGTCAGTGATAGTTTTCCCGGAAAAGGAGTACTCGGCATGTGAAAACACCTCAATATGTTTGGCCGAATACGATACCTGTCCCACCGCCCGCTCGGAGCGTTCAAACAACCCCCATCCAGCTGAAATATTGTCGTAGCGCATGCTTCCGGAGATAAACGGGTCTATTGGTTTATCTCCAAAGGTATCGTATAAAAACCCGACACTTCCTGATTGAAACAGGGTCCTTTTGCGATAGGCATCATAAAACCCAATCTGATTCTCAGTCCCCACACTGAAGAGAAAGGGTGTTGGTCTGTTCAGCGGCATCCCAGTGTAGAGTGCAAGCCTTCCCTGTCCAGCTCGGACAATAAAGGGATAATCACCAGTATACATATCAAAGTAGGGTTTGACCCGGTTTGTTGCATGCATCCCGCCAAACACGTATTTTTCCTGCCCCATCCATGGCATCGGTGAACCTTCCACGAACCTCGGAGTGGCTAGTCCCAAGCAGCTCATGAGCGCGAGGGCGATCATATATGTCACAAACTTGCGTTCTTTGGCCAACTATTCACATACCTCCCAACACGTTAGTCCTCTCGATCTTGCCCGGCAGAACCTTCTACTGAGCAAATGAGGGGGTATCTGATTTACTGCCTGAAATACCATGCAGGGTATCCTTGAAGTCCCAGAAGAAAAAATCAATGGTGTGTTCCCGCGCGTAGGCAACCAGCTGATCATAAAAGGCTAACGAATCAATGAACATGATGAAAAAATCCGGGTCGTACTCCTTTCGCATTACATCTAACTCGTATTCTAGCAGTGGATAGATGAGGCTGTGCAACATGATGCCGGGAGGAAGATAGGAGGGGTTCATGTAGCTATACCCCCACTCAATCTCTTCAGGTACGTGTTCCATCATTTCGTACTGTCCGTGAAACATAATAAAGTAGGCATAATTATCATGCTCAAAAGCCTCGTCCACAGCTGCGAAGACCCGTTTTGCATCCTCTTCGCTTGTTCCAACCGCCTTGAGTTCTATCAACAGTCCTGTATTCTCGCTTCCGTCAAACATGGCGGCGACATCCTCAAGAGACAGAGCCCGCACATGGGAAAAATTTTGAGAAAAGAAACTTCCCAGGTCCCGGTTCTGTATCTCATCAAGAGTCAGAGAGTTCAGCAGGTCTGCCTCTCCCGTATAGCGCAGAAGAAGTGGATCATGCACAGCCGCATATTTGTCATCCTTAGTGATATTCAAGTCTGTCTCCACAAAGCTCAGCTCTTCACGGGAGAGCGCGTACTCGAAAGCCTCCCGGCTGTTTTCCGGATAGGAGACTATTGCGCCTCGATGCCCTCCAAGGAAATCCCACTCATATTCATCCATGTAGTCAGCCGGAATATCCCGGTGAGACAGCCCGACAGCTGCAGTTACTGAGAGATCATCATTAAGCGCAACTCGGAGGCTATAGAAATCACCAGTGCGGATATCTGCCCCGACCTGCCAATCGGTTAGCTGGTTATGTTCAAAGGAGTACTCGGCATTGGAAAACAACTCAACATATTTTGACGTATAGTTTATCTGTCCTACAGCCCGCTTTGTACGTTCGTATAACCCAATACCGGCAGAGAATTCGTCAAAACGCATCCCCCAGCTGATGAATCTGTCTATGCTCCTGTCACCGAACATATCATAGACAAATCCCACAGAGCCTGACTGGAATAGAGTCCTTTTACTGTATGCGTCAAAAAACCCGAACTGGTTTACCGTTCCCCCGCTAATGATAAACGGGAACGGTAAATAGAGAGGCATACCGGTGTGAATGGAAAATTCACCAGGTGAAGCTTGAATGATGAGGGGGTGATCGCCAGTATAGATATCAAAGTAGGGCTCAATGTTTGACCCCATAGAAACTCCCCCAAAGAGAAATTTCTCCTGTGCTGTCCAGGGTAGCGGTGTCGCCATCGCTGATTCCATGGAAATAAGCACGAGCAGGCATCCAACAGCTACTGCTGTCAATATTTTTTTGGTTCTTGTTAGTGCGATGGCAGTTGCTTTCACTCTCTGTTACCCACCTGGCTGCTAGTAATTTGATTCGGAGCTAACTATATCAACATGCTATGATTTTTTCCAGCACTCTTGTATACTTTCGACATGGATTTGTTCACTACCAGCAGCGACAACTCGTCCCAGCCCCTAGCCTACCGGATGCGCCCGAGAAATCTTGAGGAATATATCGGGCAGAGCCATATTATCGGGCCAGGAAGACTGCTTCGACGCTCAATACAGGCAGATCAGCTCTCCTCGGTGATTTTCTACGGTCCGCCCGGAACGGGGAAGACAACCCTTGCCCGAGTCATCGCGAATACAACCCGCAGCCATTTTGCCACCCTAAACGCCGTACTCACAGGTGTAAAACAGCTCAGGGAAGAGATAGAGGCTGCCAAACAGCGGGCATCCTACTACGATAAAAAGACGATACTGTTTATTGACGAGGTGCACCGCTGGAACAAGTCGCAGCAGGATGCCCTACTCCCCTGGGTTGAAAACGGCACAGTAATTCTCATTGGCGCGACGACAGAAAATCCGTATTTCGAGGTCAATGCCGCCTTAGTCAGCAGGAGCAGGATTTTTCAGCTGCTGCCGCTCTCCCAGGAGGAATTGTTCCAGATTGCCCGTCAGGCGCTCTCGGATGCTGAGCGCGGATATGGAGGCTATCCAGTAGTGTTTGAGGAGGGGGCGCTTGAACATCTTGTTGATATTGCCAATGGGGACGCACGCAGTTTACTCAATGCTTTAGAGCTTGCCGTCGAGACTACCCCGGAGACCTTTCCACCACCCGATAATCAGGAGATTTACATCTCAAAGGCAGCAGCTGAAGAAAGCATCCAGCGAAAAGTCGTTCTGTACGACAAAGAGGGCGATTATCACTTTGATGTTATCAGCGCATTCATTAAGTCAATCCGCGGCTCTGATCCCGATGCTGCCCTCTACTGGCTAGCCCGCATGGTCAGCGCCGGTGAAGACCCCAAGTACATATTCCGCAGGATGCTTATCGCCGCCAGTGAGGACATCGGGCTTGCTGACCCCCATGCTCTCGCTCATACCGAAGCCGCAGTCTCAGCCTTTGAACGCGTAGGCATGCCCGAGGGCCGATTTCATCTTGCCCAGGCAACCCTGTATCTGGCAACCGCACCGAAGTCGAACAGTACGATGGGGTTTTTCTCAGCTCTGAAACAGATAAACGAGGACCCTCACCGGGAAGTCCCTACCCATTTAAAAGATGCAAGCCGAGACGGTGAAGGCTTTGGTCATGGAAAAGGATATCAGTACCCCCACGCGTTTGAGAACCACTGGACAGCTCAGCAGTATCTGCCGGACGGACTGCAGGGAAACAGCTTTTATGCCCCTTCAGACCAGGGGTATGAACGCCAGATAAAAGAAGATGTGGAAAGACGCAGAGAAGCCCAATCTGAAGCCGGCCACCCAGAGTCGGTACCGGAGATTCTCACCTTTTCTCCCCCGGACACGCAGAAGGATCAGTGGATACAACGTCTGCTTACCCAACGGGGTCAGCAGTTTGAATCTGTCCGTGAAAAACTGTTTTCACACCTATCTTTGAACCGGCATGATCGGGTCCTTACCATTGAGTCCGGGAGCGGAATGCTCACATGGGAGGCCTGTCGGAGAGTACCCGAAGGAGGGGTGTTCGTACTCCTGCAGAACCCTCAGCAGCGCCAAAACCTCACAGCTTATGCTCGTCAACTGCCGGAAGCCGAACGTCCAATCCTGCTTTCAAGTCTCAATACTGAATTGGAGTCCAGCACGACCCTGCAGTATGAGGCAGCCCTCGGGTATAACATGTTCACTCGATTGACAGAGGAAGAACGCACTGCCACGGCCAGCGAGCTCTTTGGAGTTTTACAACCCGGGGCCAAGGTTGCAAGCTGCGAAACCATTCCCAATGCATGCCAGCGCTTGTCCTCGTTGTGCAGCAGCGCTGAAGACCGTAACACACTTGAAGAGCTTGAATCATACATTTATGACAAAAACACTTCGAGTATGATGACAATCAATCCCCAGAATCTTGAGTCACTGCTTGGCTCTGCCGGTTTTGTCGATATCAGCACTCAGCCTGAAACCGTATATGAGCAACGAAGGCTGGTGGCAAAAGATATCCAAAGGTGGATAGAAGCCAGTTATCTTCCACTCGCTGCTTCCGAGGAACAGAAGAGTAATCTGACACAGATCGGAAAAACGCTTGTCTCATTGTATCAGGATCAGATTATTGACTGGAAGATTGCCCGCTGTTTCCTCTTTGCCCAGAGACCGTAACCAAGTATCCCAGGAGGGTTTGAATTGCTACCCTCGTGTATACACTCCCTTCTTAAAACACTGCACATGCCCTCTTATAGTCTACGAAGTACCATGCTATCCTTCTAAGTCTTACTCTTGCAGTCAGAATACGAATAAAGCGTTTGTTATATTTGAGAATTTACTATACAATCACAAATAACAGAGTCGATGTCACAGAGCTTCACAAGTGAGCGTTCCCCACAAGAAACCGATCTTACATGCACTTTTGCACCTGCGAGGAGGGGTTTATTTCAGATTTATACGAACAGGACATCATCAATAACGCCCCCATAGGCATATTCACCTCAACGCCCGAGGGCTGCTTGGTCTCGGCCAATGCCAGGTTGGCCGAGATGTTTGGGTACGAGAATCAGGAAAAACTGATGACATCAGTCACAGATATTGCCTCTCAAATGTATGCTGACCCCCTTGAGGGGGAGGAGTTTATGCGCCTTCTAGAAGATCATGGCGAGGTCTTCGACCATGTGCGCCAATTTCGACGCCGGGACGATACTGTGTTCTGGGGCTCTATGAAAGCCAATGCTATACGGAACGAAGATGGGCTGATCGTGGCGTATCAGGGGTTCAATACGGATATTACAGAACAGAAAAAAGCTAATGAAAACGTGAAGCAGCTTGAATGGATGTTGTCCGGGAATCCGATTTCGAACAGTGAAGCTAGCCCAGAAGAGCATGACCAGGGATATGGCGACCTGACTGCATTGAATCATGATGGATTAATCCTGAGATCTCTCGGGCGAGAACGCCTGGAAAAATTTGCCAATGATTACATGGAATTGCTCGGTACCTCCACTTCCATCTATGAGGCAAACGGCGACTACGCCCTTGGAATCTTCACTTCCGGGTGGTGCCGAATGATGGACCGCTCCTCGCGCAATCTGTGCAATACTGCAGATAATGCTGAAGCGTTGGCCTCCGGTCGATGGTTGTGTCACGAGTCCTGCTGGACGGATTGCTCCAAACGGGTTATTGCCGAATCCGCACCCGTGGATATTGCATGCAGCGGTGGTATCAGGATGTACGGGGTTCCGATTCTGGCTCATGGGAATGTTGTAGGAGCCATCAATTTTGGGTACGGTGACCCGCCAAACAATCCCGAAACACTACAAAAACTCTCCAAGGACTACCTGCTTGATTTCGATGAACTGGTTCGCACGGCCAAGACATACAAATCCCGTCCGCCCTTCATCATTGAGTTAGCCAAAAAGCGGCTGCGTACGACAGCCCAGCTCATTGGATCCATGATTGAGACAAAGCAGGCTGAAGAGATGCAGCGAAAGAGCAAAGAGACCCTGCGCACGACGCTCCACTCCATAGGTGATGCGGTCATCTCTACCGATATAGAGGGCTGCATCTCCTCGATTAATCCGGTTGCGGAATCTCTGACTGGATGGAACAGCAAGGAGGCAATCGGACAGCCACTGGAAACCGTTTTCTGTATCATCAATGAACATACTCGGCAACCAGTCGAGAGTCCGGTCTCCAACGTTCTAAAAAGCGGGAGTATAGTCGGACTCGCCAACCATACGCTGCTGATTGACAAGCATGGACGGGAAATTCCCATTGCCGACAGCGGCGCTCCGATTCGCAACAGTGCCGGCGATACAACCGGCGTGGTGTTAGTGTTTCGCGACCAGACCAAAGAACGTGCGTCCATGAAGGCGCTGGAAGAAAGCGAAGCACGTTTTCGCGGCATATACGATTCCATGGCAACAGGGATCGCCCATGTTTCGTTGGACTTCCATATTGAAGCCGCAAATCAGGCCTATTGCACTATGCTCGGCTATACCGAGAAAGAGTTAATTGGAAAACATCTCAAGGAAATTACCGATCCTGAGGTTGTTGAGGAAAATCTTACGAAACAGCAAATGCTGGCCAACGGCGACATCGATCATTACCAGATGGAAAAAACTTTCATCCATAAAGAGGGGAAAACGATATATGGTCTTTTGGATGCCAATCTTATACGCGACGCAGACGGGAAGCCAGCTTATGTATTAGGCAGCGTTGTCGACATCACCGAACGCAAACACTATGAGAAAGTTTTGCTCGAGAACCGTGATCTGTTAGATACTACCCAGCGCTTGGCCAAAATCGGCGGTTGGGAATGGGACGTGAACAGACAGGCGATGTCGTGGACAGACGAAACCTACCGTATTCATGACTTAAAACCCGATGAGATTGTGGCCGGATCACCGGAACATATCCAGCGAAGTCTAGCCTGCTATGACCAGAAAGATCGGCTGGTCATTGAAGAAGCTTTCCGGCGCTGTACGGAGAAGGGAATTCCCTACGATCTGGAGGCCCCTTTAACCACCGCTCATGGTCAGCGAAAATGGGTAAGAACCGTAGCCCAGGCCGTAATGGAAGGGAATCGTATCGTCAAGGTCATCGGCAACATCATGGACATCACCGAACGCAGGGAAACGGAACGGGCGTTGCTGAAGAGTAAAGAGCATAATGCTTTCCTGGCAGAAACCGCCTTTGAGCTGGTTGAACTGACCTCAATTCAAGACATTTATACATACACTGTTCATAAACTGTACAATTTGTTTGAAGCCAATGCGATAGTTGCCTTGGTGGAATATGATTATAAAACAAACCATTGGCACATGCAGCAGGTTGAAGGTATCGGCAAAAAAACTGCTGAGCTTTCTAAGCTTCTTGGATGTGATATCAATACCATGGAAGGCGATATTTCCACAAAATACTATAAGAAGATCACCAGCGGCAAACTCACAGAACTTCCATTTGATATTTCGGGACTTTTCAATAACAACCTTTCGGCTGCTGTTGGCACTGCTGTTAAAAACATGTTTTCTATCGAAAAGATGTATTGCATTGCGTTCCCAATGGACAAGCAGATCATCGGCAATATCACTATCATCACCAATGCGAAAACTGAACCAATCAACATTGAACTAGTCGAAGCATTTATTCAACAAGTCACCACTTTCGTAAAGAAGCAGAAAGCAGAAGAAAAAATCCGTGAAAAGGATATTCAGTTCAGAAAACTCTCTGCCAATCTTCCTGATCTTATTTTTCAATTCACACGCCGACCAGATGGTTCGTATTTCGTCCCCATAGCATCAGAAGGAATTAACAATATTTTTGGTTGTCAGCCGGAAGACGTTGCAGATAATTTTGATGCAATAGCACGTGTCCTGCATCCTGATGATGCGCAGCGGGTCACTCATGATATCGAATATTCCGCTAAACATTTGACCTATTTTACCTGTGAATTCCGGGTGCGGATTCCAGGAAGACCTGTGCAATGGATCTTCTCCCGTTCAACTCCTGAAAAGCTGCCCGATGGTAGCGTCACCTGGTATGGCTTCAACGCAAATATCACCCAGCAGAAACAAGCACAATTGGCTCTGAAAGAAAGCAATGATAAATACCGTCGTATTGCAGATAATGTAACCGATGTTGTCTGGGTTACCGATCTCGATATGAACACGACCTACATAAGCCCCTCGGTTGAGCGGGTTGTGGGAATCAAACCCGAAGATTATCTTCAGCTGCCTATAACGAAAACCTACCCGCCTCAATCGCTTAAAAAATTCAAGGAAACATTAACTGCAGAATTTGAAAAAGAGAAAGATCCTGAATCTGACAAGAATCGGGTTTTCCAGTTGGAAGTGGAACGGTATTACGCTGATGGAACCATCGGGTGGGACGCAATAAGTGCCAATTTCATACGTGACCATCAAAACAACCCAATCGCAATCCAGGGTGTATCGCGTGATGTCACTGAACGTGTAAAAACCGAAGAAGCACTGCGCGAAAGCGAAGTCCGCTTCAAAGCTTTACATAATGCCTCATTTGGCGGTATAACAATCCACGACAAGGGCATTATTCTAGAATGCAACCAGGGACTCACTGAGATTTCCGGGTTCAGCTACGAAGAGTTGATAGGAATGGACGGGCTCCAGTTGATTGCCGAATCATTTCGTGAAACAGTCAGGAATAATATACGTTCAGGCTATGAAAAACCGTATGAAGTATTCGGAGTGCGTAAAAATGGGAAGGAATACCCCGTGCGCCTTGAAGCGAGAAACATTCCCTACAAGGGTAAGAAGGTTCGTGTGGTTGAATTCAGGGACATCACTGAACAGAAACAGGCAGAAGAAGAGTATAAAAAGCTTCAAGAGCAATTCATCCAGTCTCAGAAAATGGATGCAGTGGGTCGGCTCGCAGGAGGGGTAGCCCATGACTATAACAATATGCTCAGTGTCATGATAGGGTATGCTGAATTGGTCCTTGAACGGGTAGATAAGACAAGTTCAGTATATCGGGATGTCACAGAGATCTTGAATGCAGCAAACCGCTCAGCAGAGCTCACCAGACAATTGCTTGCTTTTTCGCGCAAACAGACCATAGCTCCGAAAGTTCTTGATGTGAATGAAAAGATTGAACAGACTTTGAACATGGTAAGAAAACTGATTGGAGAGGATATTGATCTTGCCTGGCTGCCTAGCTTTTCTGACAGCACGATTCTCATAGACCCCTCCCAGCTTGACCAGGTGCTTGCAAATCTCTGCATCAATGCGCGAGACGCTATAGATACGATTGGAAAGATCACTATTGAGGCATCTGTTGTTGAATATGATGAGGAGTATTGCCGCAACCACGCCGGGGTTAAGCCAGGCGAATATGTGCTGCTGGCTGTCAGCGATAACGGCAGCGGTATGGACCGCGATACCGCGGAAAAAATCTTTGAACCCTTTTTCTCGATGAAAGGGGACAAAGGTACCGGGTTAGGCATGTCAACTGTATATGGCATAGTCAAACAGAATAATGGTTTTGTTAATGTATACAGTGAAGTAGGGAAAGGAACCACTATTAAAATCTATTTCCCCAAATACTCAGGAAAAGGTGACCAACATAAGTCTAATAATACCGAGAAAATTCAGAAGGGACAGGGGCAGACCATCCTGCTAGTTGAGGATGAGAAGGTCATACGGACTATGGCGAAATCGATGCTTGAACGCCTCGGATATCAGGTGCTGGCTGCAGAAAACCCTGGCAGGGCAATCACGTTGGCCGATACTCACCGGGAAGAAATTGACCTGCTATTAACTGATGTGGTCATGCCCGAAATGAACGGTCGGGAGTTGTCATTGCAGCTGCAAAAGCTCTGTCCAAAGCTGCAAACTTTATTCATGTCTGGTTACACAGCTAATGTCATCGCTCATCAGGGTGTACTCGAACAGGGAATACAATTCATTCAGAAACCGTTTTCCGTAAAAGAACTGGGCACTAAAGTGCATATGATGCTGCAGCAGGAATCAACTGAGTAATATATTGTATGAGGGATCGCCCAAAGCTCGTTTGCTGCAGGTATTGACAAAACGGGTAAATTCCTCCAAAGTACATTTCGTTCGCACGATGTGGCATGCGCCACTGAACTTGGTGGGCGTAGTTCAATGGTAGAGCACCAGATTGTGGTTCTGGTTGTTGCGGGTTCGAGCCCCGTCGCCCACCCTGCAGTTTGTATGATATACGTGAGACTGCGGTTTGGGTATTCTGCCAAACTTACGTACATGCGTCCATAGCTCAGCTGGATAGAGCGCCGGACTTCGAATCCGTAGGTCGCAGGTTCGAATCCTGCTGGACGTACATTTGTTTTATGGGCCGTTAGCTCAGCTGGGAGAGCAGCAGACTCTTAATCTGCGGGTCGAAGGTTCGATCCCTTCACGGCTCAAACGGTTTTCTGGGAGTGTCGTTTATTGACACATTTGGGAAACTGTGGTATATCACTGCGAGAGTGGTGAAATTGGCAGACACGCTAGATTTAGGATCTAGTGCCTTTTGGCGTAAGGGTTCAAGTCCCTTCTCTCGCAAGAGGGTCTTCACCTGAGGGGCTGGTCCTTTTGAATCGCTTATGCGAGAGTAGCTCAGCGGTAGAGCTCCACCTTGCCAAGGTGGATGTCGCGGGTTCAATTCCCGTCTCTCGCTCGAAAAGGCGACCCGAAGCATGGGTCGCCTTTTTTATTATCACAGTGTGTAAGATATCCGACGGTAGTCGATGCGAGGTATCTTTAGTATACTGTGAGGTGTTAGAGCTTATTATGAGGAAAGAGGTTAAAGATGGTTGCCGAAAAGAAGATCAAAGAGCTTGAGAACTCGGCGGTAGAACTTACCGTATCGGTTCCGCAAGAAACTGTAGCAGAAGAATACGACAAGACAGTGAAAGAGTACTGTAAAAAGGTACAGATCAAGGGTTTTCGCAAGGGTAAAGTCCCTGCGTCAGTGTTGGAAAACAAATACGGAGAAGCACTGAAAGAGGAGACAATGTACTCCCTCATAGAAAATTCCGTGGAAAAGGCGATCAAGGAGCTTGATTCTGAGTATCAACCTCTTCCTTATAGCCGACCTGTACTCAGTGATGAACTTTCACTTTCCCTGGACCCGGAAAAAGAGTTCAGCTTTGCGGTAAAATATGATGTGTACCCGAAGATCGACCTTCCGGAGTATGCCGATAATACGATAACCGTACCGACGTCTGAAGTTCCTCAAGAGAAGATTGATGAGGAAATCAAAAATCTCCAGGAACAGAACTCCATGGTGACCGAGCAAGACAAGGCTGTTGAAAAAGATGACATCGTCACGGTTGATATGGCCGAAGTTGATGATCAGGGCGAGATCGTTGAAGGCACCGAACGACAGGATTTTGTCTTTACTGTCGGCACCGGCTACAACTTCTATAAAATTGACGACGACATTATCGGGATGAAAAAGGGTGACTCCAAAGTAATAGAAAAAACCTTCCCCGATGATCATGAAACTACAGAGTATGCAGGCAAGACAGTGAAGGTGCAAGTTGAGATCAAAACTGTTAAAGTCCGGGACATGCCTGAACTTGATGATGAATTTGCCCAGGATATCAGTGATGAGTATGAGACCTTCGATGATTTGGTGAAAGCTACTCGGGAAAAGCTTGAGAAGCAGCTTGAGGATAAACTCCGCAACTACAAAGTTCAGAAACTCTACGATGCTTTGATTGACCCCATTGAGGCAGACATACCGGAGTCTATGATTAACGCTGAACTGGAAAACTCTTGGAATAGCTTTGTAAGTCAGTCCGGTATGGGCGAAGAGCAGATACTACAGATCCTCGCGTATCAGGAAAAAACCAAGGCTGACCTGCTTGAGGAGTGGAGACCACAGGCAAGAAAGAGTATTCTCATCCAGATGCTGCTCGAAAAGGTTATCAATGACGAGGGTATCGAAGCGACCGACGAGGATATAAAGGACTTGCTCCCTCAAATCGAGGCCCTGCCCGACCAGCAGCAAAAAGATTACTATAAACAAATGATGAAAGAAGATAAGAAAATGCAGAAGGCTGTCGACCTACTGCTTGAAAAGAATACTTTCCAAGAGGGCGAAAAGGTAGATTTCGACGACCTGATGCAGGACAAGCTGTAACAGTAGCTTGAAGGAGCACAGATGAGTTTTCAACAAGAACAAATGAACAGTCTTATTCCCATGGTGGTTGAGCAGACCGGTGTAGGAGAACGTTCATACGATATATTTTCAAGACTGCTCAAAGAGAGAATTATCTTTCTTGACGGTGAGATATACGATACTGTGGCGGATTTAATTGTTGCCCAGCTGCTTTATCTGGAGTCACAGGATCCGGAGCGTGATATCAGCCTATACATTAATTCCCCTGGTGGCAGCGTTACAGCCGGACTGGCAATTTATGATACAATTCAGTATATACGCTCCGACGTACAGACTATTTGCCTGGGCCAGGCAGCCAGTATGGCGGCTCTTATTCTTGCAAGCGGGACTCACGGCAAACGCTTTGCCCTGCCCTCTTCTCGTATCCTCGTCCACCAACCGTGGGGAGGAGCTCAGGGTCAATCCATAGACATCAACATCCATGCTAAGGAGATTCTCCGGATAAAACAGATGACTATAGATTATTTTGCAAAACATACCGGTAAAACCGCCAAAGAGATTGCCGCTGACACAGAACGTGATTACTTTCTAACTGCACAGCAGTCAGTCGAATATGGAATTGTTGATAGTCTGCTAGTACGGTAAATTGTCGCAAATTGATAAACATACTGCCTACAGGCGGTATATATAGAGGTTTTTATGGCTAAAACAAGAACATCCCAGAAAACCTGTTCGTTCTGCGGAAAGAGCGCAGATATGGTGAACAGGCTCATTGCAGGACCCGGCGTGTACATCTGTGATGAATGCGTGAAGGTATGTGATAATATCCTGCAGGAAGAAGAACAGGGTGAATCAGACACCATACTACAGGAACTACCTACTCCGAAAGAAGTAAAAGAGTATCTTGATGACTATGTAGTAGGACAGGAGCAGGCAAAGAAAACTCTTTCTGTGGCCGTCTATAATCATTACAAACGAGTCTTGCACAAAGATAAACTCAAAGACGACGTTGAGCTCGAAAAATCTAACGTCCTGATGATTGGACCTACTGGAACCGGTAAGACCCTGCTGGCAAGGACCCTTGCACGAAAGCTGCAAGTCCCCTTCGCAATTGCTGATGCCACAACGCTAACTGAAGCCGGGTATGTGGGTGAGGATGTAGAGAACATCCTGTTAAAGCTCATCCAGAATGCGGGTAATAACATCCAATCTGCCGAGAAAGGCATCATTTTTATTGACGAGATCGATAAAATTGCCAGAAAGTCGGAGAATGCATCTATCACTCGTGATGTCTCTGGTGAAGGTGTACAGCAGGCGCTGTTGAAAATCATTGAGGGAACGGTAGCTTCGGTTCCACCACAGGGCGGCCGCAAGCATCCTAATCAGGACATGTTGAAAATTGACACAACTGATATTCTCTTTATCTGCGGTGGTGCTTTTGTCGGGCTGGATAAGGTTATTGATAATAGAACCAGCCAGCACCCACTCGGTTTTGGTGCAGATGTAAAAACCAGACAGGAGAAAGATCTCGGTTCGCTGTATGCGCAATTGTTCCCTGAAGATCTAATTAAATTTGGCTTGATCCCTGAGTTTATTGGGCGTCTCCCGATACATGTGTCCCTGTCCAACCTTGAAAAAGAGGATCTGATGCGTATCATTCTAGAACCGAAAAACTCCGTTATCAGACAGTACCAAGCTTCAATGGGCATTGATGATGTAAACTTGATTTTTGAGGACACCGCTATTGAGGCAATTGCTGAGAAGGCAATTGATCAGAAAACAGGAGCTAGAGGACTTCGTTCGATAGTTGAACATATAATGACCGACATTATGTATGAAATCCCTTCTGTCGAAGGGAAGAAGGAAGTGATTGTAAATCGCGGTGTAGTCGAAGAGCGGGAGAAACCCAAAATCGAATACAACAAAAAAACTGCATGAATATGATACAGGACAACTATAGACACGACCAAATTGAGCTCCCTTTGATATTTTCGAGGGAGCTTGTGGTTTTCCCGCACAGCGTAATACCCTATTTCTCCTCCTCTGCCGAGATCAATGAGGTCATCCAGCAGGCTATGGAAGGGGACCGTCTTCTCTTACTTGCCTATCCGAACAGCAGTGCCCAGGAAAGCGAGAAGCTGGCTGACAGACTCCACACCGTCGGTACGGTGGTGAAAATTCTCCAGATTTTCAAGATGAAGAACAACAACGTCAAGCTTCTGATAGAAGCCCTGTATAGGGGACGGATTGAGTCCACTAACATGGCAGCTTCACAGTCTGGTTACGCAGAAATTACCCCCATTGTGGAAAAGAAACATCCGGCAGAGAATGATATAGCCCTCTTGATGAAAAACGTACAACAGTCGTTTGAATCGTACAGCTCCTATATCAAGGGATTTCCCACTGAAGTCTCCAAGAAAATTCAACAGGCTGATAACGGTGATACGCTTGTTGACTTAATCTGTACCCACGTTCCATTTCAGCGTGACATCAAGCTTGAGTTGCTGTCGATTACCGATACGAAACAGCGCCTCGAACATGTTTCAGTGCTCCTTGAAACTGAAATTGAGATGAAGAAATTGCAGGGCACTATCCAAAGTCGTGTAAAAGAGCGGTTGGAGCAGGCCCAGAAAGAGTACTTTCTTAACGAACAGATACGGCAGATTAATCGGGAGCTTGGGAAGGAACAGGATGAAGCCGATGAGGCGGATGAGCTGTTACAGAGAATCAAGGCTAAGAACCCTCCAGAAGAGGTTCTAGCTAAGGCTGAGAAAGAGGCTACCCGCTTGCGCAAGTTACAGGCCATGGCACCCGAATCAGGAGTCCTGCGCACGTATCTTGAATGGCTGGCTGATCTTCCCTGGTCCCATACAACTGAAGACAACTACGATATCAAGCGGGCTCAGAAGATCCTGGACGAGGATCATTACAATATGGTTAAGCCAAAAGAACGTATCCTCGATTTTCTCGCCGTTCGCAGTATTCAGCGGTCTGTGAAGGGACCTATACTGTGTCTCGTGGGTCCTCCCGGAACCGGAAAGACCTCCCTGGGTATGTCGGTAGCACGAACGATCGGTAGAGAGTTTATCAGGATCTCACTCGGAGGAATCCGGGATGAGGCTGAAATACGCGGGCACCGAAAGACCTATGTCGGGGCACTGCCCGGTAAGATTATCCAGTCAATCAAAAAAGCTGGCACGATAAACCCTGTCTTCCTGCTTGATGAGGTAGATAAAATGAGTGCTGACTTTCGGGGAGATCCCGCCTCGGCACTTCTTGAGGTGCTGGACCCCGAGCAGAATTCCACGTTTTCAGATCATTACCTGGAGGTACCTTTCGATTTATCGCAAGTACTGTTCATCGCAACTGCCAATTCACTGCATACCGTTCCGGCCGCTCTGCGCGACCGCATGGAGATTATTGAGATTCCCGGTTATTCGGATGTCGAGAAGTTTGCCATTGCTACCCAGTTTCTCATCCCCAAGCAGATGAAAGAAAATGGCCTGGATCAGGCAGAAGTCCGTTTCAGGAAAGATGCCATCATGAAAATAATCCATGAGTATACGATGGAATCTGGCGTACGTAACCTTGAACGGTCAATCGGAGCAGTCGTCAGGAAAACAGCAAGGGCGTTTGTTCAACAACATACCCGAGAGCAACTGCCGACAAGTTTTAAGAAAGTTATTACAGCCAAAGCGGTTCCCCGCTTGCTTGGCAAGCCGTTATACACCGGTGAACTCGTGCAGAGAGAACCTGCCATTGGGCTGGCCAATGGACTGGCTTGGACTGAGATGGGCGGCAGACTGCTGAGTGTTGAGGTTTCCCTTATGCCCGGTAGCGGAAAACTTATTCTCACGGGAAATCTGGGAGAGGTCATGAAAGAAAGCGCGCGTATCAGCCTCACCTTTATTCAGTCTCGCGCAGACATATTGAACGTCGATCCACAAATGTTTAAAGAACATGATATTCACGTGCACGTGCCACAGGGAGCTATCCCGAAAGACGGGCCATCAGCTGGCATTACATTATGCGGGGCGCTGTTCTCTGCTGCTGCTGAGATACCGCTCCCACACGATTATTCCATGACAGGGGAAATAACACTTACCGGCAGGGTGCTCTCCGTGGGAGGGATAAAAGAAAAAGTTCTCGCCTCCTACCGGCACGGTATTCACAAAATCATATTGCCTGCAGCCAATAAACGCGATGCCATGGAAGACCTGCCAAAAAATGTTCGTGAACAATTGTCAATATATTATGTGGAAACCATTGAAGAGGTTTTCAGCATCCTCTTTCCTGATAGCAGCAGCAGTCAGAGACAAAAATCCCCAGCGTGACAGGAGTTGTTACAGAACTATGTATAAACCGGTGAGCATCCCTCAGGAACTGCTTGATGCATTTCAGCAGTACACCCGATTTGTTATTATTGGACACGAACATCCAGACAGTGATTCAATTCATTCACAAATGGCCATGGGGAAGCTCTTTGAGCTGCTCGGGAAGAAACCCTTTTTGGTATCCACAGGCCCTTTTACTCGGCAGGAAATCGCAGGCCACGAGGAACTGTTTCATACTCATCTCCCCGAGGGGCTCGACCCAGCTGATACCCTGATTGTCATTGTCGACTGCTCTTCTGCCGATCGTATCGGCTATCTCGCCGAGGAGATTGCTGGCTTTACCATCGCCGTTATTGACCACCATGCCTCCGGTCAGGCTTTTGGAAACATTCACTTTATCGATGACCGAGCCTTCTCAGTAACATTTTTAATACACCGGCTGTTTAACCATCTCAAATTACCAATTGATCCCGACACCGCCCACATGCTGCTTTTTGGACTTGCAACTGATACTGGCTACTTTCGCCATATCGGGCCGTACCGGGGTGAAGTGTTCCAAACAGCTTCAGAATTGGTGCATGCAGGCGCCTCACCGCGCGATATTCATGCCGACATCTACGGGCAGAAATCTTTTGAATCCCGGAAACTACTCGGAGTACTGTTAGCAAGAATGGAACAGGACTTTGACGGCCGTTTGATTTATACGTGGGAGACTCTCTCTGAGATTGAGACATACGGCGAGCTTAACCGTGACTCGGAAACCCTCTATACCCAGATGCTCAGTGTATATGACTGTGAGGTAATCATATATATTCGTGAAAACAGAAAACCCGAGGGTACCTGTACAGTCGGGCTGCGCACACACAGTAACAGCTCAATTGACGTGGGAGCTCTCGCTGCAGAATTTGGAGGCGGCGGTCACCGGAAGGCTGCCGGTGCAACAGTCTCTGGCAGCATTGAGGAGATATTACCCCGCTTCAAGAAGCGTCTTGACCAGGAATTCTCGTAGGCATATTCCGGTAATATAAATCCACCTATCCCAACAACTTTTTACACATCCCACCCCGCTGCCTTACATTCAGACTGTAAATGCTCAACTTACTGCTTTGTGAGAGCCAACCACATTCTGGCACATTCCTTGCTCCGCAGGATAGAAACTATCGTGCAAGGAGCTACATATGCCAAGTGCTGCAATTCAGACCCATCCGTCAAGTTACTATCCCTATACTGAGGGAGGACGTATCTGGAGAACGACTACCCTAACAAAAAAAGTTATTGCCTATCAGCGTACAGGGGAGGATAAAGAACAAACCCTGCAGCAACTCTACTATTTTGTCTATTCATATCCGGTGGATAAACACTTGTTGCGCGAAGAGGAGTCCTCTGAATTTCTCCTCTATTTTGCCCCCACGATCGACTACATACTGCATAAATTTACATTTCAGGGATACCCGGTAGAACAGTACCTGGTTCGCTGTATCCGATACCGCTTGAGAAATTTCAAAACCCGTCAAAAAGCAGGTTCGTACGAGCAACTGGCTGCAGAGCACACGCATCGGAATCAGTCGGGACCCCAAGATGAACTTGAAACCGTGTTCGAGGAAGCTCCTGATTATACAGCGGTCTGCCGCCGGCCGGCCGAAACGCCAAGCATCATCATTGATGCTTCCCGCTTTGACTCTTCGCTGAGCTGTTCGTATACCATTGAAGCTGATAAACTATTGTATCTCGTGTTAAAACATGCCCTACTTCTGCCTCACTCGGTTATACCGGTACTTGATGAGGCCTTCACAGCTCTCACGAGTCTGTTTGGAAAGGTATCAGACATGGTCTTGCACCTGAGAACCATAAATGCTGAAAGACTCGCTCGCTATGAGAAACTTGAACAGCAGCAAAATACCTTATATGTGGAAATGCTTCATCTTGAAGACCTTCTACGCTTGGAGCCTCATGAGCATCTACAGCAGGAGATCATAGCAAAACGCTGCAAAAAGCAGGCTGCAAGCCGCAATGTGGCTGAAAAGATTGATTCATTTAACTTGTATGTATACCACCGGCAGATTGCTGAGCTGCTCGGGGTCCCAAAGGGATCGATTGATTCAGGGTTGTTTTACTTGCGGAGGAAACACAAAAGATTGCTGGACGCTTTCGCATAAAATCACTATTGTGTAGGCATGAATATCGTCATAGCCACCACGAATGTGCACAAGAAAACAGAGCTTGAGGCTATTCTTGCAGGACACAGCCTCCTCACCCCTGATGAATTGAACGTGGATTATCACTTTGAAGAGACCGAGGACACGTTCTTTGGTAATGCACACGGTAAAGCGGCTGCCCTGCTTGCAGAACTTTCCTCCCTACACGACGACCAGAGATATGCCGCCCTCGCAGATGATTCAGGGCTTGTTGTTCCCTCCCTGGGAGGAGAACCGGGCGTGTTTTCTGCACGCTACGGCAGCAATATATTCCGAAGAATGCTTAGCGACGAAGAGAAAAATGAGTATCTGTTGCAACAAATGCGTGGTAAAGAAGAACGACACGCGTTCTTTGTCTGCAGCATGGTTGTTCTTTTGTCAGACTACCGTATGTTCGCTGTGCAAGAAACCTTTGAGGGAGTTATAGCCAATGCTCCCTCTGGAGACCACGGGTTTGGATACGATCCCCTGCTCTACCTTCCCTTTCTTGATAAAACTGCAGCAGAGCTTACGCCGGAAGAAAAAAACAGCATCAGCCATCGTGGGAAGGCAGCTAGAGCGCTCAGCGCCTTGCTGTCCCAGAACACTGTCATATAGTAAAACCATTTGAAGGAGCAGCCGCCTTATGAATGCAAAGCAAGCAAATGCAATTATTGAACGCAAGGATGTCTCCCCCTCTGACACCTGGGATTTGTCAAAACTCTTTAAGCATGATCAGGAGTGGGAAGAAGCCTTGCAAACATACCAAAATATGATTCCGAAACTTGACAGTTTTAAGGGGTCATTAGGTGTCTCCCCCGAAAATCTGCTTGACTGCCTGGATTTTTTAACCGAGGCCGG
>JBNJDX010000035.1:0-23350 GCA_051745285.1 Spirochaetota bacterium
GCCGCCTTCGAGCGCCTCAAAAAATCGTTTATCACTCTCGTCAATGCGGTCTTGAACCCTACGAGATGTGTGCCTCCTTCCTTAGTGTTGATGTTGTTTACAAACGAAAAAACCGTTTCAGCAAACCCATCGTTATACTGCAAAGCTATTTCGAGCTCAACACCGTCTTTGACTGCCTCGAAGTAGACAGGTTCTGGATGAAGCGGTTTTTTGGTAGTATTCAAGAACGTGACAAAGGACTTAACACCGCCTTCAAACATAAAATTCTTTTCTCTCGGCTCAGGCCCCCGAAGGTCAACGATGTCAATATGAATACCCTTATTGAGAAAGGCCAATTCCCTCAGCCGATTGGCAAGAACATCAAAGCTGTATTCCACTTCTTCAAAAATGTCCGGATCTGCCCTAAACCGTACGCGCGTTCCACGCAACTCAGTCTCACCGATGACTTCAACTGGCTGCTGAGGTACTCCGCGATCGTAATGCTGATAATAGATCTTGCTATCACGATAAACCTCAATTTCACACCATTGTGAGAGAGCATTGACAACAGAAACACCAACCCCATGCAGTCCTCCAGAGACCTTGTAGCTATTCTTGTCGAACTTGCCTCCGGCATGCAGACGGGTCATGACTATCTCAAGAGCACTCACATTTTCGATCGGATGAAGATCCACCGGAACCCCCCGGCCGTCATCATTGACCTGCACAATTCCGTCAGGTTCGAGAGTAACCAGTATTTTTGAACAATGCCCGGCAAGGGCTTCGTCAATACTGTTATCCACTACCTCATATACGAGGTGGTGAAGCCCGTCAGGACCCGTGGATCCAATATACATCCCGGGTCTTTTTCGGACGGCTTCGAGCCCTTTAAGTACCTGGATATCTTGAGCTGAATAATTTGTTTGCATTAGATAATACCTTTCTGTCTAAGAATCACTGCAGTATAACGTTTTTGCTATTTTTAGTAAACTAAATTACCATGATAGAGAGTGGATTTTTTTTATGCTTGAGCTTTCTAAAAATTCGCTCTGCATTATTTTTCAGGGGATTTTCAAAAAAAATACTAAGAATACGTATTGTAGCCGCTATATGCGATTTTAGAGATTTAGCATCATGAGAAGTGGGGGCACATTTCTTGCCATAATACTTACTCTCGGATAGAATGTTCGGTATGGCTGATACAGTATCTGATTATCATGACTTTTGGAAAGAGGCTTCAATCCATATCCAACGCAAACTATCTGAGCAGGAGTATGCAACCTGGTTCAGCCGACTCTCCTATGATAGCTCAAACAGCGAGGGTATAGTATTTGCTGTGCCTTCAAAATTTATCATGGATCAGATCAAGCAGCGTTATAGTAAACTCATCAAAGATGCTTTGTACGAAGTTACCGGGGAAGAAGTTTCATTTTCCTTTACAGTAATAAAAGAGACTCCCCGGCCTTCAGAGAACACCAGTACTTCAGAAGAAAGTACTCTTTCAGCACAAGCTGATCTGTACCAGCCCAATCGAAAACAGGAAAGAACACAGAAAAAACGTGGGAACAGTGAGAGAAACCCTGACTACACCTTCGATTCCTTTATTGTCGGAGATAACAGTTCATTTGCGTTTAACGCGTGTCTGGCAATAGCAAAGAATCCTGGAACAGCCTATAATCCTTGTCTCATTTATGGGGGTGTTGGGCTGGGAAAAACACATTTGATCCAGTCTGTAGGTAACTACATCGACGAATATATTCCCGAGTTACGCGTAATGTATGTAACTGCCGAAGCCTTTACCAACGAGTTTATCCAAGCGATCGGCGAAAAAAAATTACAGCCGTTTAAAAATAAGTATCGAAAAGCCGATATATTACTTATCGATGATATTCACTTTCTCCAAGGGAAGGAATCAACACAGGAGGAGTTGTTTCACACATTTAACGACCTGTATGATTCCAACAAACAGATGATTTTTACCTGTGACCGCCCGGTATCCGAGCTGAAAAAACTTGCTGCCCGGCTGAGAAGTCGATTTGAACGGGGACTCAATGTTGATCTGCAGCCACCAAATTATGAAACCCGGATCGCAATTCTAAAGAAAAAGTGTGAAGATCATCAGTATTCCATTTCAGAGGAAGTTCTTCAGTTTATCAGTAGAAACGTAAATACTAATGTCCGCGATTTAGAGGCCTCTTTGACAAAGCTCATTGCCTATTCGAAACTGCTCAATAAAGAAATTACTATGCAGATAGCCCAGGAGCAGCTCAAAGACTCCTATTCACTCACCCGGGAACACAGCATTGCAATCGAGACGATCCAGAAAGCCGTAGCAGACTATTTTAATCTTTCCTATATAGAACTGCGGGGTAAGAAACGCACACGTGCCGTGGCCGTACCCCGTCAAATTGCAATGTATATTTCCAGAAATATGACAGACTATTCTACAACCGAAATTGGTTATGACTTTGGCGGCCGAGATCACACCACAGTGATGCATGCATGCCAAAAAATTGAGAGTCTCATACAGACCGATCCATCAGTCGATAACACCATTCAAAAGCTTATTCGAACAATAAAAGAGTCAAGCAGGGAAACTAGATAATTAGTTCTATGTAAAGTATGTATACAAAAAAACACTCCCTGTTAGTAACTTCTGGATAAGCTATGGATACCTGGTGGATTTTTCTCTCTAAATTGTGGATAATATGATATAGTTGTTAACAGAGTGGATAGATTGTGCATAGTTCTTCAAAGTTTTGCACAGATAAAATGTACTATAATAATTGGTATGGTATATAGGTAGTGATGTTATTCACAGTATCCACAGTGCCTATTACTAGTACTACTTATATTAATAATAAAAACGTAGTAAGGAGCTGATATGAAATTCACTTGCTCAAAACAGACAATCCTTCAAGAGATAATCATAGCCCAAGAAATCATTGCATCAAGAAATACACTTTCCATTCTTTCCAATGTATTGTTGGAAACTTCATCGAATACCCTATCAATTAAGGCCACTGATTTGAATGTCAGTTTTGAGACAAAAATTCCTGTTGAAACCGATGAGCCTGGCAGTACTACTGTGTATTGTGATAAATTTCTTGGAATTCTACGTTCACTGCCGGAGGGGGAAATAGAAATTGAACAAGCTGACGAAAAGGTTGTCATTGCTCCGGTATTCCAAAAAATACAGTTTAACCTGAGAAGTATAAATTCTGATAAATATCCAGAAATGAGAGTTTGCGATGAAAATCTCTTTTTTTCCATTCCTGCCTCCGATCTCATTGAAATGGTCGATCAAACAATTTTTTCTGTATCTGATGATACAACGCGTTACTTTTTAAACGGTGTGTACCTTGAACGTGGTGGTGATGGACTTATCATGGTTGCAACTGACGGGCGAAGACTTTCTTACATGAACCGCATCATCAACCAGGAGATTCCTCACTTTAAGCCGGTTATCATACCGCCAAAATTTTTACATCTGGTTAAAAAACTATGTGGGAAGGAAGAAACCATCAGCCTTGCACTGCAGGATAATTATATTTTTGCAAAGTTTAATGCACACCATATTGCATCGACGCTTATAGACGGACAGTTTCCAAACTATAAACGTGTTATTCCCGAGAAACAGAGTTACCAGTGCATTGTAGAAAAAGAAGTTTTTTTTGATGCACTAAAACGTGTTTCCCTGCTGGTTGAACAGAAATCAAAAAGACTTTTCCTTGATATTAGTCAGGAGATGCTGAAACTCTCCTCAGAAGAAAACGATATTGGAAAGGCTGAAGAAGAAATTCCCTGTGAGTATTACGGAGAACCTATTCGTTTAGCACTGAACTATGCCTATCTCATTAATCCTCTGCGAGTAATGCCAGGTGAGAAAATGTATATAGGATTTACTGA
Source organism: Spirochaetota bacterium (assembly GCA_051745285.1). Lineage (GTDB taxonomy): Bacteria > Spirochaetota > Spirochaetia > CAKZLE01 > CAKZLE01 > JBNJDX01. Next base: position 3,889 of record JBNJDX010000035.1, read on the forward strand.
AGCAAATAAGGCTGTCAGTGTCGGTCCATTTCCTGAAAAAGATTTCTTCCATGTTATTATGCCGATGCAACTCAATTAAAGTAGCTCAACATGGTTCTAGAATACATACAGGTCTATCATTTCAGAAATCTTCGTGATGCAAAGATTGATACTGAAAACAGGCACATTATTTTTGTCGGGAATAATGGGCAGGGAAAGTCAAACCTTCTCGAATCGATATATATGCTCTGCTACGGATCTTCGTTTAGAACTAATCTCAATCGAAATATTATTACATTCAACCATAAGGATATGTCTCTAATTGGAAAGGTTATCAATGAACAAAGCGGAGAACATATCATTAAACTTATTATCAGTGAAGGAAAAAGAAGAATATTTGTAGATAATAGCGAGATTAAAGATAGAAAAGCTCTGTTTGATATCTGTGGCAGTATCATATTCTCACACGAAGATATTGATTTTATAAAAGGCTCCCCTGCACAGAAAAGGAAATTCTTTGATCAGACAGTAACCCTGACAGATCCTCTGTATATCGATGATTTACGAGAATACATGGGCATAGTAAGGCAAAGAAATGCTCTTTTACGGGATGGGAACAAAGATCTTCTTTCTGTTTATAATAAAAAAGTTGCTCAAGTTGGAATACGACTGCAAAAAAGCAGAAAAAAAACAGTAGACGAGTTTAATGTAATTTTTCCCGATTTGTATGACGATATTTCCCAAAACGGATTAAAACCTAAAATTCAATACAATCCTTCCTGGAAAGGAATTGAAAGCGAAGAAGAAGCAGTACAAAAGTTAGAACAGAGCGAACCTCGGGATATTGCTTACGAAATGACTACAACAGGTCCCCATCGGGACAAATATTCAGTAGTACATCAAAAACGAGATTTTATAGCTACTGCTTCCACGGGACAGATGAGGCTTATTGCGTTAGTTCTCAGAAGTGTGCAAGCGAGAATGTATGTAAAAGAACGCAAACTTAAACCTATATTACTTCTTGATGATGTACTTCTTGAATTGGATATTGCAAAGAGAGAGCGATTTCTTGCAACGATGGCCGCTTACGACCAGGCCTTTTTTACATTTCTGCCTGATGAATCCTATTTTAAGGCCGGTTCCTATGATAGCATGACCTATCGCGTGGAGAACGGAATCTGTAATAGAAGTGAAGGTACATATAACCGGTGAAAAAAGCATCCGAACTGATCGAACAAATATTTGACTCTTTGCATATAGAGGATGAGCAGGATGTTGTTTCCCTGTTCCGTGAATGGGAGCAGATTGTGGGTAGTGACATAGGGTCTCACTCCACAATCGTTGAACTGGAGGGAAATACCCTCATTGTGTCAGCTGATCATCCCGGCTGGGTGCAGATGCTGCAAATGCACAAGCGTTCAATTATAAAAAAAATACAGCGTTTATACCCGGAATTGCAGATTAAGTATCTGCGCATTGTTTTGGGTTGACAAAGGCAGATATGGAAAGTATACTTGCTCACTCGGCAGGCATGTACCTGTTTTGTATGTAAGTAATAACGAAAAAATTCCGCGTAAGCGAAAATATAAGGGAGAATATCCTATATGAAGAGAACCTATCAACCTAGCAGAGTAAAACGAAATAGAAAATTTGGTTTTAGGGCCCGTATGAAAACAAAAGGCGGCAGGCTGGTTTTGGCTCGGAGAAGAAGAAAGGGCAGAAGTAAACTCTCGGCTACAGATGAGAAAAAGCCTTACTAAACAGGAGCTGCTGAGAAGAAAGTCTGACATCAGTCGAATATTTTCAGAGGGTTTATCTGTTTCGGTTCGTGGCATGAAGCTGGTATATAGGGAAAACGGACTTAATTGGACCCGTTTGCTTGTGATACCGGCTAGAAAGTATGGGAATGCCGTAGAAAGAAATTTGCTTAAGCGGCGGATAAAAGAGATATATCGAACCGAAAAGGAACTACTTGCAAAGGGTTATGATATTGCCTTTGTTATATATCCGGGAACAGTCTATGGGTTTGCAAAACGAAAGGAACAATTCTTGAAACTCGTAGAGAAAGCAGGTCTGCTGGAAAACAGCAGTGCCTCCTCTTAATTTTGTGTAAAGATATATTCCATATTTTGATTTGATCCTAGTCCAGATTCGACAGAACGTTCAGACTTCCCATTAAGCATGATTAGGAGTAAATATGGACAAGCGAACCTTGTTGGCAGTAGTTCTGTCGGTCCTCATAATGACCATCGGTTTTAGTATTCAGAGTGTACTGTTTGCACCGGATCCTAATGAGGCTGCTTCAACCGAACAGGCAAACACGCAACAGACAGTAAATCAACAAAATACTCGTGACTCAGAACCGTCCGGTTCGGAAACTCAGGAAGCGGCAACCCCCGGTCAGCTTAGTTATAACGCTGATGTCCCTGGTTCTGTAGTTCCAGTAGGGGAAGATCCAGAGACAAGAAGTGTTTCCGTAGAAAACGATGTGTTTGTTGCGACTCTCAGCTCGCGCGGCGCTGTTATGGAAAGCTTGAAGATGAAACAGCACCGGCTGGAAAATGGTGATCCGGTGGAGATGATTTTTAGAAGCCGGGAAGACCAAGCCGCTTTTTATCTCTACTTCGGGGATTCAACTGAAAACCCGGTGGATGCCAATTTTAACGTACTCCAGAGAGATGACTTCACGATAGAGTTCTACAGGGATTTCAGTGTCATCCAGGAGGATGGAAGCCCTTCACCTAATCATTTCCGGTTAAAGAAAACCTTTGTCTTTAATGAGAAGGACTATCTATTTGAGATCTATGTAACCCTTGAGAACACTGAAAATAAAGCAATCCCCTTAAACGACGCCGGTGATGCCTATACGCTCGCTTTTGAACCCCAAATTGGGCCGGAATTTTTTGAGGAGCCCGACGGGCGGTATAGATTTAGAGATTTTTATACCTTCGAGGACGGCGATAAAAACAAAGCGAAGCTCAGTAACGGTACGTATACTACCGAAGCTTTTATATCATGGGCAGCTCTGACCGGTAAGTATTTTACCGTCATCGGGGTTCCCGATGCGACCCGTTACGAAGTGACTCTGGCGAAAAAAGATGTTGAAGGACTCGTTGAAGGGGCCCAGATGTATTTCACCAGACCAACGATAAGAAGCTCTATGAACACGGATGTGTTCCGCTTTTATATCGGCCCTATCCTTGACAAGAATCTTTCAATATACAACGACCCTGAAGAGAATGGATTTGGGCTTTCCGACCTCCAACTTGAGGAAGCTGTTGACTCCAGCTCCTGGCTTGGATGGCTTGAAAGCATATTGAAATGGCTTTTGCGGGCATTCTATTCCATTGTTCCGAACTATGGTGTAGCTATTATTCTGCTGACCATACTCATTAAAATCGTTCTTTTCCCCTTCACGAAAAAAAGTTTTGAGTCCACTGCAAAGATGGCAACGCTATCCCCGCAGATGGAGGAGATAAAAGCAAAATACAAAGACAACCCCAACAAGATGAATGCTGAGATGGCACAACTCTACAAACGGGAAAAGGTAAACCCCATGGGTGGTTGTCTACCGATGCTTCTGCAGTTCCCTGTGTTTATTGCTCTCTACGGTTTGCTTAACAAACACTTTGAGCTACGAGGGGCTGTCTTTATTCCAGGATGGATCACTGATCTGTCCCTACCGGAATCTATTTACTCCCTCCCATTTTCAATTCCCTTCTTGGGGAGTGAAATACGGGCATTACCGATACTGTATGTTATTTCCATGATCTTCTCCATGAAGATAAGCCAGTCAGCAACAGCAGGCAATGCACAGGCCAAAAGTATGAACAAAATGATGATTTATTTTATGCCGGCAATGCTTTTCTTCGTGCTGTATAATGCGCCGTCTGGTCTTCTTCTCTACTGGTTTGTCATGAACCTGTTCACCATGCTGCAGCAAAAGGTCACAAATAGAATAAAGGTGCACCAGGTCGAAGAGGAAAAGTCGCACCCTGAGCAAAAAATTGTGAAGAAGAATAACGGAAGTAATGTGATTAAAAAGAGTAGCGGAAATAAAAGTGGCAGCAAGGGGAAGGGGTCAAAGAAGAAAAAATAGATTTTAGCGCTCTAAGGAGATATAGATATATGATAAAAGAATTTGAAGGCAAATCCGAACAGGAGGCGATAGAACGGGCCGTTGAAGAACTTGATCTTGACAGAGAAAAATTTGACGTTGAGATAATTGATGAAGGGAAAAAGGGACTGTTTAAAAAGAGTACTGTAAAAATTCGGGTACACGTAAAAGATGACGAGAAGAAACCCGCTAATAAGAAGAAACCTGAAGCAAAAAAGGCAGCCATCTCTCAGGAGAATGAAGTTGATGAGGACGAGTTTGAACGCAGCGTGATTGACTTTCTATCCAATATTATTAAGCGGATGGGCTATACCGCAGAGATAAAGACTTCATTCAGAAAAGAGCAAAAACTTGGATTGAATATTATCTCATCCCATTCCGGCATCATCATTGGGAAGAAGGGAAAAAACCTCGATGCTTTACAGCTTCTGGTAAATGTCTATGCCGGTAAATTCAATCCCACAAGAAAAGTGGTTGTTGATACAGAAAATTATCGTATTCGTCACGAAGAACAACTGGTACAGATGGCATATAAAGCAGCTCTAGAGGTGAAAAAGAGTAAAAAATCCAGACTGCTCGAACCCATGAACCCATTTGAACGGCGCCTCGTGCATACTGCTTTGAACGACATTGTGGATATTGAGACAAACAGTGAGGGAGATGGTCTGTATAAGCAGGTGAGGATATCTTTTCGTAACACCCGGCATGAGGACCTGCTTTAGAGGGGTAGTTACCACAACCGTTTTTCTTGAAATGGTCTGCAGGGAGGGGGTATCATACGCATCATATCCCCGCGATACGTGTTCGGGGCTAGCTGGTACGATGTTTGGAGGATTGCAATGAGAAACAACCGAAACTTTGTTTTTACTTCTGAGTCCGTGAGCGAAGGTCACCCTGACAAACTATGTGACCAGATTTCCGACGCTGTTCTGGATGCTTGTTTGCGCGATGATTCAGCAGCCCATGTGGCCTGCGAGACCTTCGCCACTACAGGAATGGTCCTTGTAGGCGGTGAAATCACGACTACGACCTATGTAGATCTTCAGGATCTCATTCGTGATGTCGTTGAGCAGATCGGGTACACAGACCCCGCATTCGGGCTTGATTTTGAGTCTATGGCAGTTCTGAATACCATTCATCGGCAGTCCCCTGATATTGCTCATGGTATCTCTCCCGGGGAAGGCACCCGTACTGAGCTTGGTGCCGGCGACCAGGGAATGATGTTCGGTTATGCCTGTGATGAGACTCCGGAACTTATGCCCGCACCGATTACCTACAGTCACAAACTGCTGCAACGGGCCGCCAAGCTCCGAAAAAGTGGGGATATCCCGTGGATGCGCCCGGATGCGAAAAGTCAGGTTTCTATCCAGTATGAGAACGGAATTCCCTCCTATGTTGATACCGTAGTAATTTCCCACCAGCATAATCCAGAAGCAACAAATGAACAGATTCGTGAAGATGTCATAGAAAAAGTAATCAGACCGACATTTGAAGGCACCGGACTGTTTCGTAATGGGGCCACGAAAATACTTGTGAACCCGACCGGGCGCTTTGTGATAGGGGGGCCCTACGGTGATACCGGGCTTACCGGACGGAAAATAATTGTAGATACCTACGGTGGAATGGGCAGACACGGTGGAGGAGCCTTCAGTGGGAAGGATCCATCTAAAGTGGACCGGTCAGCTGCCTATATGGCGCGCTACATTGCCAAAAACATTGTGGCCTCGGGATTATGTACCCGTTGTGAAGTGGAACTTGCCTATGCCATTGGAGTGGCAGAACCTGTTTCAATTATGGTCGATACCTTTGGGACCGCTGAGGTCCCCGAAACAGTTATTGAAAAGGCCATCCCCACCATATTTAATCTCCATCCCGCTGGCATTATTGAGGAACTTAATCTGCTCGATCCGGTGTATCAGAAAACAGCCAGTTACGGGCATTTCGGGCGAGACCATTTCAGTTGGGAGCAGCTTGACAGAGTAAAAGAACTTAAGAAGATCGGCTAGATTTCTCTAGCTGTTGTTCCATCGTTTTACGAACCTCTGTGCAGACGTATGAAAGGTATTCCTTTTTTGTCTGAAGAGCGTGCTCGGTATATGGTAAGGACATCGGATCCCCTATAAACAATTCAATTCTCTTCAACGGCCAGAGTTTTCTCTTTTTTTGCACTTCCGTTATGGGGATGACTGGAACAGAGAAAAAGTAGGCCAGAGAAAAGGCTCCTGTCTGAAAGGGGAGTAACTGCGTTGTGTATTCGTGGAGCTCCCCTTCAGGAAAGAAATGAACAAATCTTTGAGTGTTTCGCAGAGTATCACCAACGGGGCGTACTATTCTCCCAGGGTTGCCTTCTGGAATGGGGAAGCCCCCCAGGCTCCTGATAAACAGTGAAAAGAGCTTATTGGAACGAAAAGTCTTTTCCATACCGGCAAAGTAGACCCTTTTTGGCCAGACAGCCGCGGCAATAAAACCCGGGTCAAGATAGTGGCAGTGGTTTGAAACAAGTATCCCACTCTCTATTGCTTTGAGTTTCTCCTTCCCGTGTACTTTCAACTGAAACAGCACGAAATAGACGATGCTCTGAGCAAGGAAGGTTATCAAGAAAACAATTTCAAACAAAAACCGCACCGCCGGGTTACGGTAGAAGATTTTTATCGGACGGTTCTTTCTTTCCACTGATAGCCTCTGCGCGTAACGACGGCAAAAAAACCGCGTATTCCCATACACATGACAAGCAGCATGGATGGGGTGAATAAAAACAGGGTCTGTATAGGATACCGAAGAAACAGATTCAGCTGTACCCAACCTGTATACATCGCAAACGTGCCAACTAATAACAGGAAAGGAGGTTGTAATCCGTTTACACATTGAAGGATGAGTAATGGGACCGGAACAACGAGCAGCAGGACAAGAATAGGAACAGCAAGCATGGGGATGATAAACTGTTTACCGAAAAAGGCAGTAATACTTCGTGATATTCCGGAAAAAGATTCCCTAAAGGAGTCGTACATGCTGCATGAAACGACCTCCCCAACATCGAGAAAGAGCTGCTGAAAACCATGTGACAACAGCACTCTTGCCAGGCAAATGTCGTCTGCTGTTTCCATCGGAAACCGGGAGTAGCCGCCCACAGTTTGTAGCACCTCAGCTTTTATACAAATATATTGGCCAATAGCAAAACCTAAGAGGGGAGTCTGAAGACGTTTCTGTAACCAGAGCGGGAAAAGAAACAGAAGACTTAGGCTCATTGCCGAGACGACAGCCCCGTTGGTAATCGAGGAGAAAAGCTGTTTCGGATGCCCGGAAACCATGTCAACTTTATGTGTTTCCATCTGAGTTACAGCAAAGGATACACTGTCTTTGCTGTGAAGTGTATCTGCATCTGTAAGTAACAGGTACGATCCGTTGGCAGCTTCGGCAAGCTGCTGAAGGGCGAAGTTTTTTCCATTCCAGCCCTCCGGCAGAGGATTCCCCCGTATCGGATGAACGTTGTGATGCCGTTTTGCGTAGGCCGTTATAATATCCCAGCTGCTGTCACAGGAATTATCATCAAGGACTATCACTTCATAATTGTCGTAGGTTTGGTTTGCCAGAGACCGTAGGCAGGCACCTATATGCCGTTCTTCGTCTCGAACCGGCAGGAGCACTGAAACCATCGGGCCCGACTCTGCAACTGGTTTTTTTGTATGCCGATACATAAAGACCATATTGCTTAACGAGAGAAAAAAACCGTACATGCCAGCAATAAAGATACTTACGTAATAGAATTTTTCCCACATAGTATGCACAGCCTATACAACAGCCACCGCTAGGTCAATGAAAAACGATGTCTCTTTCCTAATTGAGTTCCTCTACCAACCTGGATATATACTTATTGTCAGGATAGATGGCTGCTGCCCGTTCGTAGAATGAACGGGCATGTTCCTCTCTCCCGCTTTGCTCCTCGATGAGCCCGAGAGTCGTCAAAGCAGTAAATGCTTCCACTGGAAGGAGTTTTGTATCAACAACAGCAAGCAGGAGCTCTCTTGCCTGCCGGGGATTGCCTCCAAATATCTTGGGGGTATACACAAGCTGGTTGCTTTTCAGCAGGATTGCCCGGGGGTTTCTGCGGTCAAGCTCCCATACCTCCTGGGCTATTGTCTGTGACTTTCTGCCATAGGAAAACAGATATTTGGCTTTGTTCATCAGAAAAAACACGCCGTAGATCTCGCCCCGTACCACCAGGCGTTCCACCTCATATTGACGGTGGTTGACCGAGTCCAGTAAAGACAGACCCTCAGATAACAGTTCTTCTGCCCGTTTGTGATCTTTGCAGTACGGCTCGAGAACATATTGCCTTGCAAGGACCATTGATGCCCGTGCTTTTGCAATCGCGATGACCTCTGAAGAGGCAGCCGCCTCGCCGATCCAGGCAGTGAGTTTAGCATAGGAGCGTTCAAGCTCTTCAACAGGCCGGCAGTTGTACACTGTCTGATAATACCGCTCGTAGGCATCGGAGGAGAACATATCCTGTACAGGAGTCTCCTCGTAGGGGGATGCGATTACCGCAACAGAACTTAAGACGAATAAGGTACAGATCAGCAGGATTTTTTTGGGTACATCCCTGTGCACTGGAAGACTCCTTTTAAGGGCGGAGAGCAGAACCCTCTTTCTGAGCCCCAGTATATCGGAGTAAGCGCGTCGCGTTAAGAGTGTTATTGTATTGCCTCCCGGGTGCATAAAACAAGAAAATATGCTAGTCTTTGAATCTCATGATACCCAACTGAGGAAGCGGGAGCGTTATTCGTGCATAAAAACATACCAAAGGGCATCGATGAGCTGATATATGGCCTCACAGATATCGGCCATACAGTATTTCTGACTGGTATAACGGCGCTGGATCTACTCTATAACCATTCGCCGGGCGCTGTGATCGAGATTGCAGGAAGCGCCTCTCTCATCGACCTGTCTCCCCATGTCGATGAGCTTCATTTTCCCGGCAGTGAGGGGATTGATGCGGTGTTTCATATTCATGGACATACCTGCATTTATCGTGAAACTGAAGAAAATACTATCCCAGAGAGTTCATTACTCCCCTTGAACATATACTACGATGTGTCTAGAGATGTCTTTTGCGATCCCCACGATCAGTACCTCAACGTCCGGCGGCATGGTGAAATAGTGAGAAAATCCGTGTTTGGGGCTGAAGGCTGGACAGATACGTGTGATGAAGCCCTCCTATTGGCTCGGTTTGGGTTTCATTCTGAGAATACAGCGGTGACACATGAGTCATTTCCTCCGGAAAGCACCGCCTATCAGCTGATGATTCTCATGAGATTACTTGAGAGCAAAGACCCGGCACGAGGACTGACTCATCTTATGGAAACGGGGTTTATTCAACACCACTGGCCACTCTTACAGGCAATGGCCGGGGTGTCCCAAGATAAGGATTTTCATCCTGAGGGTGATGTCTGGCAACATACCATGGAAACATTTTCCTACATAAAAAGTAGTGACATCGATCTTCGTATGGCGTTGCTTCTTCACGACAGCGGAAAAGCATTCGCCTCGCAGCATAATAATAATCGTTTTGACCGGCATGCTCAGATCGGTGCAAATAAGGCCCAGCGATTCCTCAAAGAACTCGGCTATCCAGAGGAGCACAGGCAGCGGGTGTGCTATCTCATCAGGAACCATATGCTGCCAGCCTATGCGCCGAAGCTTCCCCTGTACCGGTTTGAACAAATTATCAGTTCTCCTGATTATCTATTGCTCCTGGAGCTGTTTCGGTGCGATATATCCTCATCATTCAGGGATATGGAGCTGTACTACAAGGCCTGTGAACACTATAAGAGCTTTAAAAAACATATGAAAAACCCGTTCCGCAGCTCAGATGGCAGCAGAAAAAGACAGTCTGACATGCTTCATGAGTTGAGAACAGAAAGATGATACGCTGCTTGCATTCGAACAGGATGCTCAGTAAAGTGTAGTCTATGAGTTCGTATATCATAGAGGGGGGATATCCCCTTTCTGGCCGAGTCACGGCAAGCGGAAATAAGAATGCCGCCCTTCCTTGCATAGCAGCCTCTCTTCTCACTGATGAAGAGGTGATTTTGCGAAATGTACCGGAGATCAAGGACGTACGCGTCATGCTTAACATCATTGGAGAACTTGGTTCGAGTGTGAGGCGGCTTGATCGGGGAGTCTATAGCATACAAACCGGAAACATAGTGAGCACGATCACTTCCCGGGAGGCGGAGGATATACGGGCTTCAATTCTCTTCGCAGCCCCACTACTGTGCAGAACTGGTAAGGTAGAACTGCCTCCTCCCGGCGGTGATGTCATTGGATTCAGGCGACTGGACACACATTTTATTGTGTTCTCTTCTCTGGGAGCCCTCACCTCCATCAATGAGGATCAGAACATCCAAATATCCTGTCCGCATGTGAAGGGAGGATCCATCTTTCTTGACGAGGCTTCGGTGACAGCAACCGAAAACGCAGTTATGGCCGCCGCCCTGGCCGAGGGAACTACGGTTATTCGTAATGCTGCCAGTGAACCGCATGTCCAAGACTTGTGTCGGCTGTTAGTAGCCATGGGAGCCACCATTGAAGGTATTGGGTCGAATCTATTGACCATACACGGAGTGAAGCAGCTGCGCGGAGCTGATATGACAATCGGTCCGGATTTTATGGAAATTGGTTCTTTTATTGGATTGGCTGCCGCGACAAAAGGAGACATCGAGATTGAGCATGTGGATCCCCGGCAGTTGGAGATGATAAAACTTGGATTTGGAAGGCTTGGAATCAGCTGGGAACTAGAAGGCTCGACCCTCTATGTGCCGGTTACCCAAAAGCGTCAGGTCGTGCCCGAAGTTAGTGGCATGATCCCCACCATTGATGACGCCCCATGGCCGGGGTTCCCTGCCGACTTGTTAAGCATTATCACCGTAGCAGCCACTCAGATACCCGGAACCATTCTTGTTCACGAAAAAATGTTTGAATCGCGGATGTATTTTGTGGATATGCTTATTCGAATGGGTGCCTATATCATACTTTGTGATCCGCATCGTGCTGTTGTCTCTGGACCTGCTCCTCTTCACGGGGCCTTGGTGACTTCACCGGATGTCAGAGCTGGTATGGCCTTGGTGATCGCAGCTCTGACAGCAGAGGGAAACAGTGAAATTCAAAACGTTCTGCAGATTGAGCGCGGGTATGAAAATCTCTGCCAAAAACTGACAGATCTGGGGGCCCGGATACAGCGGACAAAATAGCTGTCTAATTACTTATTTATTGGAGAATAAGCAATTTTTTGCAAAACTTAACAAGTTATCCACAAGCACGAATAAGAATATCTGTGAAAAGAATTTTTCGAATATGTCAAGCAGTTTCGCCAAAATAATTTACATATGCTACATTAACGTTTTAATTCACTACAATACAACAAATAAAAATACATTGCTTAACAAACGTTCTGGTGGTTGTTCATTTTTTGTAACTTGTACGCAAATTTTTGAGATACGTGAGATTTTCTCACAAGTTATCCACAAGTTATCCATAAACAGTGTAATCAGTATCCCTGCTGGCCGTTTTAGGACATTATTAAGATTCCTATTATCTCATTGGGCGAAACCCTATGCCCCGTTGGCTTGCAGGGAAGTAACAGCTTTGGGATTCATGATCATGCTTACAGCGCAAGGATATATGGAGAAGAGCTCACAAAGACCAATGAAATACGCGCGCCTTTGAGCAGGAAAAGCAGAGAGCCTCGAGCCTTCTCTCTATTAAGGCAGAGTACACAGTAATATATGGGTAAGACTGGTTGGTTAACTCAATCATGAAGGCTCTCATTCTCTGTTGCATCATCCGTTTCTTGGTTATACAATAAGAGTCTATGAAAAAGACATGGTTACTTCTGATGGTATGTTTGGCGCTAGTGATTCCGATGCATGGGAATGCCGGGTGGCTCATGGCCGAAGAGAACGGTACGCGGTCCTCTATAGAGCAGTCATTTGATTCCCTCGAGATTGAAGAAGCTTCCGGGCTGCAGCAGTTTGGCTACGATTTACTCGTGGACGGCGGGGCTACGCGTTCTGTGCTCGTTGGCGATGAGTATACCGTAGCACCAGGAGATGAGCTGAGGATATACATGTGGGGAGACTCTGTTGATTATGGAGCGCTCCGCTCGTATTACGAGGTGGCAGTTGACTTAGAAGGAAAGGTTTTTATTGAGCCGATTGGGCGGTTATCTGCCGTTGGCTTGAGTATCGCTGATTTGGAAAAAACGGTTCTCGAACGTGTGAACCTGAAGTACAGCAATATCTCGGTTGATGTATCCCCGGCTAGCATACGTGAGTTTTCGGTCTATGTCAGCGGTTTTGTGAAAAGACCAGGACCTGTGCAGGTAAATGGGCTTTGGACCGTTGTGGATGTACTGGGAAGCTCAAAGGGGCCCGTTTCCGAAGGATCGCTGAGAAATATTCAGGTGTGGCGGGATGATCAGCGCATTGAAGTGGACTTGTACGAGCTCTTCCTCCAGGGGAAGCCTATTGATGTCACCATGCAGACAGGAGATGTGGTGTATGTTCCTCCTGTCGTAAAGACTGCAGCTGTGGCCGGTAGTGTAAAACGGCCTGGTATCTACGAGATGCTTCCCGGTGAAACGGTGGATGATTTACTCTCCTACGCCGGGGGGCTGCAGGTTTCCGGGGCAGCGCTGACTGCCCGCCTGGTAAATCAGGAGGGGACGAGTGTGGCTGTATCGGAGACAGTATCTGAAACGTTTGACCTTTCAGATAAGAGTCTTCAGGATGGAGACCTCCTGCTCATTTCCTCAGGGAATGCCTACCGTTCGAATATGGTATGGATCTCCGGTACGGTTCTCTACCCCGGGGTCTACAATATTGAAGAAGTGTCATCCCTTTCCGAACTGCTTGACAGTGCCCGCATTCGCTATGATGCTGACAAACAGTTCGGGACAATCTTTAGAGAGAGTATAAACGAGGCCGAGGCTGGTATTACCTTTTCACCGCGACGGATAATGGACGGTGAGCGTGATATCGAACTCAAGCCAAACGATAGAATTCAACTTTACCCCTTTGAACCCGCTTATGCCGTTGAACCGATCAGGTTGACGGGTCTCCTCTCGGAGCCTGGCGTCGTGGCCTTTGAAAAGGAGATGTCGCTGTTGGACGTTTTGCGGGAGGCCGATTTTGAAAAGCCCGTAAGGGAACTGCAGGCGCGGATTATTCGAGACGACGAAGTTTTTAAGCAGATATACCTGCATAATCTGCTCAAAAAGGGTGACAGAAGTGTGGATGTTCCCATGCAACCGGGTGATATGGTGGCAATCGTCGAAAATGAAGAGGGAGAGGGCCATCGCGGTATTCGGGTGCTGGGAGAGGTCGATCAGCCCGGAGTGTATGCCTTCACCGAGGGACAACGATTATCCGATGTGATTGAGGAAGCTGGAGGGTATACAGACACCGCCTACCCCCAGGCACTCTTTTTAATGCGAGATTCGGTAAAAGAGACTCAACTCAAGCAGATCCAGAGAACGATTGCAGTAACCTCCGAGGAATTGGACTCATTAGAGGCGTCCCTCGCGGAGCAAAGCAGGCTCAGTGCCGATGAAAAGAGTCAGGTAAAGGCACAAATTGCCAGCCAGAGAATGCTGATAGAACAGGTTGGTGAGCGAGAGGGCGACCACCTGGGAAGAATTTCGCTTTCACTTCCAGCAACGCTCGAACAGTTAAAAAATAGCCAAGATAATGTGGTGTTACGGGAGAATGATTACATTTTCATACCCGAGAGGCCGGATTTCGTCACAGTTGTTGGGGACGTGGACTCAACGATCGCGCTCCCGTGGGAAGCATCGAAGAGAGTCAAAGACTACCTGTTAGACCTCGGCGGACTGCGTTCGAGAGATTACAATATTACCATCATCAAACATACCGGCAAAGTTGTCACGGAATCGAACCTATTTTATGGATGGAGCACCATCGAGGGGCAAAAACTTGAACCCGGGGATGCCATTATAGCGGTTAGAAAAATTGATATACCGGCGGGGACTAAGTTGCTCAACGTCCTGACGGACGTGACCGATGCAGTCTACAAGGTGGTCTACTCATTGGACGCCCTTGATTTCTTTACCTAGGAACGTTCTGAGAGTAGCATTTGCGTGCAGGCAGCTGCATATATGGCGGCCGTCTCGGAACGGAGAATGTTTGTTGGCAGATAAGCCGGCTTGAAGCAGGCTTGTTTTAGCGTGCCGAGTTCTCTGTCTGAGAGCCCCCCCTCGGGGCCGATAACAAGGGCAACAGGGAAATGAATGCGTGAGACATCCTCCTGGTATTCGGTGATAACCTCCCGAAGGCTTTTGGGGTCAAGCGGTTCCTGGTGAAACATAAGGCCAAGCCCGCGGGAACTCCAATCTTCGGCAATGTGGCTGAATTTTAACGGGGCTTCGATATCAGTAATAACCGGTGACCCGCTCTGCTGGAGAGCTTCATCACGTATCTGTTGCCACCGGTCACGCCTGCTGCCTTGGGCTCCCTTGGACATGACATCAGGGATTGTAAATTCACTAGCCACAGGTATGAAACGCGTAACCCCTATTTCAACCAGCTGCCTAAGCAGGCGATCAAATTTTTTTCCCTTTAGAAGGCATTGATACACATGGATTTCCGGCAGGTCGAAAGCTTCCCGCGGCTCGCTCTCTAAACGGCTGCAGGTAACTTTACACCGGCTTTCTCGAAGGTTGATGGTATTAATCAAGAGGTTCCAGAGGGAACCGTCCTTTGCCCTTCCGGTAAGAACGGCCCCTTCTTTCAGTCTGAGCACCCGTACAAGGTAGTGATAGTCTCTGCCGGTAAGAGTGAACGTCCTCTCTCCGGAAAACTCTTCCGGCAGGATAAACACACGCATCCAAAGTCCTCGGGCTAAGAGGCGTGAGATATAATCTGAACGGTCACGTGGCGGTTGCGAGGACCGTCAAATTCACATAGATAGATACCTTGCCAGGTACCGAGCAGCAGCGTCCCTTTTGAGATAGGAACGGCGGCACTTGAGCCTACCAGTGTCGTCTTTATATGAGCGGCCGAGTTTCCCTCAAAATGGTGATACCCGTCCTGTATTGGAATCTGTTTGTCGAGTTCACGTATGATGTCACGACGTACATCGGGATCTGCATTTTCATTCAGGGTGATTCCGCAGGTGGTATGCTGGGAAAAAATAAGGCAGATTCCCTCATGAGTGCCGCTGTCCACCACGATTTCGGAGATGCGGTCTGTAATGTCTATGAGGCACTCACGCGAAGAAGTCTTTACACTCAATAACTCAATCATGTTACTCTCCCGACTCCAGGTATTCCACTGCCCGCTGAAGAACAATGTCGTATTCAAGATCGTATACCGGCGGAAAGTCCATTTTCCGCTCATAGGCCTGCCTGATGAGGCGGCGCAGATACCGGTCAGACAGGGTCACCTCTTTCTCCTCTTTCAGGGAGGTGATAAAGTCCTCAATCTCCTGCTCGTCTTGTTCAGGATGCTCGTCAACAAATTCTCTGAAAACCTGTTCCTCCTGGAGTTGCACATACTCTTCAATCTGATCCTCTGATAGCTCAGGGATATCTACTGCGATATCAGGCTGTATACCGGTTTCGTGGAGGTCATGTCCATCGGGGGTTAGATACTTTGCAGTAGTAAGCTTGAAAAAGTCGTCTCCATAGGGGAAGACAGACTGTACCAGGCCCTTCCCGAACGTCTCCGTACCGATGAGAGTCGCTCTCTCATGATCTTTCAAAGCTCCGGAGAGGATTTCAGATGTTGAGGCCGTTCCACCATCGATCAGTACAACAACGGGGGTGTCTGCCGGTACAAGGGTCTGTTTACGGGTGCCGAGAGTGGTAGTCTGCTGCGGGTCGTTGCTCTCTATCGTCAAGACCTCACCACCGTCAAGAAACATATCAGCTACTTGCTGTCCAGCTTCAACTGCTCCTCCCGGATTGCTTCGAACATCAAGGATGATTGAGGAGAAGCCTCCTTCCTCCGAAAAATCATCAATAGCCTCTTGCACCCGTTCGGCGGTTTTCGGTGTAAATTCGAGGATGTGAATGTAACCGATCGAATCAATCATATCAGCTTCAACAGTCGGCACTTCTACAATTTCGCGCTCTACTGAAACGGTAAAGGTGCTCGAGCCCCGGTGAACTCGCAGTTTTACTTTGGTTCCCGGCTCGCCCCTGAGCTTGCTTGAAGCCTCTTGTACGGTTAGATCTGTAACCTCTTCCCCATCAATGTGTGAGAGCAGGTCGCCGGCGTGCAATCCGGCACGATAGGCCGGTGAACCGGAAAACGGGGAGACGATCGTGACCATGTAGGTTTTTGGATCATCCTTATCAACGGTATCTGGATTCGGTTTCGAAATGTACGCTCCGATACCGCCGTATACCCCGCGGGTGAGGTCGGTGATGTCCTGGGACTCCTCTTCGGTTATGTATTCTGAGTACGGATCATCAAGAGCCTTGAACAAAGCTTTCGCTAGACTGTCGTAGATCTCCTCTGATTCCGTCTCAAAGAGGAACTCCTGCTCTATAGTACGGTAGAGCGATTCGAGTCGATCCATATCTCTACTGATGGTATCCTGCTGAGACTCTGTCTCTTCCTCATTGTCCATCTCCAGAGCAGGCAGATTCAGAGGACTGGCAGCAACATTGTCGCTGGGCTGTTCGGTGACACAGGAGATTGAAAACCCCAAAGCCCCGATCAGCACCACAAAAAATATTCCAAGATAGGTAATTCTTTTCATCTTCATACGAGTAATATACTATACCAACATGCCTATTGACCACAACCCTTGTGGTCTTTACACTTTTGTTCATGTCAGCCCGTTCTGTAAAACGAAGAATTATCATCTCTTGTGCTCTGGTATGGGAGATTGTCAGACTCGGGCTGTTATGGAATGCACACCAGGAGCTTTTTGCTGGAGCTTACGGGCAAGTTAATACATTCCTACTACTGTGGCTTTCCGCGCCCGTTCTTGCCCTGATAGCGGGGTATCTTATCGTACTGACCGATCCGGAAGCAGACAGAATATGTATTTTGCTTGTAATGGGAAGAGCGTTCCAGAGCATATTTGGTGTACTTGCACTTTTTTCGTTTCTAGCTGGTTTTATAACCAACCCTATTGTTCAGGCTTCAGTGGCTTTGATCATGATCATAACTGTTGGGGATATTGTAGCCCTTGGTCTACAGCTTACTGATGTAATAACAAAGAGGGAAACGTTATTAAACGCCGATTCCCCTGACTAGCTGGTCTTGGAACAGAGGCTAGATTCGATACTAACTCATAGGAGATACAGCCATGCTAGGTTATGTACAATACCCATCCTGGATACAGCCTGAAGTTATTCCGGGGTTGCCGGTTCGTTGGTACGGTCTTATGTATCTATTTGCCTTTGCCACAGCTTTTTTGTTAGTTCTCTATCAAGTAAAAGAGCGCAAAAGAAGCAGCATTTCAATCGAGGGCGATCCGCTGGTAGGTATGAGTACTGATGATGTGATCACGCTGTTTTTGTGGCTTATCATCGGGCTGCTCGTCGGAGCTAGAATTTTTGCAGCAATCATCTATGAACCCTCGGGATACTATCTTTCTCACCCCTGGATGATTTTTTGGCCTTTTAGAAATGGGCAGTTTGTTGGCTTGCAGGGAATGAGTTATCACGGGGGCGTCGTTGGGGCTGTGTTAGCCGGGTTGTTCTACGCCCGACGCTACAGGAAACAATTTTTTCAACTTGCAGATGCTGTTATTGCCGGTGTCCCGCTAGGATATACCTTTGGTCGCTTGGGGAATTTTCTCAATGCGGAACTGTTTGGACGGGTAACCGACAAGCCGTGGGGGATGGTCTTTCCCACCGCTGAGCCGTTTTCTACCCGGCTTGCATGGGTTCGCGAGATTGCTGAGCAGATCGGCATGTCATACCAAGAGGGGACACTGATCAACCTTCCCCGCCATCCTTCACAGTTGTATGAGGCCTTCTTTGAGGGAATCGTGCTCTTCTGTGTGATCTGGTTCATATTCAGAAAACGAAAGACGTTTCACGGGCA
Source organism: Spirochaetota bacterium (assembly GCA_051745285.1). Lineage (GTDB taxonomy): Bacteria > Spirochaetota > Spirochaetia > CAKZLE01 > CAKZLE01 > JBNJDX01. The sequence continues at coordinate 22,066 of JBNJDX010000035.1, forward strand.
ATTGTTGAGTGTGTACCTCATCGGCTACAGTTTGGTTCGCTTTGCCATTGAATATTATCGGAAGCCCGATGAAGAAATCGGTTTTGTCCTTGCCTTGGGAGCTGAGTCTACCCCCCCTGACCTGCTTCTTTCATATCTGAATTTTTCTATGGGTCAGGTGCTGAGTCTGTTTATGATCATAGCCGGCGTGGTGATGTATCTGCTTCTTAAGAGATCGTTTCCGGTGCGGATTGTTACGCGTAATAAACGTAAGAAAAAGCGATGAAGGAAGAGTACCGCCTGATAGTAGAGCGGGCCGTGAGCAAGAAGCAGCAGATTGCCCGGCTGATCAAACGGCTGAAGAAGCACAGGCCCGCTTATGTGCAGGAGACGCTCCTGCAGGCCCATGAACAGGCTTTCGAGCGCATTGATTGCCTGCAGTGTGCCAACTGCTGCTTGCAGGTTGGCCCGCTTGTCAATGAACAGGATGTAGAGAGAATCGCCAAAACACTGCGGATAACACGCAGAGACGTAGTCAGACAGTATTTGCGTCGGGACCAGGAGGGTGATTTCGTGTTTTCACACCTGCCTTGCCCCTTTTTGATGGCCGATAACCGATGCCTGATCTATGAACAACGACCGAAAGCCTGCAGGGAGTATCCGCACACCGACCAACGGTACATCCACCGGTATCTGCCTCAGACTGAGAAAAACAGTAGATTTTGTCCGGCCGTTGCACTCATGTTTGAATCGCTGCTAGACGGGGTCCACGGTCCGTCCTAGAGTACTGGTTTTGCCACAAGAACTGCGTCGCAAGCCTGTACCTTTTAGCCGTAACGCGATATCTTGAATGAGTAGTTACACAATGCGACAAGGGGTGTGCAATGATCGCAAGGCGTTTGCAGGAACTTCGGAAGCTGCTCAAGCGAGAAAATCTATCAGCCTACATCATGATAGGTACTGATCCACATCAGAGTGAGTATGTGTGTGACCGCTGGAAAGGAAGGCAGTTCATCTCGGGTTTTTCAGGCTCGGCAGGAACGGTAGTCGTCACTGAATCAGAGGCTGGCCTATGGACAGATTCTCGTTATTACCTTCAAGCCGAGAGGGAGCTTTCCTCAACAGAATTCATCGTGTTCAAACAGGGATTGCCGGATGTTCCGGAGATTTCTGATTATATATCGAACACACTTGATCCGGGATGCAGGGTAGGAATAGCTGCCAATGAAGTGACAATGACTCTTTTTCGGGAAATGAGGGATAAACTTCAACCGAAAGGAATTATCTTGGAGGCTGTTTCGGACTT
>JBNJDX010000036.1:0-20189 GCA_051745285.1 Spirochaetota bacterium
CTCCCCCCGATTATTATGGGTATCCATCGTGAAGGCGTTGCCTACGGTTGTCTTGACGGCAGTCTGACATACGTGTTCTACCTGCTGTTGGCCTCAAAAGAGACGACGCATCTGCGCCTGCTCTCCCGTTTGGCACAGTTTTCCCGCAAACCTGGTATTACGAAAAACATTATAGCAGCCCACTCCACTGATGAGGTAAGCAGACTGCTTATGGAGGATGATTATGAGTCTATGGCACAGTCTCTATCGTGAGTGCATACTCACCCAATCAGAGATTACTCACAAAGAAGAACTGCTTCACAAAGCAGCCGAATTGGCCTCAAACACTCAACCGTTGGACTCTCTCAGTGAACAGGAGATATTCGCAAAACTCTCCAGGCGAGAGTCAATCGGTTCAACAGGACTTACTGACGGAATTGCGGTTCCCCACTGCAGTTTTGACGGTATCAACGAGTTTGTCGTCGGGGTAATCACCACTGCCCGTCCAATCGACTTCGGAGCTCTCGATGAAAAGCCTTCTCAGATTTTCATCTTCCTCGTGGGGCCCACTGAGAAGAGAAACACCCATATCAGACTGCTCGCCTCGATTTCGAAAGCGGTCAAAGAAGAAGCATTCCGCTCTCAACTCCTTGAGGCCCAGTCAGCAGACACCATTATCGAGCTTTTTTCTACCTATGTATCGTTCCCTGAACAGGAGACAACCGGTCTTGGAAAATCACAGCTAACCATCTTCGTACAGAGAGAAGAACTGTTCGAAGATGTTTTGGAGGCAGTCAGCTCAGAGACTGAAGGTTCTGTGGCTGTAATCGAGACTGAAAACGCCAACCAGTACCTCTATCATATGCCGCTATTTGCTGCCTTCTGGAATGAACGACATCGCAATTTCAGCCGTGTGATCATTGCTGTAGTTGACCGGGACGGAGTAAACAAAGTCCTCAGGCGCGTCAATTCGGTCGCACCCGACCTGGAGCACACCCGAGGGATCATGATTACGGTGCAGGACCTTTCCTTCGCACTCGGTTCGCTGGACTTTTAGGAGACTAGTATGATACATCAACTACCTCCCCTCCTGATAGCTGGAGCCTTGATGCTCTGCGCATTCTATCTGGGGAAAATAGTAAAACTGCTCAGACTCCCTACCCTCATCGGATACATGCTCGCCGGCCTCCTGTTTGGCCCCTCCCTTCTCAATGTGGTCAGTGAATCTGTGCAGGCAGATTTTTCCTTCATTACAGAAATTGCCTTGAGTTTTGTAGCTGTAAGTATAGGACTAGAACTCAGCCTCTCCTCTCTCAAACGCCAGGGAAAGGGCATTGTCACGCTTATCTTTGCAGAGTCCCTGCTTGCTTTTGCCGTTGTTTCCGGGGCGGTCTATTTACTCACCAGGGATCTTCCCATGGCCCTGATATTCGGCGCATTGGCTCCGGCTAGCGCACCCGCGGGCACAGTTGCTGTCATACATGAGAACCGGTCAAAGGGCAAACTCACCGACGCTCTCTACGCGGTTGTTGGTTTCGATGACGGATTGGGAATCATTATTTTCGGCTTTGCCTCGGCTATTGTACAAGGCCTGCTGCAATCAGAAATTGGTGGACAGATACAGATACTGACAGTTCTTCTCGAACCGCTGAAGGAGGTAGTGCTTTCAGTTGTTGTCGGCGCATCAGCCGGCTGGCTCTTCAGTTTCCTTGCTCACAGGCTTCGCAATAAAATCGATACATTAATTCTGCTCATAGCAAGCGTGCTCACCATTGCCGGCTTGTGCTCTATGCTGCATCTCTCAGAAATCCTGACAAACATGATATTCGGAATTATTATCATTAACACGCAGAGTTCGAAGCTTGTCCATTCCCTGAAGTCTCATCTGGAAACAATCATGCCGGTCACCTTCGTCCTTTTCTTCGCTTTGGCAGGAGCCAACCTTCATATCAATGCCCTTCCGGCCCTCGGCCTGCTCGGTGCAGTATACATCGTTGCCCGTTCTGTCGGACTGGTAGGAGGATCAATTGTCGGAGCAACATTGGGGAAGCTAAGCAGTACTATTCGTAACTATGTTGGTCTGGGAATCCTGTCACAAGCTGGTGTTGCTATCGGTCTGTCACTGATTGTCAAACAGGAACTCTCTACTATCAGTGCCCACGGAGCCGAGATTGGATCAACAGTCATCACCACTATTACTGCAACCTGTATTTTCTTCGAAATTATCGGGCCGATACTGACGAAGATAGGACTGAAACGTGCCGGGGAGATTACCGTCCCCGACATAGAATCATAAGGGGCTCTCAGTTTTGCTGCAGGGCCGCCTGCAGCAGCGGGAGAATCTTTTCCCGTCCGCAGAGCATGATAAACCCGGCCAGGCGGGGACCTTTATCCTTACCGATAACAATTTGGTAGGTGATGCGAAACAGCCCGGCCGGCTCAATCTGGTTATCGTGAGCGGCGTTATAAATCGCCTCGGCCATACTCTTTTCATCGTGTGAATCGATTGCCTGCACCGCAGCTTCTAAAGCGGCAACAGCCCCCTTCTCTCCTTCGGTGAGCTCAACTCTCACATCTTCGCTCCGGTTAAGCGAGAACCGGAAGTCTTCAGGAGCGTAGAGTGTAATCCAGTTCCAGGCACACTGACATCGGGTGCGAAGCCTCGGTAATTGACTCTCCTTTACATCAGGCAGGGCTGCGATAGTCGCCTCGATATCCCCGCTGTTACTCTGCAGCATATTGCACAAATGCCTGAGAGATACCTGATAGGGTATCTCCTGAGGGATGTCGTGCACCTGTGAGAGTTCGTAAATGCGCAACTGTTTAGCACGTTTTTTCTCACTGATCTCCTGGACCCCGTAGTACACTCGTTCGCATTTATCATAATCTTCGTATATTTTCAGCACATCCAGATCAAACGAGATGGCGAATTCACTGTTAGGTCTCGTTCCGACAAAAAGGAATCTGATAATCTCCGGCGGATAGATCTCAAGCACGTCGGCAAGATTGACCACCTCTCCTGATGAGGACGATATCTTGCCCCCTTTGCCTTTGATACGGATAAAGTCGTATTGAAATGTTACCGGAGGCTCACCTCCGAAGACCTTCACTACCTGCTTCGAGGTGTCGAAGGACCCTCCCTCGGAGTGGTGGTCCTTGCCCGCCGGCTCAAAATCAACCCCCTCCTCTGCCCAACGCATCGGCCAGTCGATCCGCCAGGGAAGCTTCACTGCGCTCGTTGAACGCAGATCCACCGTTTCAGTCTGCCCGGTCTCATCGCAGCGGTAGGTAATGTTCCACTCGCCATCCCAGTCAAGGACTGTAGTGGTATCTTTATCTGTGAAGGTACTGAATACCGAAACCGGCCACCAGTCCTCTGGAAGCGGCTGTGTACGGTGCTCATTGAGCAGAGCCCGCAGCTCTTCGCGATGCTCAAGCGCCGTCCGTATCCCTTTGGCATAAGCAGATGAGCGGTATCTCTTAGCCTGATAAATAAATTCAGGCTCAACACCTACCTGGGGTAACAACCCTTCAAGCGGCGCCTCGTTTGCCCTGGCATAACTCTCATACGTTCCGGTGGTATCGGGTACCAACGTGATCGGTTTACGCAGGTAGCTTTCAAGCAGCTCAGGCTCCGGCATGTTTTTCGGAACTTTGCGAAACACATCATAATCATCCCACGAAAAGATGAACCGCACAGGTTTGCCTTTATCACGCAGCGCGCGAGCTACCAGTTCAACGGAAATAATCTCGCGAAAATTCCCAATATGGACAGTCCCGGAGGGAGTCACCCCTGAAGCGCAGGTGTACAGCTTTTTCTCTCCCTTCTGTCTCACAATAGTATCGGCGGTAATATCCGCCCAGTGTATCGATTTTGGTTGTTTGTTATTACCCATACCGCCGGATTATACTCAGAGAGCTTATTTTACGCAACACAACTTTCATCTCCTGCGTGAAATGGTGGCATCTTTCTGCTACCTGGGTTACGATACAAGCATGCAGAGACATACATACAAAGCAGTGCTCTCAGTACTTATCTCTTTCGTGCTTTCAGCAGCTTTGCTAGCTGCTCAGGAGAGCAATGTGTACCAGCAGGGTATCGCCTCCTGGTATGGCGGCGAATTTCAGGGCAAGTTGACGGCAAACGGCGAGATATTTGACACCCACAGTATCTCTGCGGCCCACAAAACTCTTCCCTTCGGTACCATTGTGAAGGTAACAAACCAGACAAACGGGCTCAGCGTGGAAGTACGCATCAACGATCGAGGACCGTTCGTTGAAGAGAGGATCATTGATCTGTCCAAGGCAGCTGCCCAACAGATCGATATGGTTGATCAGGGCATAGCACCAGTCACGCTGGAGGTGCTGTATAAACCGGAGACCCCAGAATCGGCTTATAACCGGGTCGAAGATGCACAGTTTTTGAATGTTCAAATAGGAGCCTACTCGTCTGTGCGGGGAGCCCTCGAAGTCTATAAACAGCTGAATACCCTTGGAATCCAGCCGCAAGCAGAAATTACTGAGGGGAAGCTAATCCGCATACAGCTGCGAAACATTCCAAGCCACAAACACCAGGAATATATCGAGAAGCTGGAATCTGCCGGTTTCACCGACGTACTCGTCCGGTCAGCTCCAGGGAATCAGTAACCAGCGAGTTTCTCCGGGAACAGAAACCATCTTGAATGAACATATCCTCATTCTCGTATCATGAATAGACCGCTTTGCCAGCTCAGCTCGACACAAAAAAGACCGAGAACACTTTTGCTCCCGGCCTTTGCGGTACACACCTTATACTAGTAGTGCATAGTTAAAAATATGTCGTAGCTAAAATCGCTGCCTGTCAGGGTATCTCCAATAAATGCATAGTTTCCCCGTACCCCGAGGTTTAGAAAATCGAAAACACTGAAGGCAAGTTCAATACCTGTCGATGCTAGCCAGTTCGTCTCCTGTGGGTCTGAGACGTTGAGATAGTCATCATTTGTATAACCGATATCGAGATAGACTCCCCCTCTCGGAAACAGTCCGATCGTGACAACTTCTGGGCCGGACACGCGTACATCGAAGTTATTAACCACCGAAAAACTGGTAGCATAGCTGTAGGCCTCAAAACCGCGCATTTTGTGTCCGAGGGACGTCTTCTTCTGGGCGTAGACCGGTACGGCATTTCCATCGATAGCGTCAACTCGCACCCGGTCGGCTAGAAAGACCGTCACTGCATTCAACCCGGTGGTAGCTCGCTTCTCATAAACCGGCAAATACCCTTCAGCCTTACCGGTAACACTGTAATAGTCTATCGAGCTGTCAAAGAACTGCTCATTGAGCATCCACCCGGGTGCATACACAGCTGCCAGATTAACTCCAAAGCCTCTCTTGACGACCTTGTCATTCTGCACCGTACTCAGCCGCAGCCCTCCGGTCAGTTCATTACCGAGGAGTCTATCTCCTTCCACATAGGCCGGCCCATCATTGAAAAAGAATGAGCCTGTATCCTTTCCATGGTCATTTTCCAAGTACTGCTCATAGCGTCCCTGATACCCAGCGAACAGAGTGATCAGGTCACTGTAGGTTGCGTTAGACCAGAACAATCCCTGCTCCAGCAGCAGTTTCCACTGTGCCGAAAGGACATTGAACCGCCGCATATCTTCGGTGCTGTCAAACTCACGTACAACATCCCCACGTTCATCTCTCCACAGCTCGCGCTGAGTATACCCACCGCCTGCGATAAGGAACAGGTCGGTGTTTTGCCCGTCTATAAAATCAAATCCTGTATAATCAACACCTGCTGTCAGAAATGTTGGGGCAAAACCGAACAGCACATCCTTATTTACTTTAAAATCATCTAACACAAACTCAAAATCGCCGGCAAACAGTGTGCTTGCAGCAAAAAGCAGCAATAGCAACACCAGCACATTCTTCTTCATTGTATACGCCTCCCGTCTCAATCCTGCATTCATACGAAAACATCACAGTCATCACCTCAAACTGCGCGCTTGAATCAGTATAACAGCCTGTAGAGCATAAGGGAAGGTACTAACACAGCTCCCTGCAAACACACTAAAAGCTAGCGAAACCTCCGCCCGATTACTTGACACTGGGGTGCCTTTTGCATAGTATTCTCTTCGCGGGCCCATAGCTCAGTTGGTTAGAGCATCGGACTCATAATCCGTGGGTCGAAGGTTCAAGTCCTTCTGGGCCCATAAGTTTTGCTGTTTCTCGAGGGAATACGCCCTCCCCAGCTATGCGAAATTCGAAGACAGTCAGGTTGCGACTGTCTGCTCATACCAGCGAATATACTCATGGCTTCGAAGCTTGTGAGACACACCTGCTCTATGACCTCCATCCAATGCGAGACTACAGTCCCTCAAAAAAGTGGATACTCTACTATCGCAAAGCTGGCAGAAACTGTACTCTTTCCAATTTTATTACTACATTAATACTACATAGACACAATCTATGTATCCTGACTAAGGGAGGAAATATATGGCTAAGATTACATTCAAGGGAAATCCGGTAACCACAAACGGTGAGCTTCCGAAAAAGGGCAGTACAGCCCCAGACTTTTCACTGACTACACAAGAATTGGAGGAGAAGAGCCTTAAGGACTACTCCGGCAAGAAAAAGATACTCAACATCGTTCCGAGCCTCGATACTGGTGTATGTGCCGCATCTGCGAAAACATTCGAAGGAAGAGCACATACATTGGACAACACGGTGGTAATAACGGTAAGCAAAGACCTTCCGTTCGCCCAGCAGAGATTCTGCCAGGCAGAAGGAATCGACAACGTGGTAACTCTATCTGCGTTCAGATCCCCGGAATTCGGAAAAGAGTATGGAGTGGATATGCAGGATGGACCCTTGAGGGGTCTACTCGCACGAGCCGTTGTCGTCCTTGATGAGGACAATCGGGTCATCTACACTGAACAGGTTCCCGAGATCGCTCAGGAACCAGACTACGATGCGGCCGTTGCTGCCCTCTGAGTAGAGAAATCCCATTTCATTCAAGAGCAATGATGCACATAAGCCGTCCTTCGGGGGCGGCTTATGTGTACTTACTTCCGTGATACCGTTTACTTACATTGTTCAGCCCTACATGATACGTGTGTTGTAGCACTCTGGCCCATCCCGGCCTTCATCTTTTTAGCTAGAAGCAATCAAACAAATAGTCTGTTGCCTTCACTACCGATTCGAGAAGACAATTGAGAGATAGCACATTAATAACGTTTGACAATCCTAAACCCTCGCCTCAGCATTGAGTTATGTGATAATGAGAAACAAATCAAAGGACAAAAAAGATATAGAAGATGAGCCAATCGGATCAAAGAAGAGGTAAGCAGATACATCTGGTACAAGTTTCGTAATGCATTCACCCGATTAACAACGATTGTTAATAAAAACAAACAGAAAACCACCTTTGACTAGTTTTTGAAGAAACTCAGCCTGATTTGCATCGAACTTGTCGTATCGTATAGCTAAAATCGTAGTACGGAACTGTTTATTATTGGACAAAATGAAACTATAGGTTTATATTTGCACAATATGATTAGACGAATAATCGAGTCAGAACTGCTTAAGACCTCAAGAGAATATCCTGTAGTTACCATCATAGGCCCAAGACAGTCCGGGAAAACCACTTTGGCTAGAATGACATTTCCTGACTACGAATATGTGAATCTCGAACAGCCAGAATACCGTAATTTGGCGATTGAGGATCCAAAAACATTTTTTCACCGTTTTTCAACTCCAATGATACTTGATGAAATACAGAATGTGCCTCAACTTCTATCGTGGATACAAGTGGCAGTTGATCAGACACCCCAGCTAAAAGCACAATTTATTCTTACAGGCAGTCATCAGCTAACGCTCCATGAGGCAATCTCCCAATCGTTAGCTGGTAGAACGGCTTTGTTAACTCTCCTTCCCTTTTCCCTTCCTGAACTACCCTCCGACACGGTTGCACAACCCAGGGAGACACTGCTATTTCAAGGATTCATGCCAAGGATTCATGACCAACACATCAGAGCGCAAAGGTTTTACCGCGATTATTATATGACGTATGTCGAACGGGACGTAAGGCGTCTGTTGGCCATCGAAAACCAACAGGCCTTTGAGTTGCTGATGCGCCTTCTAGCCGGAAGCGTTGGTCAGGAAATCAATTACACTCGGCTGTCTAATCAAGTTGGAATAAGTGCTCCCCAAATCAAGCGATGGATCGGTGTACTAGAGGCTTCTTTCATCCTCTTCAAACTTCCACCCTATTTTAATAATTTTGGGAAACGACTGACCAAGTCACCCAAAATCTATTTCATTGAGCCCGGTCTCGCCGTGTATCTCTTGGGAATAGAAAAACCCGAACAGCTTGAAAGAGATCCGGCATTCGGAGGCTTATTTGAAAACATGGTTATTTGCGAGGCCCTTAAAAGCCGGCTTAACCTCGGGTATGAGAGTGGCCTATATTTTTTCCGGGATCACCATCAAAACGAGATAAACCTACTGTATCCGAAGGGGAATAGAGATGTTCCTGTAGAAATAAAATCTTCTAGAACGTATCGGAGCGAATTCCTCAAGGGAATTCACTATTTTCAGAATGTATCCCGTCAATCCGGTGTTGGTCTACTCTTGTATGATGGAGAACTGGAATTGGAGACACCATCAGCCCACATAAGAAACTTCCGAAAGGCCTTTGATGAATTAATGGGGGAAATGTGAGGCAAACCACGTGTAACCCTGTATCACTAAGTGCCAGCCCCAGACCATGTGCAACAAGGTAAGCAATCGAAAATTTCCCGGCTTACAGGTTCTCCTGCCGGCGACTGAGGTTCATTATTCAGGCAAGGTTCGATACCCTCCATTCAGTACAAGAATATTCCCATCAGAATGAGAACTGCTGAAAACGCGACCACAACAACATTGAGAGTCATAAACCGTTTGCGATCCTGCAGCACTTTTATCACAAATTCACGAAACTGATTGTACTTAAAGATGAACATGACCGCTTTTATTCCAGTCAGTGATATGAGAACAGCTAGTATCCACCCATGGGCAACATCGCTTGTAAACACCTTAAACCAGGTAAAAGCAATGAGCCCTATTCCCAAGACAGCGACTACGCTAACCCATGCAGGACGTCCCTCTGAATAGGCATTTTCAACTTCCCATGTTTTCCAGCGATTCCCCATTACCCCCATGGCGATTCTACTGCCGATACCAACGAGTGCCCATATATAACAGACCCCGGCAAAAAAACTCATAGATGACTCCTTCTACTGATATGCAGGTATGTGACGTTTTTAGCTATGACTGTTTGGTCACATGAGCCCGATTAGATTGATTGTAGGTGAAAACAACCTCTCAATCAAGATTTCTAAGAAAAAACCACCGGGAACAAATTCACAAAGATTACACAGATTCAGCCGGGTAATAGCCGTTTACCTTCAGTGGACTAGTAGTGTACCATGTACCCATACTGGTAACCGCGAAACAGCTTGCAGCTAAGTACCTATGGGAGGAATGCATCATGGAATCTGATATTTCTATTGCACAGAAAACTACTATCAAACCCATTACTGAAATTGGGAAGCGAATAGGGCTCTCAGAACATTTGATTCCATACGGGTACTATCAGGCTAAAATCCCCCTGGAAGCTGCAGACAAAGCTGGAAAGCCGGGCAAGCTGATCCTTGTCACGGCAATGACTCCGACTAAGCTCGGAGAGGGAAAGACGACTAACACCATCGGACTTGCCCAGGCCCTGCAGGTGCTTGGAAAACGTAGTACAGCAGCAATTCGGGAAGCCTCTCTCGGGCCCTGCATGGGGGTCAAAGGCGGAGCAGCCGGTGGCGGCTACTCCCAGGTGCTCCCCATGGAGGACATCAACCTCCATTTCACAGGAGACATTCACGCAGTTACGACTGCCCACAATCTGCTTTCTGCTATGATCGATAACCATGTTCACAGACGGACGAAGCCACTGCTTGACCCGGCCAAGGTAACCTGGACTCGGGTTATGGACATGAATGACCGTTCCCTGCGACATATCACCATCGGTTTGGGGCCTCATGGGAAAAACGGGCAAGCCAGAGAGGATGGCTTTGAGATTACAGCCGCCTCCGAAGTCATGGCTATTCTCTGCCTCTCCCGTGACCCGGAAGAACTAAAAAACCGCTTAGGCCGCATCACCATCGGTACCGATTTTGACGGAAACCCTGTCACAGCTGCCGACCTTCAGGCTCACGGGGCTATGGCAGCCCTCCTCAAACATGCAGTAAAACCCAATTTAGTCCAGAGTATTGAGGGTGTACCGGTATTCGTGCACGGTGGTCCCTTTGCCAATATAGCTCACGGCTGCAGTTCAGTCACAGCAACCCGGATAGCTCAGCAGCACGCTGAGTACACAGTGACAGAGGCCGGTTTTGCATCCGAACTTGGCGCTGAAAAGTTTTTTAACATCGTCTGTAGAGCAGCTGATCTCGTCCCTGATGCAGCAGTCATCGTAGCAACTCTGCGAGCCTACAAACTGCACGGAATTGAGAACATCCTTAAACATGCTGAAAACGTGAAGGCCCATGGAGTGCCTGCTGTTGTTTCCATCAACAAATTCAGCGGGGATGATCCAAAGGAATTGAATGAGCTTAAAGATCTGCTGCTGCAGCACGGGGTTGAGTCCCATATTACCGACTTCCGGGAATCCGGCGGTCCCGGCGGAACGGAGCTCGCAGAAGCAGTTATACGCCTCTGTGAAGAGCCCTCAGGGTTCCAGTATCTCTACGCCCTGGATATTCCCGTGCGAGACAAGATCGAAACGATCTGCACCACCATGTACGGAGCCTCTTCGGTCACCTACCAGAAAGGTGTAATCACGAAAATCAAGCAGATTGAACAACGCGGCTTTGGGAATCTCCCGATCTGTATGGCAAAAACTCAGGCGTCGCTTTCCGACAATCCCAAATTGACCGGTCGTCCGCAGGGATTTACTGTCACAGTAACCGACTGCGAAGTAAAAACGGGAGCCGGCTTTATTGTTGCATACACCGGGGAAGTGATGACCATGCCCGGACTGCCGAAACGTCCTTCAGCCTGCGATATTGACATTGACCAGGGGGGAACTATTTCCGGATTATTCTAGGGGGCTCCCTTCTTCGCCCTGACAACACAGTCCACCGGTGTTCTGTTAGGATCCTCATCCCCGTGATCGGCTCCTCGATGCTGCCTCTTTGCAGTCTCTACGGTCAGATCCCCCAGCTCACGTGTTATATCGTCGGGCGTATAGAGTAATTCGGGGTTTCTCGGGCCACCTGTCCCCTCGTCGAGATTGCTCAGATCGTGACCGATTACAATAAGTCGCCCTTCAGGTCGCAAGGCTGCAGCTGCTTTGTGAAGCACCTTTTGCATATCAGGCCACAGAATGTGCAGATAGCACATGCATACCAGGTCATAGGCATCCTTCTCAGGCTGGTACTCGACGAGATCATCCACTACCCAGGAGAGAGAAAGCCCCTCAGCCTCTGCAGCCTCGCGCCCAAACTCAACTCGTTCTTTTGATATATCAACGGCAGTCACATCCCATCCCTTTTTTGCAAGATAGATAGCGTTTCGGCCGCTCCCGCAGGCTAAATCCAACGCTTTTCTACCGTGAAGGTCCTGCATCTGCTCCGCAAAGATCACGCTGTAGGGTTTTCTTTCATGCATCATCTTTTAGTTCTCCTTGTAGTGCGTGCTGTTCTTTCCAGCATTCACCAGCAGGCTGACGCATACAGCTGCCTGCTGGAACAAAGAACAGACTGCTAGACATCGTAGGTTCCCGAAGATACATCCCCACCGCTTCCGGTCCAGTCAGTGTGAAAAAACTCACCACGTGGGCGGTCAGTACGTTCATAGGTGTGCGCACCGAAATAGTCCCGCTGCGCCTGAAGCAAATTGGCCGGAAGTCGCCGACTGCGATATCCGTCAAAAAAGGCCAAAGCTGACGAGAGAGCTGGAACGGGAATTTTCTTATCCAGGGCAAACTTAACCACCCGTCGCCAAGCCTCTTCAGCACGTTCAAGCACCTGCTGAAAATAGTCGTCGAGTAACAGGTTCTTCAGATTAGGATCTTTATCGAATGCGTCTCGAATATTCTCTAAAAAAGCACTGCGGATAATACATCCCTCTCTCCACATAAGAGCGATGCCACCGTAATTCAAATTCCAGTTATACTCTGCGGCGGCCTCCCGCATCAGCATAAACCCTTGAGCATAGGAGACAATCTTCGAAGCCAGCAGCGCCAGGCGGACATCCTCAAGCAACGCATCTTGCTGCTGCGCACTACCCTCATCGTCAGAGCCGTTCTCAAAGCGATATTGCTTCGCAGCAGCTGTCCGCTCATCCTTCATTGCAGAGAGGCAGCGTGAATAGACCGCTTCCCCGATGAGGGTAACAGGCACTCCCAGCTCAAACGAGCTGATTCCGGTCCATTTCCCGGTTCCCTTCTGTCCGGCTGTATCAAGAATGTGCTCAACCAGCGGCTGCCCGTCTTCATCCTTTTTTCCCAGAATATTCGCTGTAATCTCAATGAGATAGCTGTCAAGCTCACCTGTATTCCACTCGGCAAACACTGCCTGCATGCGCTCATAGTCAAGACGAAGCCCATCTTTGAGCAGGTGATAGGCCTCTCCGATTAGCTGGATGTCACCGTACTCAATACCATTGTGGACCATTTTCACATAATGACCGGCCCCTTTCTCGCCGACCCAGTCACAGCAGGCCTGCCCATCATCTGTCTTGGCTGCTATGTCCTGAAAGAGGGGCTTTACCAGCGGCCAGGCCTGTGGACTTCCTCCGGGCATGATCGAGGGTCCCAGGCGGGCACCCTCTTCTCCTCCGGAAATCCCGGTCCCGATAAAAAGCAGCCCGTGTGATTCAAGCATATCAGTACGCCGCTGCGTGTCGCGGTATAACGAGTTTCCACCGTCAATGATCACATCCCCAGACTCAAGCAGCGGCAGCAACTTCTCAATGTAGGTGTCCACCACCGTACCAGCCTTGACCATCAGCATCACTTTCCGGGGACGTTGCAACGATGAAATGAGCTCTTCGAGTGAATAATACCCGTTGATCGTGCTTCTGCCGGCAGCCGGTCCTTCGAGAAAGGCCTCGGTTTTTGATCCGGTCCGATTGTACACAGAAACATGATACCCGTGGTCACTCATATTCAGCACGAGATTCTGTCCCATGACAGCCAGCCCAATTAATCCAATATCTGCCCTTTTTACCATCATCTACCCCTTTATCTCATACCGCAAGTATGTGTAAAGTATAGTAACGGCGAGGGCGCAAGTAAAGTAAGAAAACACCCTTACCGACCCGGCAGTCCCTGTACTGCATTGGAGGATCCTATATGGCTCATCTTTCTTCTGTCCGTCAATCCAATGAGAAAGACATCCCTTCGCTGCTTGATGTTCACCTGCAGGCCTTTGGGACCTCAGAGGGACCGGAAATTGTAGATTTGGTCTCGCAGCTGTTCGAGGATACGAGCGCCTACCCGCTTTTGTCACTGGTAGCTGACCGTCAAGGGTCGATCGTTGGGCATGTCCTGTTCTCCGCGGCAGAACTTGTCCCCGAGCCTTCACCGGAGATTCTCGAACACACCCCTTCAGTGCGGATCCTAGCCCCTCTGGCAGTCCTGCCGCAGAAACAATCCAATGGGATAGGCGGACTTCTCATTGAACAAGGACTCAATCAGTTGAAGAACAAGGGAGTTGAACTGGTCTGTGTACTGGGGCATCCAACCTATTATCGACGCTTCGGTTTCAAACCCGCCCTGGCTCTTGGTTTTCGAGCTCCCCACCCCATAGCCCCTGCTGAGACAGATGCCTGGATGATTCAGGAGCTGAAGCCCGGTATTATCAGCCAGTTCCAGGGATTCATTCGGTGTTCGGATACGCTTGGCCATCCACGCTACTGGAGATAGCCATACAACAATAGAGAGGATATACACAGAACATGAGCACACACCAAGAACAACAACAAAAGAAAGAAAAGCAGAGATTCGTTTTCAAGGTCGGAGTTGTTGGCTGGGGCATCAGCACTGCCGTCATTTGGACAGTGCTGATGCGTCTGCTTCAGCCGGATGGGCTGTGGTACAGGCAGCTTATCACTGCCCTCATTGTCTTCCCCATCGCCGGTATCTTCTTTGGAAGATGGATGTGGAACAAAAAGAACTCACAGGCAGCCTCCTCACGCCTGCAAAGCCGAGAACGACAAAGCGGGAAGAAAGAGACCGAAAAACAAACTGATTAGTGATTTCGGATATGGAGCCGTTCCATCATACGGGTTAGCACGGCAGATGTGTCCTGATCGGGAAGGGAGTCAATAAGACTCAGAGCCCTGTCACTGTAGAACCAGGCGGTCTCTTTTGCCCGTTCAATACCGCCGAGTTCGGTAATGCGGTCGATAAGCTTCTGTGCTTTTCGCTGGGAGATTGATTTCCTTCCTTTCAGCTTATGTGCCAGGTACCCGGTGGAGTCTGCTTCAAGGGCATATATGACCGGGAGCGTGCACACGCCTGAACGCAAATCCCTCCCGACCGGCTTACCGAGATCTTCCTGATTACCTGTCATATCCAGCACATCGTCCTGAATCTGGAAGGCCATCCCGATGTTATACCCGATCTGATGCAGCTGGTACTGAATAAACGGATCAGCCCCGGCAGTATTCGCCCCTAAATATCCGCTTAATGCAAACATAGCCGCAGTTTTGCCAGCTATGCGCCGCAGGTAATGCGATCGTGAAATAAAAAAATTCCACTCTTCACTGTCCTGATCAATCTCACCATTACACAAGCGGCAGAAGGCCCTCGAAACGGCAGCTGTAGGCTCGGTGCCATCCTGATCAGAGGCAATGAGCGCAAGGGCCCTTGAGAGCACAAAGTCGCCGGTAATGACCGCCCGCCGGGCCCCCAGTTCCTTATACAGAGTTGGACGACCCCGCCGGGAGGTGGCAGAATCAATAATATCATCGTGAATCAAAGATGCTATGTGGATCATCTCGATGAGGGCAGCCTGATCGTAGACCTTCTTGCTTCCACTGAGAGCACCAAAGCGGGCCCCGATCAGCACAAGTGCAGGACGAAGCATTTTCCCCTGACTGGCGAACATCCGCTCTAGGTAGGAGGCAATGTAGGGGCTGGCTCCCGCCGCCTGATGAAAAATCAGGTCGGCAACAGTCTCCAGCCCCTCGGCTATATCCGGTTCACGTTTCCAAAATGTTGTCACAATAGTACTTCTCTTAACAGAACGCAAGTTTGCCGGAATATCTTATTTCTTCTTTCTTGCAGCTTTCTGCTTCTTGGTAAACTCCGGCTCGCCCAGATAGAGGTACGTCTTCTTGGCCAGCATGGTTTTACTCCACTGCTTGCGCAACCATGGTATTATCCAGTAGTCACAGCCGAAGACCCGTCCGGCACCACCAAGCATAACGATCGAAACTGCTATGTACCAGAGGATTTCCTGACTGGCCATTGCCCCCATCAGCAGCATAAGCGACAGACCAATTGAACCAAGTGCTGCAAGGAATGTCAAGAAACCGCCAATGAACATCAACCCGAGTGCAATTTCACCCAGTACAACCGCCACCTGGAAGAGGTAGGGGGCCTGTGAAACAAATGTTTCAGAAACCCATGTAAAGATTGCCAGCGGTTCATCAAGCAGCGGAGGAGCAAACTCCTGTGCAGACTCTGCTGCAGTTGAAGCTGCATCTGCTTCGGTACCAGTTGCCGCACTGGTAGCTTCGGTTGCCCCAGAAGCCGCATCTGAACCGCTGCCCCAGTACACGTGTCCACCAGTTGTATCTGCAAGCCAGCCGTTGACAACCTTCTTTACACCTTCAATGAGCCACATAACACCGAGGAACATCCGTAAA
Organism: Spirochaetota bacterium; assembly: GCA_051745285.1. GTDB lineage: Bacteria > Spirochaetota > Spirochaetia > CAKZLE01 > CAKZLE01 > JBNJDX01. Next base: position 15,874 of record JBNJDX010000036.1, read on the forward strand.
AAAGCAATCCAGTAGCCCTCTATCTTAAAGGCAGCCAATCCTCCAATAAGCGAACGGCCGTCCCTGACATCGAATATCTCATGTTTGAGATACGGCCACCAACCGTTTATTCCGCAGATGCTGTGGTGGTAGATAATGTTTACTGCATGTTTCACAACCAGAGCGAAGAAACCAGACAATGAGATGCCAACGTTGTGAGAGACTCCGTAGCGACCCCCGATAGATACCATCTGTCCATGAAATTTTGAAGAGAACGGCTTGGGCTGTTTAGCCCCGCATCCGAGTTCACTGCAGATAGTATAAGCAATACTGTCAGCAGCAACTGCTCCGGTCTGCTCAGCTGCTTCAACAATCTGAGGAAGCGGTTCGCCGTTCTCCAGGAACCATACTCCGTCACCGGCAAGGTAGACATTGTCATAGTCCGGGGATTTCATGTACTCGTTAACCACCTTCCTGCCGACTTTTCCGTCTTGTATCGGAAGCTCAGCAGCGAAGGAGTTCCCCCGCACACCGCATGTCCAGATAAGTGTTTTAGTCTTAATCTCTGTTCCATTTTTCAGCTTTACATGCTCCGGGCCAGCCTCAACCATGAAGGAGCCGAGAAGGATCTCAACGCCCCGTTTCTCCATGTATTTGGTAGCTTTGTTTCGAGGTTTATCAGGGAGCATGTTCAAAATTTTCCCCAGCCCCTCAACCAGCTTGAGATCGATTTCAGCCGGATCGGCTCCGTACTGCTTGCACAGAATCGGCAGCCACTCAAGCAGCTCACCAAGCATCTCCACACCGGTAAAACCTGCTCCGGCGACCACAAAAGTCATCATCTCTTTGCGCTTTTGCGGGTCCTTCTCATATGAGGCCGCCTCAACAGTAGCCCGTACATGTTCGCGAATTGCCAGGGCATCATCGAGACTCCAAAGCATAAACCCATGCTCTTTTACCCCGGGAACCCCAAAGTCGGTTGCTTCGGCACCCGTGGAAATAATGAGCTGGTCGTAGGGATATGTTGCTGTTGAGGAGATAAGTTCCTGCTTATTAAAATCGATTGAAGCAATCTCATCCTGAACTACATTCACCCGCTTACCAGCGAATATTCTGTCGTACTTAATTTTTACCGTATCCTCATCGACACGAGCTCCGGCAACTTCATGCAGCTCAGTCATCAGCGTGTGAAAGTTGTTTTTGTCAATCAGGGTAATGTCTACCTGATCCTTAACCTTTTTCAACTTCTTATGAAGACGCTTCGCTGCATGGACACCGGCGTACCCGCCGCCAAGAATAACAATTCGTTTCTTTTCCATAACAAACCCTCTTGATTATCATTAACAGCACATAGCTGTTTAAGTTTCTCTAGGTATCTTTCCAGCCGTGTTCGACACTGAAGATTTCAGTCGACTGTTGTCTGCATCGCTTCGTGGTTGCATCCATATTCCTGATTCCCGGCTACGAAGCATGCATGTTCACACCCCGGCAACAGCTTTCTGCATACCGACGCGCTAAGCCTCCTCTTGCATATCTCCAGGCATTTGGTAAATAATGCACCAACCAGACACAAGGTGAGTATAACGTATGATGGAAACTAAGTCGATAAAAAAATCTCTATTCCTGATATTTTTTCTAATCATTTTTTTCTCAAGCTGCAGTAGCCCTTCCCAATCAGGAAGCAAAGAGGCTCCCCCGGCCGAGCCTGAATCCCAGTCACAACTTATGCTCGGAACATCATGCCGCATTACCCTGTACGATGGGATAACACAGAGTGCCTTTGACAAAGCTTTTGCTGCCATTGCCACCGTAGAAGAACACATGAGTGTGAACATTCCCGAGAGCGAGGTATCTCAGATAAACACGAAAGCCGGAACCGGACAGGCCCACAGCGTTTCACAGCAGACCTTTGAAGTCGTTCAGGAAGCACTACACATCGCCGCACTCAGTGATGGTGCTTTTGACCCGACTATCGGCCCCCTTGTCTCGTTATGGGGAATTGGTAGCGATGACCCAAAAATTCCAACTGAACAGCAGATCGCAGAGACCCTTCCGCTCATAGACTACCAGCAGGTAGAAATACAGGAGTCACAAACCAGCATTTCATTGCCTCGCTCCCAGATGAAACTTGACTTGGGCGGAATTGCCAAAGGGTACGCCGCAGACGAGGTGCGCACAAAACTAGCAGAAGAGGGGGTCACCAGTGCCCTCATTAATCTTGGGGGCAACGTGCTTACCATGGGAACAAAACCCGACGGGTCTCTCTGGAAAATTGGTATCCAGGATCCCGCTTCAGAGCGAGGAGACCATGTCATTATTCTTGAGCTTGAAGACATGTCGGTTGTTACTTCCGGCCCCTATGAACGCTATTTTACCGGGCCGGACGGAAAGCGCTATCACCATATACTCGACCCGGAGGACGGATACCCTGTTCGAAGAGATATTACCAGTGCCACAATCGTGACTGCCAGCTCGTTTCTTGCTGACGCCCTCTCGACAGCTATATACGTTATGGGGATGGAGTCCGGAGCCCGGCTTGTAGAGACGCTCGAGGGGGTTGAGGCACTATTTATCGATGCAGACAGCACCATCTATGTCACCTCAGGCCTGGAAGACCAGACAATACCCAACAGGTTGAGTAATGACAGCTACTCGCTTACTCCTGTCCCCGAAAAAGCCAATTAAAGTCCCAACGAAGGCAGCAACCCGAAATAGCCCAGGACTAACAGAGCCCAGGCTGCAACAGAAAAACATACCGCCGCAACCCTGGCCTGAGGAGGGCTTTGTGTGGCACTAGCCGCGGCCTGGTTGTCACCTGCAGCATCACCCTGCCCTTCAAGCTGGAACAGGAGACTATCCAGGCGGGCAATAAGCCCCCCCTTTTCAAGAGAGCGCCAGCGTTCAGTAATCTGCTCAAAATAGTAGAGCTGCAGGGAAATAATCTGACCAAACCTGCCCGGGAGTTTCGGTCGTCTGGAGACCATATATTGTGAGAGGTAGATCAAACCAATCAGTGTCAGGGCCTTATCGAGACCGATTCGCAGTGCTCCTGCAGTAACCGAGAAGTCCCCAATCGTAAACAGTACCAGCCCGTTAGCCTGCAGCAGATTGGCAAGCACAATGGATACGGTCATGATCAACCCGGGAAGCACTCGTATTCTTCTCCCGCTGGCTGCAGCAGCACCTAAGGCTGCGGCGGTCAGCAGCACAGTACCGAACAATGTCGGCTGCAGTAAAAAGGCCGGTAGAATAATCAACCCGGTGATAAGCCGGATATCCGCCGATACCCGTCTGTCGTCCAGATTGACCGGCTCAGCCTGCTGAAACCCGCTACCAGCGTGAGCCTGGAACCAGTGCGAGGTGGCAGTAAACCGCTGGGCGAATACTCCCAGCAGTACAGAGGTTACCGCCCCCATAATTAAAAAAGGGGGTGCGATCAGCCGTATGGAGGGACCAAACATCAGCAACCCTGCCAGAAACAACTGCACCAGGTTGCTTGCCAGCGCCCCGGCGATGCTGATTCCCACATATGAGATGTGCCGTCCCAGCAGGTGGAACAGCAAAAACATCACCAGGCTGCTGGCAACACTGCCGCCGAGAGAAAACAGAAAGATGTAGGAAAACAACGTACCGTTGACCAATGCCTGCCCCGCTACTTTCAACACAACCAGCAACAAGAATCCGCCTGGATTAAGAAGGGAGAGAGAAAGCATGATGGGAACATTGGCAAGCCCGATCCGCATAAACGGGACCGGTTTTGGGATGAGATACTCAATCGTTGAAAGAAACAGGGCAAAAGCTCCCAATTTTGCAATCAGCAGCAGCTTTTCTTCGCTCAGCCTGCTCTTACCGCTAGAAGACAACTTCGTCAACTTCATCACTGAGCTCTGCTTCTCCTTCGATGGTGATAAAGACCCTGTTGGGTAAACAGATAATCCAATCATTTACCTGAGCTATTTCCCCTGCTGCAATGCAGATTTTAGCCTTGCATGGTGAACTCTCGACATGGACGTGACCGTCTTCAATAACGACGTGGGTATCCCCGAGAGGACCAGGGATATAGGCGTCCTGATCCTGCTGCAGATCATAAATCCATTCCTTTTGACCAACTTCAATATGAACAATGGCTTCATCCCCGCTGCTGCCGTAAACAGTCAGTGAGATGTATGTTATAATAGCCACTGTCAGGAGGGCTGCAAGCAGATCTCCGGAGAGGATACGCTTCATAACGAGAACATAGCAATTTGCTCTTGAAATGTCAAAAGATATCTTGATATCGATATAATATTAGCTTATAATTTTGATAATAATTACTAACGAATGGAGGAATGTATGAG
>JBNJDX010000037.1:0-20184 GCA_051745285.1 Spirochaetota bacterium
TCCCACCCGTTCCCATCCCGAACACGGAAGTTAAGCCCTCTTGCGCCGATGGTACTACGGGTAAGCCGTGGGAGAGTAGGTCGTCGCCAGGCTCTTTTTATTTGGACTTTCTCTTGCTAATACCACCCAATTGTATTACTGTCATAACGTATGAAACGGATTTTTGCATCTGAACACACTATTTTATTTAGTTATTTTATTGCACTTATCCTTATCGGCACCGTCTTACTATATATCCCGGCAGCGTGGGGCGGTCCTGATAGACTTCATGCAGTGGATGCGCTATTCACTGCCGTTTCAGCGGTCTGTGTGACTGGTCTCATAACAGTAGATACAGCCCAGTACACGCTTTTTGGTCAGACAGTCATTTTGCTTCTTATCCAATTTGGCGGATTGGGAATAATAACGTTCACCACAGTGATTTTTCTCTCCTCCTCCCGCTCTAAAAAGATTTCCTTTACGAACATGAGAATGGTCAAAAAGTTCTATGTCGATTCGATAGAAAACAAGGCGCACCATATGTTGCGTAATATCCTGCTGCTGACAATCGGTGCAGAGATTATCGGAACCGTATTACTGTGGTTACGGTTCCGACAGACCGTTCCAGCCGGGGCTGTTTTTCATTCCATATTCCATGCGGTATCTGCTTTCTGTAATGCTGGATTTTCGCTTTTCTCCGATAGCCTTGAAGGTTATGCTGCAGACCCGCTCGTGCTTATTGTTGTTATGTTGCTTATCCTTGTAGGAGGGTTGGGATTTCTCGTTATTCACGATGTCATGCAGGTGCTACGGGGTCAGCGTAAGAGGCTTTCCCTGCATACACGTATCGTGTTCGGGGCGACTGCACTATTGCTGATAACCGGAGCCCTATTATACTTCCTGCTGGAGCGAGAACGGTCTTTGCAGGGCATGGGCCCAGGTTCCAAACTGATGAATGCTATCTTCCAGTCGGTAACACCGAGAACCGCCGGGTTTAATACGATAGATCAAAGCAGTATGACGGGTTCTGCAAAGTTCGTGACCATTGTGCTTATGTTTATCGGCGGCTCACCGGCCTCTATCGCTGGTGGGATAAAAACAACAACGTTTTTTATCGTTTTCATGGCGATTTTTAGAGATATAGACTGGACAGGACGAATACGAATTCGGGATCGCATGATATCTTCGGCGCAGGTCAGTCGTGCTATGCTGTTTCTTGGAAAAGCGGTAGGGCTGCTTGGTGCAAGCATTTTTCTGCTTACCATAACTGAAATGCTGAATAATCCTTCCCTTGATTTTTTTACGGTGATCTTTGAGAGCGTCTCAGCGTTCGGAACCGTGGGGCTCTCCACTGGATTGACCCCGAATCTGACAGCCGCCGGTAAATTCATCATTATCTTGACCATGTTTGCCGGTAGGGTTGGTCTTATTTCCCTTATCATTCCACTGTTTAGGGACAAGAGAGAGCACACAGTGGATTATCCTGAAGAGGAGGTCTTAATAGGATGAGTCGAAGGCAATATGCAATTATCGGAGTGAGCAAGTTTGGGCTGTACATGCTTGATGAGCTTTCAAAAGTTGAGTGTGAAATTCTGGTTATCGATAAAAAGAAGGAACTCATAGAGACACTCAAAGACCGTGTAACGAGTTCTTACATCGCGGATGCAATCAATGAAGAGACTATACGCCGACTAGTCCCAAAGACAATCGATGCTGCCATTATAGATCTTGGCGACAGAGTTGAGGTTTCTATCCTGGTGACAAATTACGTTAAAAAACTGGGTGTCAAGACTATTGTTGCAAGAGCAGAATCTAAGGAGCATGGTGAGATATTGGAGTTAATCGGAGCAACTCATGTTGTGTTTCCCAACCAGGAAGCAGCAAAACGAGTTGCACCTATCATTCTCTCCAAAGGCTTGTTTGCCTATTTTCCTCTTAGTGATGATTTGGTTATTGCCGAGGTCGAAATCCCCAAGGAGTTTGCCGGTAAAACACTTATCGAGTCTGACTTGCGTAATAAGGCTGGGGTTACCATTATCGCCCTTAAACGAGATGACGGGTATCACCAGTTTGTGAACAGAGAATATCGCCTTGATGAGGGAGAGGTGGTGCTTATTTCCTGTAGTCCTAATAACCTCTCGACCTTTACCGGTATTGCACTGACTGAGGAACAGAAAAAGAAACCTGCAAACAAGCGAGTAAACCTATTCGGGTAGCCTATGGGTAGTGGACAGATTCACAACGAAATCACCTTCCAGGTTTTCTCGGAGATAGAGCCTCTCCAGACAGTGCTTCTGCATCGACCCGGCCGCGAGCTTGAATCGCTTACTCCGCAGTATCTTGATACCATGCTGTTTGAGGATATTCCCTATCTTGAAAAAATGGTTGAAGAGCATGATTTGTTTGCGCAGACTTTGCGGTCCGCCGGGTGTCGCGTGCTCTACATGACCGAACTGCTCGAAGAGATCCTGGCCCGGAAGGCAGTGAAAGAGTATCTGATTCAGGAGACTGTGAACCAGTCACAGGTTCGTCATTCACGCATCAGAGAAGATATTGCTGCTTTGCTGCATGACCTGCCTCCGGCTGATTTGGCCAGGCAGCTCATCGGCGGGGTGCTGAAGAGTGAAGTTCCCTTTCGAAAGACTGCACCGGATCTCTCCTATTTCATTCGGGATGAGTATCCCTACTACATCAGTCCGCTTCCCAATCTCTATTTTACCCGGGATCCCGGTACAGTGATTGGAAACGGCTTTTCGGTAAATCGTATGCGTACAGAAGCGCGCAGACGTGAGACGCTCATACTCTCATCACTCGTTCATCATCTTTCTTCAAATCTCAACTCACAGGACAATGCTGTGGGGCTGTTGGAGGACTACACTGATGAGAGTCCAATTGAGGGGGGAGATATTCTTGTCCTCAGCAAAACAGTACTGGCTGTCGGTTGCAGTGCGAGAACGGAAGCCTGGGCAATAGAGAAACTTGCACAGCACGTACTGACTGCTGACGGCTTTCAGACCATGCTGGTGGTTCAAATTCCGTTTATCCGGGCTTATATGCATCTCGATACGGTTCTTACGATGGTCGATTATGATAAGTTCACTATCTACCCGGGAGTGGAAAAGCGGCTGAAAGTTTTTCATATCACAAAAAAATCATCGGGTCAGCTGAGGGTTGTTCCCGAAGATGATTTCCGAGGTACTCTGATGAAAGTGCTCGGTCTACCGGCAGTAGATCTTATCCAGACTGGTGGTGGGGACGCCATAACCGCAGCCAGGGAGCAGTGGAACGACAGTACAAACACCTTGGCTCTTTCACCCGGAAGAGTTGTCACGTACCGAAGAAATGTGGTATCAAATGAGACACTAACTCAGCACGGGATAGAAGTGCTGACAGTCGCCGGGTCTGAGCTGGTTCGCGGCAGAGGCGGTCCGCGTTGTATGAGTATGCCTCTTACCCGCAGCGAGACTATAGATAGGTGAACTTCATGTACACGTTCAGGAGGGTAAGAGTATGCCAATTAACTTGCAAGGAAGAAGCTGTCTATCGCTAAGGGATTTTACAGTTGAGGAGATTCGGTTTTTGCTGGATCTCTCCCACGATCTGAAACGCAAAAAGCGAGCCGGCATCCGTGGAAACCTCCTGGACGGGAAAAATATCGTATTACTGTTTGAGAAAGCTTCAACACGAACACGGTGTGCTTTTGAGACTGCTGTCTTTGATGAAGGCGGGCATACAACGTTTCTGACTAACAGCCAAATGGGAAAGAAAGAATCAATTGAAGATACGGCTAAGGTGCTCGGCCGGTACTACGACGGCATAGAATTTCGGGGGTATAAGCAGGAGACAGTAGAAGCACTGGCAACATGGGCAGGAGTTCCTGTCTGGAACGGCTTGACCGATGAGTATCATCCGACCCAGGTGCTTGCTGACTTCATGACAGCCGAGGAACACCTCCACAAGCCACTAAGCAAAATGAAGATGGCGTATGTGGGTGACGGGCGCAACAATGTCGCCACTTCCCTCATGCTCGCTGCGACCAAAATGGGGATGAGTTTTTCTGTGGTTTCCCCTAAAGATCTGTATCCAAAACAGGCTCATGTGGAAGAGGCTTCTCTCAATGCGGAGGCAAGCGGAGCTCAACTGCTCATAACAGATCAGATTGATGAAGGCGTTCAGGGGGCAGATATACTCTACACCGATGTATGGGTCTCCATGGGAGAAGATGATCAGTTTGCCAAGCGGATTGAATTACTCAAACCCTACCAAGTGAACATGGAGATGCTCAGAAAGACTGGGAATGAGTATGTTATTTTCGAGCACTGTTTACCGTCATTTCATGATTTAGAGACATCCATTGCTCAACAAGTGTATCAGCAGTGGGGACTGGAAGAAATGGAGGTGACCGACGAGGTCTTTCGCAGCCGGCACAGCGTTGTATTTGACGAGGCTGAGAATCGGGTCCACACCATCAAGGCGCTGATGTGTGCAACAGCCGGAAACCTCTAGTCCTGAGTAGTTTCAAAGGTAACTGACATGTCGGTGGTGAGGGCAAGCCCTGCTGCCGCTTCCATCGTCCGCAGAATACCGGAAAACACTATGCAGGAGGGGTGAGGACATTCTTCCTGCATAGTCTGTTGGACTCGTGAATTCCCCTGCTTTTGGTCAAAAGAAATCTCCTTCATCGGATCAAGCAGTTGGAGTCGTGCGGCAAGTTTGGTAATGTGAGGGCAGTCACTTTCTATGAGAGTTTTTACTAAACCATCAGCCTGCAGGCTACAGGTCACCTGTGTTGCCATATTGCAGTTACCTGCAAGAATCTTTGAACGGACCATATGTACTTCCTCTAGGGGTGCGTCTGCACCCGTTTAATAAGGTCAGTATAAAAATGTACGCTGGAATTAACGTTTTCAAGACTGATACGTTCATTGCTCCCGTGCATACGGTTTAATTCCTCGCGGTCAAGTTTTAGCGGAGAAAAACGATAGATGTATGGGGAGAGCTTTTCATACTTTCTCGCATCTGTGCTGCCGGCCATCAGATAGGGTGCCACAACAGCACCGGGAAAGATAGAAGCGATTGAGTCGGTAAGCCACCGGGTGGCTTCTCCTTCCAGCGATGAGACGTTTGAAGGGGGCTCATATCTGTGCACAAGCAACTCAGCATCAACATGGCGTATTGATTGCTGTACGTGCTCAAGCACGCTGTTTTCGTCTTCGCCTTGCAGTATCCGTACATTGACGATAAAACCAGCTTTTTCCGGTAACTGATTTGCCGCCTCGCTGCCAAAAGCCATCGTGGGAGCAATGGTTGTTCTCAGCATCGCATTGACAGAGGGGGCCTTTTGCAGGGCTTTTATAAAAACCGGTGAGAAGAGCCAGAGGTTTGCGGCAATAAGTCTCTGCGGAAAGGGGAGGTGCGGGCACAATGCATCAAACAGTCTTCGAACGACCGGGGTCAACTTCGCCCTGAAGGGATGCGCACACATAGCCTGCAGGGCGGCGGACGCAGTCTGCAAAGCAGTGGATGGTCCGGGCATAGAGGCATGTCCCCCCGTTTCTGTGCTGTACAGTTCCAGATCAAGATAGCCCTTTTCAGCTGCGCCAAAGGTTGCTATCGGTTTTGTTATACCTGGGAGCATACCTGTCGTGACAGCTCCCCCCTCGTCTAGAATAAGGGAATATCCTATCTGCCTCTCAGCTAACAGCTTGGCAGCTTCCGCCGCTCCGTTTGTTCCGCCGATTTCCTCGTCATGGCCAAAGCAGAGATGAACCGAACGGGTTGGTACCATGCCGGAGGCAATGAGCGATTCAATAGCCTCCATGAGGGCGACAATTTGGATTTTGACATCTAATGTGCCTCGCCCCCATATGTAACGGTCAGCAATGTCTCCGGAAAACGGAGGGTGCTCCCACAGCTGCGGGTCACCCGCTGGAACTACATCCTGATGAGCTGTTAACAGCACCGGTTTCGCTTTTGGATCACTGCCTTCCCAGATATACAAAAGAGTGTAATCAGAGACTGTTTCACAGGTAAGATGTTCATGGACGAGGGGATAGCTCGCCTCAAGCCAGTCATGAAATGCTCGAAAGGCCGACCAGTCTGTCTTATGCCTATCTGGATACGAAACGGTATGAAACCGAACAGCTTCACTAAGATGCTGTTGGGCCCGTGTATAATTTCCAGAGGGAGCCTCGATCGACTCAGATTGCGATGAGGACGGTCGACAGTTGAACGTGCGTATGAGCACAACAAGCAGCACCATGACAAGGAGCCCGAGAATAACTAACAGTATGCTGAAGCCAGGTATCATGATTGTTCCTTATCGCTCAAGTGCTATGTGTTCCACTCCAGGCCATCGGCACTGATTAGCTGCTGAGCACTGTCTGGGAGAGTGTAGTCTTTGTACGTTTCAAGAACATTCCCTGACAGCATCGGGGTGACAATTCTCCAAGCTTCCCGTATCTCACTGATGCAGGGAAAGAGACTTTTGTCAGATTGGAGGATTTTCTCAACAATCTGTTCATAGGCCTCCGGGGTATTGATCCCGAATGTTTTTGCATGGTTGAAATTGAAGCGAACCGGCTTTGTTTTCCATTTTGTGTTGGGTTCTTTCATATTCAGCCTGATGTCAATATCCATCTCCGGGTGGGTAGTGATGATCACCGAATTTTGTACAATGTCTGGGCTGTTAAGGACGCGCCCCATGATATTTTTAAAGTTCACAAAAATCTGTGAGCGGGAAGTCTTCTGCATTTTCCCAGCCCGGACATAGATTGGAATGTTGGCAAACTCAAACGTGTCAACATGGAGTTTAAAAGCCGTATAGGTTGGAGTTTTGAGATCTCCTGTCTGGATTGCAGAGAGCGACTCATATCGTGAGAGGCTGAACTGCTGAATGGGCTTAATGGCGCGGAGCACTTTGATCTTTTCATGCGAAATTTCATCGGGTGTAAAAGAAGAAGGTTCTGACATCGTGAGGTGCGTAATAATTTGGAGGATATGGTTTTGGACGATATCACGGACAACCCCTATTTTTTCGTAAAAACCAAGTCTTTGGTCGACTCCGAATGATTCATCAAGAATGATTTGAATATTGTCTATGAAGTTATTATTCCAGATCCCCCTGATGATGTCATTGTGAAACCGCATAATCAGCAGGTTCTGCATAAACTCTTTGCCTAGATAGTGGTCTACCCGGTAGATCTCTTCATCGGTGAATACGGAGGTTAACACGTCGTTATACGACTGGGCGGACTCAAGATCAAAGCCGAAGGGCTTTTCAAGCACTATCTTTTTACGAATGGTACACTCCATCTTCGACTGGATGATCTCGATCTGGTGGATAGCCTCCTCGTAGAGGGATGGCTGAAGGGCTATGTAATAGATGAACTCAGCTTCACACTCCGAACCGACAATTTCTCTTGCCTTTTTCACAAGTCGTTCTGTGCTGGAGGCCTCCTTCATATCATAATGAACGTACTCAATATGCTTCAGAAATTCACGATCATCCAAGGAAACGATATGTTCAAGGAATTCAGCACGGTTTTTATATCTCCTTCCAAGGGCTATGACAGAAAAATCGTACCCTTTTTGGTGTAGCTGATGGTAGGCAGGTATCAGTTTTTTTTGGAAAAGATCACCCGTACCCCCAAACTGTATAATTATCTGTTTCATAGGTAAACCTCTTAATCCTGTTGGTTGTGAATTTCCAAGTCGGTGATAACGGCAGCTGCTCCAATGACCTCCGGTATGAACGCGCATGGCAAATCAGCGGGTCGTTCTCTTAAGATCAGTCGCTCCAGAGCGTTTCTCTTCGACTCTCCGAGGGCTAAGAGATACACTGCTGCCTGGGAAGCTTTATTTCTCAATCCCCGGTAGGAAAGAGTCACTCGTGTTTTCGGCGGTTTGGGAGAATCTGAGATTGTCAGGACTTCCTCAGTTTCGGGGCTATCTAGTTGCGGGTAGGAACCGGGAAACAGTGAGGCGAAGTGACCATCTTCTCCCATGCCGAGAAACAGCAGATCAATTTCCGGAAGCGGGAGATCAAGGTATTGCTCAACGGTAGTAAGTTGCTTTTCTAGAAGCAGTCCGCTAGACAGTAATGTGTCAATTCCGTAGGCTAACAAGGTATCTCGGTTACGTTCCCCAGAGCAACGTTCATCCACGAGCAGGAGTTGAATACGCTGTAGCTGCTCGGCTTCAAGGCCGGAAAGGGCTGTTACGATATGCGATGCTGATCTCCCGCCTGGGATTCCTATAGTTACCACATCCGTATCTTCTGTGAGCAAGTATTGTTCGAGCTTATGAAGTATAAAGGGAGCAATTTCTTCGTTAGGCATGGAATGAATTGTTAGTTTTGGTTCCATTTTCCCCCCTCAAAGTGACATTTTTCGCCCGAATAGACGATAGGAACAACCACTTATTACAGGATACGAAAAAAAACGGATTAAGGAAATAGAAAATGCCGGGGGGACCCGGCATTAGTGAGTTGGTTGAGTGCTACCAAAGAACTCTTGTTCGTTTGGTGAGTTTAAAATAACATAACAATATAAAACTGTCAATAAAAACATTCAAGAGTCCATTTGTCTACAAAATTGGTGTGAGGGAAGCGTTTCAACTGGAAAAGATTGGAAAAATCATATACATTATATGATGAAGGCTCACCGATATATGAGGAACGTACATGCCGAAAATAATTGACCATACCAGGCGAAAAGAAGAAATCCTGCAGACAGCTTTGGATGTATTTGCACGGGAGGGCTACAAGGATAGCAACCTTTCTCTCATAGCTCAGGAATGCGGAATTTCTCGACCGACAATTTATCAGTATTTTCACGACAAGGAAGAAATCTATTACTATGCAGTGAAGCTCGTAACCGGTGAAATGTTTCGAAAATATGCTGATATTGCTTGGAATAGCGAGGGCAGTGTAACAGAGAAGCTAAAGAAAATCTGTGAGGATATCATCCTGACCGGGTATCGGCATCAACCTGCATTAACCGCACTGGTGGATGTTATGGTGCAGCTGAGAAAGGAAGGCAAAGATTTCTCCGATGTGATTATGAAGCGAACTGTCAAGCTCAACATTCTGTTTAAACGCTTGCTGAGACTTGGAATAGACTCAGGGGAACTTCGACATATTTCTATTAATGATGTCACAGGACACTTGATGACTTTGATTGAATCGTTCTGTTTCCAGATTGCGTTTCTGGGCTCTTATCGGCCGGAATCCTCCATCGAACTGATAAGCATTTTTATTGACAATCTCAAGTCAGATGAGCCGCAGCAATGACAAAACGAAAAATCTTAATAGTTGAAGATGAATACCCGATTGCTAAAGCAGTCTTTGATGGGTTGCATGACGAGGGATATGCTTCACACCTTGCTGCATCAGGAGAGGAGGTGAAAGCTCTTGAACTTGATCAGTTTATGCTTATCCTGCTTGATATTCGGCTTCCGGGAATTGATGGATATGAGGTGTGTACCTGGGTACGGCGTCAGGGTTTTACCATGCCAATCATTTTTCTGTCCGCTCGCGATGATGTGACTGATAGAATTCTCGGTCTTGAACTTGGTGCTGATGACTACATCGTAAAACCTTTTGCATTTCGAGAACTGCTCTCTAGGATTAAAGCCCAGCTCAGAAGAGCCTATGGGGACCTTTCGGGAGAGACTGACCATCGTGAGCAACAACACTTTGGATCCATAACAGTTGACAGACGATCAATGCGTGTGTATCGGGACAGAAAGGATGTGTATCTGACTCCCATCGAGTACAGGTTACTGCAGCTGTTTTTAGAGTATCCCGGTCAGGTGCTCACCCGCGACCAGATTATTGATCATGTATGGGGTGAGACTTGGGTCATTGATGATCCAAAGAGTGTCAATGTGCACATGAGGCACTTGCGTGAAAAAATTGAGGATGATCCAGCAAAACCGACACTGTTAGTTACCGTACGGGGATACGGCTATCGTTTTGATTTACCCCGTGAAGCATAAGCGAGATTAAGAAAAATCAACCTGCACGTAACGAGAAGTGAATGAGACTGCGGTACCTTCACCAGTGTACAAGAGTACACAATGTTACGGAGGTATTGATATGAAGAATAAGAGAATTGCAGCGGTGTATTCACTGCTGCTGGTGTTTGCAATGGTTGTTCCGGTCTCAGCACAGGGTACTGTAGAAGAGGTTGAACCGGTGTGGTCCGCCGAGGGACAGCTTGAGGAGGAGTTTGAAAGCGTTCAGTCTGAAGATGCCGGTGTGGTAGTCACGAATGTTGTTAAGAACAGTCCCGCAGAGCGGGCTGGGATACGCAGAGGTGACATCATCTTGACTGTTAACGGCACACCCGCCGATTCAGTTTTTGAACTTCGCCAGACTGTTAGCAGCGCTGATGAGGACCAAACCCTTCAAGTTGAACTGCTTCGGGGAGAAGAACCGCTGAGGATATCCCTCGATGTGGAAGGTGGCAGCGTTCAACCGCGCATAGGGATCTACGGAATTGGTGCTGACGGGATGCGACCTGCTAGGCAATTTGGGATGATTGGCCCGCATAGGACACAACGACCGCATGGGTGGTCTGATGAGAGATTTAATGAGCGACAGGGAAGGCCGTCAGGGAGAATGTTCGGGTTGTATTCTCACGACATGCCTGAGGAGCTCACCAGTGCCGTTGCAGAAGGGCATGCAGCTCGGATAACGCAGATTATCCCCGGCTCACCGGCTGATGATGCCGGATTGACCGCTGGAACAATTATGTATCGAATTGATGGGAATGAGGTTACAGACGGAAATCTCCGTGAAGCGATCTTTTCATACCGACCGGGAGATGCAGCAGTATTCAGCGTCTATAATGGTGAACATACCGATGAATTTGAGATTGTGTTCGGGGAAAATGAGGCCGAGCCTTATCTTGGAGTAGCATATCACCCTGTCGAACAGTTACAGTTTCGCTACGGTGAAGACTCTTCGAGAAAACGGAACATGCCTTGGGGAAATCATCCTCACGGTATGGAGTCATGGCGTTCACCCGGTGCCGGGATGAACGGCAGGTTTCCCAGATAATAGAGTATCCTAACCGGACGAGATACCAATCGTCCGGTTAGCATGATGGGCGGACTGATATGAGTAGTTTAAAGAAACGAATACTGTTAAGTTTCACAGGGGTTACACTGGCGGCCTTGCTTCTTGTTGGTGCCGGCCTGTATCTGCTCATCAGCCGCTACGAAGAAAACACTGATCAGTTAGTCAGCCAGGCGGTTCAGGAGCAGGTGTTTACTGAATTCTACAGGTTCCTTCAGGAGCAGCCTGATCTTGGAGAACTTGAACGGTATATCCGCAATCTGGAACACATTCGGGGAGTGTCGGTAGAGCTTCTGGACTCAGAGGGCACCCCTCTTATTGATGCATATCGCCCTGATACCGTGGTGCGATTGATTCCAGACCAGCATCTCAGTGATGTTATCCGCAGCCAATCACCCAACCGAGGTATGTCTGGTTCTGCTTCGCGCGGTGCAATGATGCACTGGGGTATGTTCTTCGGCAGTGAGCAGCAATCTCAATCTGACATTCGTGAAGTCCTAGACGATGGAGAGCTCAGTCTTTTATTGGGCCGCACTCCGCATCGGGCAACATTTGAAATTTCAACCGAGAGTTTTACAGGAAGTGAACTGCTTGCGCCAATGATTATCGCCTTTGTGATAGCTGGTGCAGCTGCGATGGTCGTCTCAATTCTTATTGGATGGAAGCTGAGCTATTCGCTCACCAGACCGCTTTCAAACATAACACAAGTGGTCGACAGGATAAGCGGGGGAGATCTTTCTGCCCGTTCAGAAATAGTCTCCAGAGACGAAGAGCTGAAGCTTCTTGCAGATCGTATTCACGGGATGGCAGCCGAACTTGAACGCACGATCAGCAATCTTGTAGAGGAGAAGGAGCGTCTGAGACGTTTTATCATGGATGCCTCCCATGAACTGAGAACGCCGGTCACTGCCCTCAGCGCCTACCTGGAAATGCTTGCTGGAAAGGCAGCAGACGATCCGGACCGGAGAAAAGAGTATATAGATACCTGCATTCATCAGAATGCTCGGAGCAAGGATATCATCGTTAAACTTCTTGAACTCTTACGGATGGAGCAGGGAACGGAGATTACCAGGGAACAAGTCTCCTTACAGGAAGTACTTGAAAAAGCTGCTGGGCTTGTGGAACCCCTTGCCGCAGAAAAGAAGGTAGATCTCCGCATTGAGAACTCCAGCAGCTCTCTTGCCGTTATTTCTGGCGATCGCTATCAGTTAGTGACGGCATTCAGAAATGTCATAGAGAACGCGGTAAAATACAGTCCGGAGGGAACCCTTGTAAGCTGCACCCTCGAAACAGAAGACCAGGATGCCCGGCTAACTGTCACCGATCAAGGTTCCGGTATTCGTAAGGAAGATGCAACAAGAGTATTTGATCGTTTTTATCGCGCAAAGGATGCTCCGGGATTGGGATCAGGCCTGGGACTTGCTCTTGTCCGACAGGCTGTCGACAACCATAAAGGAACTATCAAACTGCAAAACAGGCAGGAGGAAGCTGGCCTTGAGGTACGCCTCACGTTTCCCCTGAGCTCCCAAACAGTTATTGAACAACCGAGCCCGAAATCGTAAGATAAGGGCATTCAAGTCATGGGGAGCTTTACTAATGAGAACGTATCTTGAGTGCATACCCTGCTTTATGAAGCAGACAGTTCAGACCGGTCGCCTGTGCAATTTAGAAGAAAAACAGATCAAACACCTCCTGGATATCGTGGGAAGGCATCTTGAAGATATTCAGCTTGGCGATTCACCCCCGGTGATGGCCGAGAAACTGCAGCAACTAGTTTCCACCGAGCTTGGTAATAGCGACCCCTACAAAGCAGAAAAGGTTGCATGTAATGAAGCTGCTCTACACTACTACCCAGCGGTCAGAACACTCATTGAGACCTCCAAGACTCCTTTAAAAACGGCCATACAGGCAGCAATTGCCGGTAATATTATTGATTACGGAGCCGTCGACGGGCTGGACGTGCAAGCTGAACTTGAGAAACTGATGCAGGAAGAGGAGATGGTGCTTGATCGGGAAAACGGCGAGACGTTTGCCTACGATGCCTTTTCAGCTGACCTTGGAACGGCTGAGCGCATTCTATACATAGGAGATAATGCCGGGGAGATTGTCTTTGATAGGGCTCTCATAGAGACCATCTTAGAGCTGTATCCTGCTGCAAAGCTTACATTCGTAACCCGCGGATATCCAATCTTGAACGATGTGTTGCCAGAAGATGCCAAACAGACAGGCCTTAATACACTTGTCCCTATTGTATCAAGCGGGGCAACAACACCAGGGCTGGTGCTTGAAACGTGTACGGAGGAATTTTTGGAACTGTTTAGGCAAGCTGATTTGATTATCAGTAAGGGGCAGGGGAACTATGAAGCACTATCCTCTCAGCCAGGACCAATCTATTTTCTGCTCATGGCCAAATGCAATGTTGTTGCCAGCGAGTTAGGATGCGAGTTGCGTGACATAGTGTTGAAAAAGCAAACGCCTGTCGAGTAACAGACGCTTGCCATGTGTCTATCCTTTTACTGCGCCAGCTGTAAGGCCTTCCACCAGGCGTTTTTGAAATACATAGACCAGTATGAGCAGCGGTATAGTCACGATAACTGCCGCCGCCATAATCTCTCCAAAGGGTTCCTGGCGGGCCACCTCGCCGGAGAACAGAGCCATTGCTACTGGGACAGTGCGTGCACTGCTCTCAATCGAGGTAAATGTCAGGGCAAACAGATACTCATTCCAGGCAGCAATAAACGAAAGCAAACCGGTGGTGACCATAGCGGGAACTGTCAGCGGCAGTAAGACCATGTAAAAAGCCTGAAAAGAAGTTGCTCCGTCAACATTTGCTGCCTGGAGGAGCGAATCAGGCAGTTTTTTAAAGAAGGTGGTCATTACCCAGATGGTAAAGGGTAGTGTGAACAGCAAGTATGAGAGCACCATGCTCGTTCGGGCCGGAATGCTCAAAGCCCGTATTACCGCATACAACCCAGTGAGGACGGATATCTGCGGAAACATCGTCATCGACAGAATGATGTAGAGTGAGAATGTTTTCCCCCGAAAGCGTAATTTCCCTAGAGCAAAAGCACCGAAGGAGCCGAATACAAGTCCAAGAATGGTAACTGAACTAGCCACAATGGCAGAATTCATAATTCCCCTAACAAAGGCGTTGTTTCTAAAGACCGCACCATAATTCTGAAAGGTAAAGGCTATTTTTCCGGTCTCTGGATTTCGAGGCAGTAGTGTGGCCGGGGTCATCATAAGCTGATTTTCTGTTTTAAACGAGGTGTTCAACGTCCAGTAGAAGGGAAAGACCAGGTTAACAAACATGACGATAACAATGAGCCAAAATGCAATTTTCCCAATGATTTTATATTTACTGCTCATCATGGCGAACACCTCCTGAAATCTTCGTGTATACCAGTATGAACATCAGTATAATGAAGAAAATGATTACACTTGCTGCAGATGAGTAGCCCATTGCCTTGTTATCAATGAGCTGATAATAGGCAAACGAGGCCATTGAGTAACGTTTCTGAGCGAACACAATCTGGAACAAGTCGAACACCCGCAGGGCATCAAGAGTTCTGAAAACCAGGGCAACAGCAAGCGGGCCCCGAATAAGAGGTAGCGTAATCTGAGCAAAACGTCTGATCGCCCCGCATCCGTCAATATAGGCAGCCTCGTAGGTCTCCCTGGGTATGGTCTGCAATCCAGCCATCAGAAGCAGAGCCATAAACGGGGTGGTCTTCCATACATCAATAGCAATCATTGCCCATATCTGAGTTGAGGTATCGGTAAGAAAGGGGAATTGGCCGTCGGTCCATCCAAACCACTGCCCTATGACATTAAAAATACCTACCCGTGAGGATGCAAACATCCACTCCCACATACGCGAAGAGACTGCTGTGGGTATTGCCCAGGGAACAAGCATGGCGACTCGCATCCCCCCCCTTCCCGGAAAATTTTTCACCATGATAAGCGCTATCATCATACCGAAGATGGTTTCCAGTAGCACTGATGCTATGGTAAAAAAAAGGGTATCTCCTACGCTTTTTATGAAATCAGGATCCGTTGCGGCATATACATACCGGTTACCGAAGAGATTGATCTCTCTCAATGCTTTATAGCGGAAGGGGTCTCTGGGAAGAATGTCCAGGGGATCCTCAAATTCAAGTTCCCCGGTAGCCGCATTCACCTGTTGTTCTCCGGTTTGTGCATCGATGATCGGTTCAAGCTTTACAATTTTTAGGCCGAGAAGTTCGGCGTAGTTATCAAAGCCGACAAACTCGGTTTCCCTGCTGCTTGCAAATGTTTTGTTTGAGAAACTAGTGAAAAAGACACTGCCTAATGGGTAGAAAGCAATAAGAATGATCACTAAAAAGGACGGTATCAACAGGATCATCGCCAGTTTCTGTTCATTTCTCTCCAGACGGTGTTCCCTTTTCATACAACCTCCCTGGTGTGTGATATACACCACCTCATTTAGCAACCGGCTGTCGTCTAGGCGGCAGCCGGTATCAGTACGGTTATTTTGTGTTATTCGAGTAGATCTTCCAAATCCAGGGCAATGCTTTTCACCGCTGTGGAACCGGTTTTGTTGCCGATAAGCACATCATGTACGTTTGAAAAGAATATTTTGGAGGCTTCTGCATAACGGGGTGCTGTGACAGTCGAAGGACGCGCAGCAGCGTTTGTAAATACATCATACAGGGTTCCAAAGAAAGGAGTTGCTGAGAGTACATCCTCATCGTCGTACAGTGCCTTGATTGTCGGGTTCAATGAGCCTTTTATCGCACGTCGTTTTTGCTCCTCATATCCGGTCAAATACATCAGCAAATCGGCAGCTTCTTCTACATGTTCACTGTATTTTGATACAGCCAATTGCCATCCGCCAAGAGCCGCGGCACCGCTGCCGCTGTCTCCGGCCGGAAGGGGGGTTACGTCAAACTTATCCTTTATGGTACTGCTGTCAGCCTGTCCCAGACTGTAGGCGTATGGCCAGTTTCTCATGAACATAGCGTTGCCAGCCTGGAACATATTTCGTGCTTCTTCTTCGCCAAATCCAGTTACACCTGACGGGGAGATAGAGCCAACCCAGCCGGCTGCCATATCCAATGCTGCTGCTGCTTTGGGATTGTCAATTGTGATTTCACCGTCTGGCTCGACAATATTACCGCCCCCGTTGGAGACAACCCACTCTAGGGCGTCACAGGTGAGCCCTTCATAGGCATTCCCTTGCCATACAAATCCCCAAAAATCCTGATTACCCCCATCTCGTTCGCCGCTTTGGACCGTCTGAGCAATTTCCTCGAGTTCTTCCCACGTGGCTGGAGGTTCGCTGTAGCCATATTTCTCCAGTAGGTCGCTTCGATAATACAACAAGCCTGCATCGGTGAACCATGGCATAGCAACAAAGGTACCATCAACCGTGTTATTCGTTATGATGGCGTCAAAGTGTTCATCTTTCACTTCTTCAGCTCCGTATCTGTCTAGGTCCACAAGATGCTCAGCAATATCACCAGGCCAGATTACGTCAATTTGGTAGATGTCTACTTCACTGGACTTTGCTTCGAAGTACTGCAGATACAACCCGAGCCGGTCAGTTGCTAGATCAGGTGTCTCAAGCACATCAACGGTAATCCCCGGATTCTCCTGTTCATAAGCAGCCGCAGCCTCTTGAGTTAGCTCAAGTTCCTGCCCGACTGCTCCGGCTGCTACGGTAAGGCTTATCTCACCATCTTCAACTTCAGGGGCCTCCTGTTGTCCTCCTGCGCTGATGCTGAAGGATACTACCACGAGCATGACCAGACAAAGATGCAAGAACCTCGTTTTCTTCATACTACTCTCCTTTTGTTTGAGCCCATTACTACTGGGAACCCAAATCACACGTTTTTTTGTATGCACGCCCGTTATCGGATCATGCAGAGGTTGAAATCACCTTGCGGTGATATACAACGATTACGTTTAGATGATCAGGTTGTCTCGCGAACAATGAGGTATGGTTCGATCATCTCCTGTTCCTTCTTAGAAGGCTTAACTGGGTCAGTTTTTAACAGATCCAGAATTCTGTTACATGCTTTGACAGACAGTTCCTCTTGAGGCTGATGGATGGTGGTAATAAAAGGGGGAACCAGGGTGCTGTAGAACGAATCGTCATACCCGACTACCATGATGTCTCTGGGTACAACTATTTTATGCTCTTTAAGAGCAGCTATACAGGCAGAAGCAAGGATGTCAGCTTGTGCAAAAATTGCGTCACAGGAAGCCACTAGTGAGAGATGTTCAAAGATAAAGGTATAAGCGCTTAGATATTTTGTATCCA
Organism: Spirochaetota bacterium; assembly: GCA_051745285.1. Taxonomy (GTDB): domain Bacteria; phylum Spirochaetota; class Spirochaetia; order CAKZLE01; family CAKZLE01; genus JBNJDX01. Next base: position 17,370 of record JBNJDX010000037.1, read on the forward strand.
GTTCGAAGACATTTCCTATTTCCGCAACAATACCTTCCTCTGTGAGTGCTTTGAAGTAGCCTTCGGTACGATCGGAAAACTCACTTCCAATATCAGGGCTGCAAGTGAGGGTGAGTATGTTCTTTGCCCCGCGTTCGATAAGATGTTTTGTGGCCAGGTAGCCGCCCTTCACATTGTCAGTTAAGAAGTAATCAAGACGACTGATATCAATAAACTGCGGCTTGAAGTGTATCTGAACAGCCGGAATATTATACTCATGAAGTGCTTTTACATCTTCAACAGAAATTTGACTGTGAACCAGTAAAAACCCATCGACCTTCTTTTGTCGAATAAGCCGAACAGTATTGCTTGAAAGGGTGTCGGGATTAATTGCCTCCAAAAGGATCGTATCAAGTTGCAGAGTCTCAAGGTTGTGGCGGATTTCAATAAATAATTCATTGACATAGGCTGAAGAACCAAATTTTTCCAGCCCCAGTTCGTAGATAAGCCCGACAATACCAGTTTTCTGGGTACTCAAACTTCGTGCATTTGAATTAGCTTCATAATTCAGCTCTTTAGCGATCTTTACTACTCTGTCTTTTGTTTCTCCTGAAATAAGTGGACTGTCATTAAGCGAGCGTGAGACTGTTGTATGGCTGACATTCGCCAATTTTGCTATATCTTTGATTGTAACAGAGATAGCAAACCTCCTTGCACACGTGTGCATATAACTAACTATAAGCCCCCTTTTTTTGGTTGTCAATCAATAATAAATGAAAGGACTTTCATTTATAGACAGAGATGCCTCTCTCTCCCCATGTTGACAACTCATGATCCATTTTCTAGAATGACAGCGTTTGTCGGGCATCGACAACGGGCTCCGTTAGCTCAGCTGGATAGAGCAACTCCCTCCTAAGGAGTAGGTCATGCGTTCGAATCGCATACGGGGTAAATTGCTGCTATAGTGTTAATCAATTCAAGACTCCAAGTGGATGGATTATTGAACGAAAGAGCTATTTTAGGTTTCCTATCAAGATATGGATCCCCGTTTTATACCTCCGAAATTTCTCAGTTCAGGATAACAAATCTTCGCCCGTTAGTGCTTACCTGAGAGGACCTTCTGATAGCTTGGAGTAAATGCGATGTAGCTACACTTGCAATCTCAGCTGCGAAGAACCAATCCGTTGCTCCAGTGCGTTCTTTGAAAAGTATCGTTTTTGGGGTGCTATCTTTCTGCAAGCACAAAAAATCACGTATATATACTGCCCTCTAATGGATAATCCTGATCATTACGTTGGGTAAATTCACGGTTGAACAACGTGTTCACACTTTCTTGGTTTGGGGTATAAAGCTAGAGAATAAGATAAGAACAGTGCGGCAGTCACAAGAATTACAGTTCGTTGCGAAGTGTCGTAACATCAGTTATAATGAGTTCAACTTGTTTTACAGGAAACGATATGGATACACAACTGGTACAGCAATTAATACAAAAGTTTGTCACTGACAGGCAGTGGGAAAGGTACCACACCCCCAAAAATGTAGCAATTGCACTCTCTGTTGAGGTCTCTGAATTACTGGAGATATTTCAATGGAAAACCGACCAGGAAGTGTCGGATATTGATAAAAACAGCGATACCTTTGTGAAGATCAAGGAAGAATTTGCTGATTCAATGATCTATCTCCTGCGTTTTGCAGACCTGCTAGACATTGACGCTGAGGAGGTTGTCCTGGAGAAATTGACCAAAAACTCTGAGAAATATCCTGTTGAGACCTCAAAAGGTGAATTCGTGAAATATAATGAACGTACATAGCTGCTGCAATGATTTTATATAGTAATACCTATAGAGACTTTCAGTATGACGGATCACACTTGACTCTTACCTCATCAATTATTCAGGAGTATGAGCGGGTCTTCCATCGGGCACCGAACCCCAAAGAGATTAATTCTTGGAATAATTCTCTCAAATGCATGCAACTGGCGATGAGCAATGCAGAGTTGTCCGATGATTGTGGTGTATTAATAGAGTATAATCTTCCCAATACCAGCAGAAGAATTGATTTTGTGGTGACCGGAGAAAATGAACAAAGACGAAAACATGTTGTTATAGTTGAGCTTAAACAGTGGCAGAAAGCAGAGTCAACTCACATGGACGGAGTTGTTCGAACACTGATTGGCAACGGTCTTCATGAAACCTCACACCCTTCCTATCAGGCCTTTGGTTATAAAAGGTTTTTGTACGACTTTAACGAAGAGTTCCATTCCGGAAACATGGACGCCAAAGCGTGCGCCTTTTTACATAATTACCAGCAAAGTGAGCCTGAACCGCTGTTGGAAGATGTGTATTCACAGTATGTAAATGCCGCTCCCATTTTCTTTCAGGATAGTATTGATAAGCTTGCACATTTCATCTCCTCCCATGTGGGAAGAGGCAAAGGGATGGACATCCTGTATGCCTTGGAGAACGGTCGAATTCGTCCAAGCATGAAGCTTATTGATGCCGTGGGGTCGTTGTTCAAAGGCAATGAGTATTTTACTCTCATTGACGAGCAGAAAGTTTTGTATGAGAAACTTCTGCATGCCCCTATCACTGATAATAAACAGGTAGTTGCCATTCATGGCGGGCCGGGGACTGGCAAGTCTGTATTATCCTTCAATTTGCTCTATGGAATGTTAAAGAGGCAAAAGAATGTAGTACTTGCCGCACCAAATGCCGCCTTCAGAGACGTGATGAAGGCAAAACTACAGCAGGCCGGATTCAAACGGACAGGGAAGAAAACTTCCGATTCCATGGTGCTTAACTCGATTATCTCTGGTTCCTCCTCGTTTCTTGGTCTT
>JBNJDX010000038.1:0-18223 GCA_051745285.1 Spirochaetota bacterium
CCATTTGGTCTGCTGCTATCTGGTTCAGGAGGGTCTTCTGAAACTGAAATTCACGGGGTTTAGTGCTTGCTGCAGAAAGGCGTAGTTTGTTTGAATACTTAGCTAATATACTTAAAGCAGAAGATAAACAGGGTTAAGTGATCTCTATATCAACCAGGCGGGAACAAACCAGTTTTTTGAGTCAATCGGTATAAGGTCATCAATTAAGCAGACAACAGCGCCTTCTCCAAGTTCCACTTTTAAGGGAGAGGACGTCCCATTATGTTTAGGATTTGAAACTGGTTCGAGGACGGAAAAGTGACGGGTTGAGTGCTTTCCCGGTGATGCGGATTTCTTTATTTCTAGGGGGTGAAGTTTCCCGTTTTGTTCAATAAGCAAATCAATTTCTTTCTTGTCTCTATCCCTATAGTAGAAAATGGGAGGTCTTTGACCATTGTGTATGTAGCTTTTGTATATTTCAGAGAATACCCAACTCTCTAAAAAAGGGCCGGACATTATTCCCCTCTCTAAGGTTTCAGGGCTGTTCCACCGTAGCAGATAAGCGCACAACCCGGTGTCTAGAAAATGTAGCAGTGGAGTCTTCACGATTCTTTTGAGCATGTTGTTTGCGTAGGGTTGAACAAGGGCTACTATTTGGGAAGAGACAAGAATAGAAAGCCATTGTTTGGCGGTTGGAGCACTGATACCAACATCTCGTGCGATTTCTTCGTATACGAGGGGCTTGGCAGTTCTTGCTGCAACTGCTGACATGAATGATAGAAACCTCATCTCATCTGCAATTTGTGTGAGTTCCTTTATATCGCGCAGAAGGTAGGTTTCTACATATGAAGCAAAGAAGGTCTCATGTTCTAAGTCTTTCGTTGTTTGAATCGCCGGCATACCTCCTGCAAAGATTCTCTGATACACTTCCATAAGTGACAAACGTTGCACTTTGGTCAATTCTTTCTGCAACCAAGAATGCTCGATGACGAATGGTTCAGAGGGTATGCCTTGAATTTCTCTTGATGAAAATCCTAAGAGATGGGCTATACCGACCCGGCCAGCAAGGGATTCGCTCACATGTTTCATCAAGTGAAACATCTGGGATCCGGTCAACCAGTAGTCTCCTTTCACTTCAGTTCGGTCTACATGCATTTTGATGTAAGGAAGCAATTCCGGAGCGTACTGGATTTCATCGATAAGTAACGGTGGACTATATCGTTGAAGAAATAGAGCAGGTTCATTTTTCGCCAATTCTCGGAGGACAGGATTATCAAGCGTAACATACGTACGATCTTCTTTCGCAAGATGTTTTAATAACGTAGTTTTTCCAACTTGTCGTGCCCCTGTGACCAAGAGTACTGGAAATGTTCGGGAGATGTTTTCAATGGTCTTTTCGATAGTCCGATGAATATACATTGTGCCCCTTTTCGGCAATACTAAAATACAATTTTAGTATTGCCGAAATAAGTGGAAGTTGTCAACACGTAAGACAGAACAAAGTCTGACTGTGAAGCCCTTTACGTGTTTTCAGGCCATATAGGATTGTAAAAACACATTTCTATGACCCCCAATTGCAGTTATGATAAGCTTAATGAACATAGAAGTCCTTTTCGGTCCCCAAACATAGGGCTGTTCGCCCGGATTATTCAGCTAACCAAAACATCAAGATGGTATACATGGATATACGTTAACCACCATATGCCAGTTTTAATCTTTTGATTAGCTTTCGGGCTACTTTTGCGAGAACCTCGCTCCTAACAGGTCCAGTACTCCTTCGGAACAGGGTTGCTGCCCTCCCAGATAATCTGGCGGAACTGAACCGGGTCGGTGTTGCCTTCTGTGTTGATCAGTAGAACCTGGCTGTCCTCATCTACTGCCAAGGCATCACGAAGCTCCTGAGCGCCCTGCTCGGTTAACAAGGCTATCAGGGCTCCAAGTGTTACTGCACCACTCTCACCGCTGACGATAAACGGATCACCCTTGAGCGGGGTTGCATAGATACGCATTCCCTTGGCTGCCACATAGTCAGGGGCGGTCATGAAAGCAGAGGCTGTCTCATGCAGCAGTTTCCAGGCTACAGGATTGGGTTCGCCGCAGGCTAATCCCGCCATAATTGTATCCAGGGCTCCACCGACTGAGTGAGCTTTCCCATCCCCGGCCATAGCACTGGAAAACAGGCAGGCAGCCTGCTCCGGTTCAACGACGATGATTTTTGGGGCCTGTTCGCCGAACAGACTATGATAAAAGCCAGAAACCGCGGCTGCCAAGGCACCGACGCCGGCCTGGATGAAGACATGGGTGGGTTTTGTAAGACCCTGGCCGCTCAGTTGCTCCTGGGTCTCAGCGAGCAGCGTAGTATACCCCTGCATAATCCATTGAGGAACTTCGGTGTATCCTTCCCAACTGGTATCGCTGATAATTTCCCAACCCTCTTTCTCGGCATCGACTGCAATCTGCCTAACCGCATCATCATAGTTGCCTGTGACGATGGTTACTCGGGCTCCGTAGCTGCGAATAGCATCAATACGTCGCTGACTAGTCTCCGAGTGCACATAGATGACACATTGGTGGCCGAGTTTTTGGGCTGCCCAGGCAATGCCTCTGCCGTGATTGCCATCAGTGGCACTGGCAAAGGTGATCTCTCCAAGCTGCCTTTTTACTTCGTCGCTGATCAGGTAGCTATAGCTCATATCCTCGTCGGGAATGCCCAGTCGTTCTTGGATAAAGCGATAGATAGCAAAGGAGCCTCCCAGCACTTTGAAACTGTTCAGTTCAAGGCGCTGGGCCTCATCTTTAACCCAGATCCCTCCGACGCCAAACATCTGGGCTAGATTGGGCAGAGCCCGAAGTGGGCTCATACGGTACCCGGGAATCTGCCTGTGGAATTTCCGGCACATGTGAGTCTTCTCTATGGGGAACATCTTCCGAGCCTGCTCGTATCCCTTTTGTTGTGGTGTTTGCAGAACCCAATGAATATCGGGAACAGTAGTGTCCATGGCAGCAGCCTCCATTTTCAGCCTGGGACGTGCCCAGCCGTCATTATACGTTTCACACTATATCATAGAAATGGCGTATGTGGATGCGAGTTACCCTCGGCTAACGTAAAAAGTATATGCAGGCAGGCCTGCTTACCTGTATAATGGAAACGAGAGATTAGGCAACTAGGAGCATGGAAATGGGCAAACAGATTGACATAGACATTCGACAGGCTGAAATCGATGACTTGGCAGCAATTTTCCATTTGGGAGAAAAGGTCTTCACCTCTCAGGACTATTCCAACCTGTATAGAACCTGGGATGAATATGAGGTGACGACTTTGTTCAATCAGGAATCAGAGCACATGATTGTTGCCGAAAACGAGGGAGAGGTAGTGGGCTTTGCCTTGGGGACAACCATCGATAAAGCTCGTTCGGCTTGGAGTTACGGTCATCTCGTCTGGCTCGGTGTGGAGCCGGAGTATGCACGCAGCGGGGTGGGGAGTATGCTCTTCGACCGTTTCAAGAGACTTATGAAAAACCAGGGCATCCGGATGCTGATAGTGGACACCCAGGCTGACAATGAATCGGCAATCAATTTTTTTACGGACAAGGGATTTGAGAATCCAGTAGAACACGTGTATCTTACGATGCAGTTGTAGAGTCATCTTAGGGAACGTATGGAAACACAGGTAACAAACCGACAGCGGCTGTACTCGCTTTTTGAGCGTATGGTGAATATCTACAGCCCCTCGGGGAAAGAGGAGGAACTCGTCAGTTTCCTTGTTGAATACCTCGGAGATAGCGATCTGAGTGTCGTGCTCCGACCCGTGGATCAGGTCCGGTATAACCTGGAAATAACAGCTCCCCGCGCGCAGCCTGATACGCTGTTTCTTGGGCACGTGGATACAGTTCCTGCGTTCGACATCGAAGAGTATGAACTTTCTGCACAAGACGGTAAGTGCTATGGATTGGGGACGGCAGACATGAAAGGCGGCTGTGCTGCCCTGATTGAAGCCTTTGTAACTGCCTCCGAGCAGGGGTATCTCCCCGAACATGCAATCCTGTCGCTGGTAGTTGGTGAAGAGGAGAATGGGGATGGAACCCAAGCCCTGCTGGACGCCTACAGATTTGTTAATGCCCTCGTGGCAGAACCCACTAATTTGCAGCCTTGCACAAGTCATTATGGGTACATGGAACTCATCTTCAGCCTCTTTGGGTATCGGAAACATGCAGCTTTGTCTGAACTGGAGGCGCATGCGGCTCGTGCGATGCTGAGGCTGCTGCTCCGGCTGGAAAACCGGGTTGAGGAGTCTAACCAGGACATCGTGTTGAATATTCGTGATCTCCACAGCTCTGAATCGGGATTTGCTGTTCCCGACAGTTGCTCTGCGGCTGTAGACTTGCATCTGCCACCGGGGGTGAGAGTCAGACAGTATGCTGATGAGTTATATCAGTTTTTAGAGACATATCTCCAAAAAAGTTCAGTAACCAGTTACCAGATTGACATGCCCCTCAGCACTGACGGCTACACGATTCCTGAAGAAGAGGAGTTCGTGAGTGCACTTCGATCTGTCTATACGCAAGCCGAACTTCGGTGGAATCCCGGGGCCTTCAGAAGCCACTCCGATGCGAATTTGCTGCGCGATGCTGGTTGTGCTCCTGTGATTTTGGGTCCTGGATCACTTGCAGTAGCTCACACCAGGGACGAGTATGTGGTATTTGACCAGGTGGCCCGATCCTCAGATTTGTATGCCGGTCTCTTGAAGGAACTGTACAACAAGGGGCTATAAAGCTAAATTACGCTGTGCTTCTCTTCTACCGGGCCGTCAAGTAGATCAATTTCGAGATCGCTTATCTCGACCATTGCGCTTTCAACGTAGAAGCCCAAGAAAGGATTTCCCATATACGTAGTATCTACAAGACGCAGAACAATCTTCCCATCAATTGACAGTTCGTAGTACCCTCCAAAAGCAACAACCTCAATCTGGTAGGAGAGTTCCGCATTGGTTTGAAAATGGTTGCGCTGCAGAGTCAGGTAGGTAAAGGCGTGCTCAATGTCCTCTGGTTGTTCGCAAGCTCCCCAAATGCGCGCCTGTGCAATGCCTGTAATAAGGTCTAAACTGATATAGTACGCATTCGCCTGTCTGTCTGACCGGAACAGGACTCCGGTTTTACCGATACCGGCCATATCGATACGGAAGCGAAGACGGCTGCTGGCACACTCCGACTCGCTGAGAAAGACTTCATACCCACTGCGGGATGAGAGGGTAAACGAATTGCTGTCTGCCTGCATGGAAGCCGTCGGATTGTTGAGAACAGGAGACAAGGGCAGAAATTCCCGCTGATTAAGTGTCCGTAACCGCTTCTTATCAAAGCCGCGGTACGAGGTAAGCATCAGTGTTTTGTCGGCTGCCACCCTGACTTCGGCCGGAGGGGGGAGAATCCTCACAAACTTACCGCTTTTTTGAGTGGTGAAAAAGTTCCAGAACAGCAAGTGGTCCTCTTCTTCGGTTATCCGGCCTGCATAGTTTCCTTTGGGAAGCAATACGTTGTCAGCAAAGGCTATGTATTCTCCAAATAAATGATCCGAGTGCCAGTAATGAATTTTTACATCTTCTTTAATGTTTCCGAGCAAATAGTAGGTTCCGTTTATGTTAAACAGACCGGGGACTTCGATATCATCGTACATGCGCGGATAGAATAGTGGTGCATCCCATTCAAAAACATCCTGTTCCACTTCCTTGGCAACCCCTACACATCCCCGGCGTACCACGGGACCGTCAGGAACCCTCGCGCTGACAAGCAGCAGACGTTCATCTCCTTCGGCGTAATAAAAGGGGTCTCTGCAGCTGACCCATTTCCTTCCTGTATCGGCAGATGCTTCATACTCGGGACCGGAGATTTCAAGCGGATAATGGATTGAGGTTACTTTTTTCCACTGGTAGAGGTCATTAGAGCGTGCCAGTCCAATTCTCTGGACTATTCCCTCCTCTTTACGCGATATACCAGTATAGAACATTCTCCAAGCTGCCGGTCCCCCCGGATCCGGTGAGACAGCCATGGTCCACAGCATGTCATCATCCCAGTCCCCCGGCTCACCGATAAACAGGGCGTTTTTTACTCGCTTCCAGAGAAAACCGTCCTCGCTGATCGCATGGGCTATGTAGTCATGATTGGGAAGGATAAGGTGAAACAGGTGATAGAGATTGTTGTGTTTGATAATCTCAACATCACCGAGTTCAGAGTGCTGAAACCCTTTACTGGAATACATGAAAAGCTCCTAACTGCTTGGGATATCACGAGAAAAGTATGTACCAAAAAACAGTGATTAGCAACCCTAATGATTGGCCTTGTGCTCCCTGTGGCCACCTTGGGGGCAGTTTACAGTGCTATGCGAAACAGGTATAATACTACCTATCATGTATTTATTATTAGTTAACATTCACGGATTAGTGAGACAGAACAACATTGAGTTCGGCCGCGACGCTGACACTGGTGGACAGACTCGGTATGTCGTTGACCTGGTAAAGCAGTTATCTTTACATCCCGAGGTAGACAGGGTGGACCTGGTTACCCGGCGTATCAAGGATAAGCGCGTAAGTGCAGACTATTCCAAGCCTGTCGAAAAAATTAATGACAAGGCCTCTATAGTTCGCCTACCCTGCGGCGGAACGAAATACATTGCTAAGGAGAAAATCTGGTCGTATCTAGACGAATATGCAGACAGACTTATTGAATATGTACAGAAGCAGAAACGGATGCCGGATATTGTGCACGGGCATTACGTTGATGCCGGTTACGTTGCCTCACAGATCTCTTCCGTGTTCGGGATTCCTTTTGTATTCAGCGGGCACAGTCTGGGTAAAAATAAATTGAATTACTTGAAAGAGTACGGTATTTCTGAAAAGGAAGCAGACAGGCGATTTAAGATTAAAAAACGTATTGCATATGAGGAGAGGATTCTTTCAGAGGCGGATCTGGTCATTGCCAGCACGGAGTACGAACGGGACTATATATACGGGGACTACGAGAATCGTAATCTGGACAATTTTGCCGTTATTCCACCGGGGCTTGATCTGGAATCATTTTTTCCATACTACGAGTATGAAATGCCGGGGAATACCATCAGCGAGGTGCAGCGTCAGGCTCACCACCGGATGCTAACTGAACTCAGGCGGTTCCATTTTGAGCCGGAGAAGCCACTGATTATCACTCTTTGTAGACCCGATAGTCGAAAGAATATTGATCTGCTCATTGATGTCTACGGACAGGACAAGGAGCTTCAGGCCTTAGCAAACTTGGCTGTTTTTGCCGGTATCCGCGAGAATATCGCGCAGATGGAGGAGGAGGAACGTCAGGTGCTCACTGACATGCTGCTGCTGATGGATCGATATGATTTGTACGGAAAAATGGCAATACCAAAGAATCACGACCCGTCGACTGATGTTCCTGAGCTCTACAGAATAGCAGCCTTGAAACAGGGGGTGTTCATCAGCACAGCAGCCCTGGAAAATTTTGGCCTGACCTTCATAGAGGCCTCAGCCTCGGGACTTCCCTTTGTAGCCACTAATGCAGGCGGTCCGGTGGATATTGAGAGAAATTGCAAGAGCGGCAAGTTAGTAAAGATTACTAATCACAAAGAGATCTCGAAAGCGCTCAAAACGTTACTTACCGATCCCAAGGTGTGGGAGGAGTACTCTGAAAACGGGATTAACAATACCCGGAAGATTTATACGTGGGAAAGACACGTAGATACGTATTTAGAGAATCTCAAGAATCTTAAATCCTCTGATAACAAGAATATGTACGCCGTTGAGCACGACTTTCAGACAATCGGTAAGCGCATGAAGCAGATCAACTCTCTTCTCATTGTCGATATTGATGATACCCTGCTTGGAAATGACGATGCGGTAAAACGGCTTGCTGATTACCTTCGGGAGCGCAAAGAGCATCTCGGTTTCGGGGTTGCCACCGGCAGGGATATCTATTCGGCTCAGGAAGTGCTTGCGAAGTATGACCTGCCGTATCTTGATGTCATTGTTTCCTCTGTGGGTTCCGAGATCCATTATGCCTCCCTTTCTCAGTATGATAACGGCTGGGAAGCTCATATAAGCAAAGGTTGGAAGCCTGAAAAGATCATGGAGGTAATGGAGCAGCTCGGGTTCGTTGAGATGCAGACAGAAGAGCATACCCAGCGCACGTTCAAGATCAGCTACTGGCTTAAAGAGGGATACGATGCCCAGGAGTATCTCCCCCTTATTCACAATGCTCTGAGTGAAAAACGCCTTGCCTACCATCTCATTTTTTCACACGGAAGTTACATTGATATACTTCCCTACCGGGCAGGGAAAGGCAAAGCTATCCGGTATCTTTCAAACAAATGGAATATTCCGGCAAAGAAAATCATCACCGCGGGAAATTCCGGGAATGATGCTGACATGCTCAACGGGGTGCTTAACGGAATTGTTGTCGGTAACCATACCCCGGAACTCGAAAGACTTAAAAAGGCTTCAAATGTCTACTTTTCCCCAGAATTTTATGCCGACGGGGTGCTCGACGGGTTACAGCACTTTAGCAAAAAGCTCGAGTCTGGCTCATAATCTTTTTGCACAAGTTTGTTTAGGCCCGGGTGCAGGCGCCCGCTTTCCCAGATGACAGACTGTAACAATCCGTAATGAGGAGGGCTTCCCGGTGGTTGATCAGCGTTTGTATCATAGAAATTTCCGTGCATTTATCTGGCACGCTGTATTCCTTTCGATAACCGTCACGTTCACAGAAGTTAACACCGTCATACCAGCGCTGATTCTTCAGGTGGGCGGAAGCGAAATACACGTCGGCCTAGCGGCAGCCATTATGATCGGAGTGCCCCTGATAAGTCAGCTGAATTTTGCCGGTTTCCTGTATGGAAAGTCTCGAAAGAAGCCTTACCTGCTTGCCGGTATCAATCTGCGCGTAGTTTCCCTGGCACTTATTGCTGTTACCCTCGTCTACTATGAACAGTTCACACTTGCCCAGTTGTTGGTTGTAATCTATTGCGAACTGCTCCTGTTTACCCTTGGCGGAGCCTTTGCCGGAATCTCATACGTTGATCTGGTTGGCAAAAGCTTTGACTCAGAAGGCAGGCGCTCCTTTTTTACCAAAAAACAAATCATTGCAAGCTTGGGAATCTTTCTTTCTGCAGTAGTTGCCAGGGCAATCATGCAGCAGTTTGCTTATCCTCGCAACTACGTCTTGCTGTTCGCGGCAGCGTCTTTTTTTCTGTTGACAGCTTCTCTCGGATTTTGGAGGATCAGTGAACAACCCCTTGTGGGAGTGAAGGGTGCAGGCTATTTACAAACCCTCCGGTCCATACCCCGGGTGTTGAAAGCTGACAAAAATCTTCGATATTATTTATTGTTCATGAATGCTGTGGGAGTTCATGTGGCATTAACTCCGTTCTATATCACCTTTGCCCGAAATCAGTACTATCTGGATTCAACTGTTATCAGCAATGTGCTGTTTATTCAAATTGTCGGGATGATCAGTGCAAGCCTGGTTTGGCCAAAGATCGTCAGACGGGGAGGCTTTAAGCGAGTGCTCAAAATTTTTGCACTCTTGTCTGCTATCATCCCCCCTGCAGCACTCCTGTTGGGGCACTTTTTACAACTTCCCTGGTACCTTTCCCTCTTTTTTGTGATCGGATGGTCTGTCAGTGCCAAAAAAATTACTAGTGACTCAGTTCTGGTGGAACTTTCAAACGAAGAGAATAGAGTTCTGTATACGGGAATTGCCGGCACACTCAACATTTCTGTAGCGATCTTTCCTATCGCGCTTGGAGGGCTGATCGGTTCCCTTGGCTATGTACCGATCTTTCTTGGGGTCAGTATGCTGGCATTAGGTGCTTTTTTGCTGCTTCCCAAGATTACTTGTCCTGTTGATCTACCCGAGCATGACAGTCTCAATTAGCACGGCACTTTTATCAGATACCGCTTTCTTCCTTATACTTTCGAGAAAAGGGTACTACTAGTTGTACCAGGTGTCGATTATACGGCATGAACAAACAGTTTTGTTCATGTACCCTGAATATCCTTGACAAGAAGCAGTATACGTCTTATTGTACATAATGTTCATAATGAATGTGAAGAAGGAAGGCGTATGAGACTATCAACAAAAGGACGTTATGGTACACGGGCAATCATCGAGATTGCTAAGGAATACGGTAGGCGACCGGTCAAAAGAAAAGATATTGTCGATGCACAACAGGTGCCAGAGTCATACATTGAAAACATTCTTGTAGCCCTGAAAGCTGCCGGGCTGGTGAGAACGAGTCGGGGGGCTCGTGGGGGATATCAATTAGCAAGAGATCCCGAGCTTATCACCGTACTTGATGTCGTGGAAGCGCTGGAAGGCACGTTGGTACCGGTTTACTGTCTTGAGGATGATGAAGAACCGTGTGTTCGGGAAGCTGGCTGCCCAACACGTGAGATTTGGATGGAGATGTACCGGGCTGTACGGCGGGTCCTTGAAAAATACACGCTTAAGGATATTATCGCAAAACAAGCAGGTGAGATACCTATTGAGTATACTATTTAGTCAGTAGGTTTCCGACTCGTGTAAACCTATGGAGGTAGGGACATGAACATTGCAGATACAATCACCGATTTAATCGGGAACACCCCGTTGGTTCGCATACGATCCCTCTCAGAGCAGACGGGAAATGAGATTATTGGAAAACTTGAGTCGTTCAACCCCCTTTCAAGCGTAAAGGATCGAATTGCACTCAATATGGTTGAAGAGGCAGAAAAAAATGGCTTGCTCAAGCCTGGTGGAACCATTATTGAGCCCACCAGCGGGAATACCGGCATAGGACTTGCCTACATTGCCGCCTCGAAAGGGTATAAGATCATTCTTACCATGCCCGAATCGATGAGCCAGGAAAGAAGAAACTTACTCAAAGCCTTGGGAGCAACACTGGTACTGACCCCTGCATCAGGCGGAATGAAAGCAGCCATCAGCGAGGCAGAAAGGTTAGGGGCCGAGCATCCCGGAAGTTTTATACCGCAGCAGTTTACTAATCCGGCTAACCCCGAAATGCACCGTAAGACAACTGCTCGTGAAATTCTGACAGACACAGATGGAAACATAGACCATTTTGTTGCCGGCATAGGTACCGGGGGAACCATAACCGGGGTTGGGAAGGTCTTGAAAGAGCATATTCCCGATATTACCATAACTGCTGTCGAGCCTGAGGAGTCTGCTGTTCTGTCGGGTTCACCCCCTGGTCCCCATAAAATACAGGGCATCGGAGCGGGTTTTATTCCTGGGATCTTGGATACATCAGCCTACGATGAGGTGATGCAGGTCACTTCTGTCGAGGCTGCCGAAATGACACGGCAGTTGGCAAAGACCGAAGGTCTGCTCGTTGGGATCTCTTCTGGAGCAGCGGTTGCAGCTGCCTATCGCATAGCTCAGCGCGAGAAGAACGCTCATAAACGGATAGTGGTTCTGCTGCCGGATTCCGGAGAGAGATATTTATCAACCTGGATTTTCCAGGAATCGTAATAGTAGAGGAGTTTGTATGAGTCAACACTTTGAGACCTTAGCCCTTCACGGGGGAATACAGGTAGACGAAACCGGTTCGCGGGGAGTTCCTGTGCACCGAACCAGCGCCTACTTGTTTAAGAATACCGAGCATGCTGCGGATCTTTTTGCCCTCAAGGAGAGCGGCAACATCTACACTCGATTGGGAAATCCTACCCAGCAGGTATTAGAAGAACGCATGGCACTGCTTGAAGGTGGGGCGGCTGCATTGGCACTCTCTTCGGGGACTTCAGCCATCTTCTATACTGTGATCAACGTGTGCGGTCAAGGCGATGAGGTGGTCTCTTCTTCCAACCTATACGGCGGAACCTATACGATGTTCAACAACATCCTCCCGGAGATGGGAATAACGGTTCGCTTTGCTGATTCACAGGACCTTGAGTCCATGGAAGCGGCAATAAACGAGAGAACACGGTTGCTCTACACCGAGACGATTGGAAACCCCTCCCTCGATGTTCCCAGAATCGAAAAGATCGCAGAGATTGCTAAAAAACATCATCTTCCGCTCGCTGTTGACTCTACGTTTACTACTCCCTATTTGTTTAAACCGATTGAGCATGGAGCTGATATTGTAGTACACTCCCTGACAAAGTGGCTCGGAGGGCATGGAACGAGCATCGGTGGAATCGTCATTGACGGCGGAACGTTCGACTGGAGTGATCCAAAGTTCAGGTTATACAATGAACCGGACGGCTCCTATCATGATGTTCGGTATGCTCATGACCTTGGAGAAGAGCTAACTCCCATTGCCTTCATTACCCGGATGCGTCTTGTTCCCTTACGAAATCTGGGGGCATGCATCAGCCCGGATAACGCTTGGATGTTTTTGCAGGGGCTGGAGACCCTTTCCTTGCGGATGGAGCGTCACTGCAGTAATGCGTTGGCAGCGGCCAAGTTCCTCTCGTCCCACCCGCAGGTTTCCTGGGTCCGGTATCCCGGTTTAGAAGATGATCCGAGCTTTTCGGCAGCCTCCCAGCAGTTTAACCACGGGTACGGCGGCATGGTAGTCTTTGGGGTGAAAGGTGGCAAAACCGGCGGTTCGGACTTTATTAACAGTCTGCAGCTTGTCTCTCATCTTGCCAATGTTGGTGATGCGAAGACACTTGCTATCCACCCAGCCACGACAACACACGCTCAGTTGAGCGTTGAACAGCAGAAACAAGGCGGTATTACCCCCGATCTTATACGGTTGTCGATTGGAATTGAACACATTGACGATATCCTTGAGGATATCGACCAAGCATTGAGAAAAGGGTAACTATCCACGGGGAGGATTTCGGCCATGGCTATCATTGTTCCTCAGAACTACCACATTGAACATCAGCTTAGAGAGAGACGAGTTCACTGCATTACCCCTGAACAGGCTTCACACCAGGATATTCGTCCCCTGAGAATTGGTATACTCAATATCATGCCACAGGCTGAAAAGTACGAGTTTAACTTGCTGTTTCCGCTCGGCCGTTCTATTATCCAAATTGAGCCAGTCTGGCTTAAACTTCATACACACGGGTATTCGAGCAGTAATCAGTCTCACATAGATAACTTCTATACCACCTTCGACCAGGCAATAAAACATCGTGGGCTTGACGGCCTGATAGTCACCGGAGCCCCGGTAGAGGAAATTCCTTTTGAGCAGGTTACCTACTGGGATGAATTTACTGACATTCTAGACTATGCGCATGAACATGTTGCCACTACGCTCGGGATCTGTTGGGGCGGATTAGCTTTGGCTAAGTACATGGGAATTGAAAAAGTCCAGTATGATAAGAAACTGTTCGGGATCTTTCCCACAAAAAACTTAGACCGAGATCACCCCATCACGGGGGATCTCGATGATATCTTCTGGTGCCCTCAGAGTCGCCATTCAGGCATTCCCGACAGTGTGCTGGAGAAAGAACGCGATGCCGGTCGCCTCCGCCTCCTGGCTCACTCTGGACAAGCCGGCTATGTCATCTTCGAGAGTGCTGACAGGCGGTTTATCATGCATCTCGGGCATGCCGAATACCGCACCAACAGACTGGTTGAGGAATACTACCGGGATATGGAACGGGGTAAAAGTGATGTCAGCCCTCCAGAGAATTTGGATTTAGAACACCCGGTCAACATCTGGCGAAGCCATGCTCTAGAGTTTTACCTTCAGTGGGTAAAAAAGGCGTACCTCGATACACCCTACGAGATTTAACAGAGCGTACAAAATAAGTCTGATCTATCTTGTGCTTTACTTTCCACGGTGGTAGACTTCCCTGGCGATGGAGCACCTCATACTTTGGGTTTATATTCTTATTTTCTCCTCAGGTTCAGCGGGACTTATCTCCCTCTTGCTGCTCTGGCATCGAAGCCGCAGTTCAGTCGTGCTGCCGCTCGCAGCGGTGAATGGAGCGTTCCTTGTTTCGCTTGGAATGGTAACAGGCTATTTCTATGTGCATAATGTGCTCGGCAGGACAGCAGGATTATCGCCTTTGGTAGAGAGTTTTTTTGCTATCGCTGCGTCACTGGTCAACATGCTGTTGTTTGTTTTTGTGTTAGTTGTTCTTCGGCGCCTCAAACCGCGTAAAGCATACCTCCCTGCAGTAACAACATGGATGAGTGTTGCTGCAGTTCTTCTCATCGGGACAAAGATGATTCTAGTCAATCTTAATGTAATCCAACAGATGTTTATATTTCGTTTTATGCTGACCACCTGGTACAGTGGGATTGTGTATAGTGTGGTTACAGCGGCGGTAGGCTTGTTCGGGTGGTCTCTTATCGACGCAGACACAACAGATGAGAGAAAGTCTGTACGGACGCTCATGTTCGGTTTTGGTATCTGCGCTCTGTCGTTTATACCGTTGAGTGTGATCGAATTCTATCTCGCTTCACAAGGACTAAACGTGTATGAACCAATCTCGGTGGACTTTCTTCTCTATCTGGGGATGGGAGTCGTAGCAATTACTGCTGGTCTTCAGGATATTACCACTGGTAATAGCAGTCAGACGCCATTCACACAGCTTTCAGAGGCGGCAACTGCTCGGTATAACTTTACCCGCCGGGAACTGGACATGATTCCTCTCATTGCAGCGGGGATGAGCAACAAAGAAATAGCCTACGAACTTTCCATATCTCCAGCAACAGTTAGAACCCACATATACAACATATACAGGAAGGCCGAGGTGCAAAGCAGGATTGAACTTCTGCACCAGTTGTATACATAATCTCTCCCTTCTACGACACAGTACGTACCTCAAAGGCAGTAAAATCATATCAATGTCCGATAGCTTTCAGCAGTCTCTCTGAAGCATCATGTCAATGTCCATGGATCAGTGCATCCACTGGATACAACTACCATGTCAAAGGAGACAAGAAATGGAAAGAAAAAACGGAAACAGAAAGAGAAAACTCATGTTTGTTACAGCAGTTGCGTTGGGATTCATTGTGCTGCTAATGAGTTCTGCTTGCAGCCATACTGCTGAAGTGGTTGGTGCTGACGGAGAGCTTCTTGAACTGGAGGTGGACCGGATGAGGCCAATACAAGTGAATGGAACCAAGCAATGGATTTACGAGAGCGGAGCCAAGCGAGATAACCCTGTACTGCTTTGGCTCGATGGAGGGCCAGGGGGCACCGAGGTAAGCTGGGTGCGTAGGTATCTTGGTCCGCTGCATGAATATTTCACGGTTGTATGCTGGGATCAGCGTGGTGTCGGAAAAAGTGCGCGAGCAATCGACTCCTATGAAGAAATTCGGGTGGACGATTATGTGGAAGATGTAATCACTGTTGCCAAAGAGCTCATTGAGACCTATGATCAGCAGCGTATTTACCTGCTCGGACACTCCTGGGGATCAATTATCGGGTTAAAGGCTGCTGATAAAGCCCCGGAGCTGTTTGCAGGATACATTGGAGCCGCCCAGCAGATAAATTCAATTGAAAATGACTCCATCAGCTGGGACATCATTCATTCAGGTGCTGAAGCTGCAGGGAAAACGAAGGTCGTAGAAAAACTTGAACAATTAGGTAAGCCCCCGTATGTGAGTTGGCATGAAGATGGTTCATGGACAGGAGATGGAGAGGCCTACTACTATCTTCTGAGTAAGATCTACAACTATTCACCGCATGCCCCGGCCTCGGATGATTTTAACTCACTGAGTATGTTTTTTGCTCCCGAACATACAATGATTAATCGCATTCAGAATGTAGGTGCGCTCATTAACGGAACCAAAAAGGTCTATCCCCAGTTAGCGTTCTTAGATTTTGAACAGGAGGTGAAGCAGCTCCAATGTCCGCTCTATCTGGTAGTTGGTGATTATGATTATACATGCCCATCTAGCATAGCATTGCGTTGGTATGAACAGGTGCAAGCACCAAAGAAAGAGGTGCTGCGACTGGAACGCGCAGGGCACAACGGTGTTTTTACTGAGCCAGAACTGTTTACAGCTTTTATGCGGGAGATAGCAGCCGGTCATTAGGAATAGGAAAGCTGAAATAACCCAGGAATAGAGATTCCAGTTTTAGCCTTACTGAAGGAATGCCTGCAAGAGAAACGTTATGTACAGGTTTACATCCCTGGGTTAGAATAGTTGCAATGTCCTTGTACGGTTTTGTGCCGTTATAGGGGTTGGAAAATCACAGTACAGCCGGGAGGCAGTCTGCAAAAGGGTGCAGATTGCTTCTTGCTGTGTATAACTTATAAAAAATCTCATATATAATGCTGTTCAATTTCGGATAAGGACTCTCAGGTTCTAATCCCGTGGACAACCGAGACGGTGGGAGCAATCACAATGGAGATATCAAAGGACATACATAAGAAGCTGTATACTATGATGGTGCAGACGCGGGAGTTTGAACTGACAGCTGCCGAATTGTTCAGGCAGGGAAAGGTGCACGGTACAGCTCATTTTTGTGTCGGTGAGGAAGCCGCTGGAGTTGGGGTCAGCGCAGCTCTTGAAAGAAAGGACTATATAACCCAGACCCACCGGGGGCACAATCAGGGTATTGGCAAGGGAATGGATATTAACCGGATGATGGCAGAATTCCTGGGGAAGGAGACCGGTTACTGCAAGGGCAAAGGCGGCTGTATGCATATTGCCGATTTTTCGGTGGGGAGTCTGGGAGCAAACGGTATCGTGGCCGGAGGCATACCGATTGCCACCGGAGCAGCCCTTTCACAGCAGTATTTAGCCACCGGAGGGATTGCAGTTGCTTTTTTTGGTGATGGGGCAACCAATGAGGGGGCTTTTCACGAGTCGCTCAACCTTGCCTCAGTGTGGAACCTCCCTGTGTTGTATGTGTGTATCAATAATCAGTACGGGATGTCGACTCATCTGTCCAAATCCATGAATATTACCGATATTGCAGTCAGAGCTAAAAGCTACAACATACGGGGAATTTCCTTAGACGGGAATGATGTGATGGGAGTCTATCGGGAGACGAAGAAAGCCCGCGAATATGTATTAGATCACGGACCGATGCTCATGGTACTGAACACCTACCGCTGGATGGGACATTCAAAGAGCGATGCCCAAGTCTATCGGAGTAAAGAAGAAGTAGACCAATGGAAAAAACGTTGTCCGATTAAACGGCATCGGGAGTTTCTGTTAGGGGAACACATATGTTCGGAAGAGGAGATCTCACAGCTGCACAGACAGGCTGAGGCAGATATCTCGGATGCCCTGGCGTACGCGCAGCAAAGTATCCAGCCGCGAATAGAAGATATTTTCGAGGATGTGTATGCGAAATAGGAGCGGGAGACAGGAATGCGCGAGATAACATATGCCCAGGCCATACAGGAAGCAATGAGTGAGGAGATGCGAAGTGACGAGCGTATCATATTCATGGGAGAGGATATCGGGGTCTACGGAGGAGTGTTTGGCGTCTCCCGCGGAATGCTTGGGGAGTTTGGTGAACGTCGTATTCTCGATACTCCCATCTCCGAGCTGGCAATCACAGGCTGTGCCGCCGGTGCAGCGATGACGGGACTGCGTCCCATCGTTGAGATTATGTTTAATGATTTTATTACGTTGGCTATGGAGCCGTTGGTTAACCAGGCTGCAAAGAACCGCTTTCAGTTCGGGGGACAGGGGATGGTCCCGATGGTGTTGCGGACACCGGCTGGTTCCGGCACCGGAGCTGCTGAGCAGCACAGCCAAAGCCTTGAGGCCTGGCTCACACACGTACCGGGACTAAAGGTCGTAGCTCCTTCCACCCCCTACGATGCGAAGGGACTGCTGAAGGCTGCCATTCGGGATAACAATCCGGTTGTCTTTTTTGAACAGAAGCTGCTCTACCGGGTTTCAGGCCAAGTTCCTGAGGATGAGTATGTTATACCTCTGGGGAGTGCGGATGTGAAACGTACCGGCAGCGATGTAACTGTCATAACCTACGGTCGCATGGTTCAGAGGGCCCTGGCTGCAGCGCAGGAGGTTTCTCTTGCAGATAATATTGATGTTGAAGTAGTTGATATACGGAGTCTTGTCCCTCTTGACGTGAAGACCTTGGTCGACTCCGCAAAGAAGACTGGACGGGTCCTTGTGGTGCATGAAGCCTGTCTCAGAGGCGGATACGGTGGTGAGCTAGTCAGTCTTGTGGTTGATAGTGAGGCCTTCTATTCCCTGAAGACACCGGTAAAGCGTCTGGGAGGGCTGGATGTCCCGATACCCTACAACGCTCAACTGGAAGCAGAGGTTGCGCCAACTCAACAACGTATCACCAA
>JBNJDX010000039.1:0-17565 GCA_051745285.1 Spirochaetota bacterium
GTTCACCTGTGCAGGTTTAAGCACGTCAAAGGCCACGGTAGTGGCACATCCTGAAAGCATCACGGCTGCAAGCAGCGCCAGACCACCTGCCCATCGTATTCCTTTTTTCATTTGCAGTATCCTCCAACCCTCTTCACTACTTACTGAATTATATCACGTTTCCCAGGCTAACCAATATACCAAAACGCAAAAAGTGGCAAGCTTCCGTAGAACAGCTGTGCTTTTTATCGTATACTAACCAGTATGAGTGAGGAAACAGGCTTCGAGAAACGAACTCTCTATCAATCACCCATTGGCGTTCTGGAAATTGTGATGGATCAGTACGACCGAATAGTCTCTTGCAGAGAGGCCTCGGCGAATAAGCTTGCGACGTTACAGAAGGAACCGGAGGCTGAAGTCTCAGTCATTTGGGAACTCCTTGACCGTTATTTCGCCGGTGAACGTGTTGATCTCTCTGAACTTCCGGTTGCATACAACGGGACTCCCTTTCAACAGGCGATAGTCAGCAGGCTCAAACGGGTTCCGTATGGACAGACCATCTCCTACGTTGATTTAGCGGCAGAAGCCGGATACCCAAAAGCAGTCCGTCCAGCCGCCAGCACGGTTGCTCGCAACCCTGTCGTGCTGTTTATTCCCTGCCATCGGGTTATTCGCTCAGATGGAACTGCCGGTAACTACCGCCTTGGAGGCGGGGCGAAGCAGTTTCTGCTGCATCTCGAACAGGGACTTGTCTAGGAACTCCAGACACCTTGCTCGATAAGCTGTGTGCGGGCAGCTGAAGCCCAGCCGCGATTGGCAGCAGGGCTGGCAGGACTCGGGTGGAGCACCCAGCCGACTGTTGGTTCAGTCTGTGTGCCATCAAGCTGAGAGCGGATCTGATGAAATTTTTTCTCAGCGTACCTGCCAATACCGACAAGCCACAGTGGTTTGAAACAGTCTATAAGACTCAGCAGGTAGGCATCACAGATACTCTCAAGTTGGTTCTTATCACGAGAGGGAAGCTTATCCGGTGTCAGGTTCCTGCCGCTTTCTTCCATGAAACACAATGGACAGTAGTTGAGCACCATGTGATCAGAAAAAAAACGCTCGGCACTAACAAACTCTTCTTGCATCAAAGACCATAGCCGTGTTCCGGAAGGTTCTCGCTTTGCAGTCTGAAACCCTTCAACAGGCCGCTTCGGGTGTTCCGGTACTGGCTTCCCGACAGAACCCTCGATATTCAACCACCTGGACACCATCACAGGATCCCCGAAGGGAATTCCTGTTTGCGCCATACCGTTTGGACCAGGGTTCATACCAAGAAAGAGAACCTGTTTAGGTCCCGCAGCAAACTTGCGGAGATAGTACTCATGTGGTTCCCAGGCATAATGAAGCGGATTATACACAGTAATATCGTCGCGTGAGAAAGTCAGCTCATCAATCTGTCGGGCAAAACCACGAGTTGATTCAACGATCTGTTCTAGAGAAGCATCATGCCAATTGTTCATCTGTACCTACTTCAGATCCGGGTTTCCTTCACGGTACCAACGCCGTCCTGGCTGAGCGATCCCACGCTTTCGCGACACAATGAAAAACGCGACAACGACAAATATCAGATAGGCAAAACTCAGCGCCACAGCCATCCAGAAAAGAGACGGGTTATCGCGTGTTACACTGTAGGCAGGAAGATTGATACTCAGAATCAGGGGAATAGCCATCATAAAGGTGAGCCCACTGGAGTACATGTAATCAGAGGCAACCGGAGTTTCAAATTCCGGATCAATCACCCGAAGAAGAGCCAGACCCGTTGGCATAGTACCGGTAGATGCACCGAAAATGATTAAGGATCGGTGAAACTGGTGATCGACAAACAGGCGAGAGCATATCCAGGGAAGAGTAAAATAGGCCATAAGGCCACCGGCAGTTGTCAGCAAGAGAATTGGCAGCCAATACTGCCCGACAACAACCAACGATATGGCAGCAATCGAAGCTGTAACCATGACATCAACGGAGATCCCGGAAATCCTGGTCAGGGTTCCGCTGTCCAATACGTAGTGCACTTTGAGCTTTCTCATGACTCCTTTCACAACAATAGCCGTCAAGGCTGAAAAGATGAAGTTAATACCCCATAAATTGGCCGCCAGCTCCGCCCCCAGAGTCCCAAAGGCGGCCAGTAAATACGTGAGCAGCTTCAAGAGACCAAAAGAAAGCAGATAGACCCCAAACACAAACGCAGCGTTGAACGTCATTGAATCAATGGCCTCAGTCTCTGTTGACAGGTAACCGGCAGGAGGCCGTTTTGCTGAGCGTCTCAGTATACCGCTACTGGTGTCCTTGTTTCTGATCTTCTCAACTTCCTCTTCACTAATCCAATTTCGCTTCAGCCCCATGTTAATCAGCAGCACGCCACCAAAGCAGCCCCAGAGAAACCCAATTGCGGCAAATGTGAGGCCGGCAGAGCCAGCTCCATCAAACCCAAAGGCCTCCCACCCGGTACCGATCGTATAGGCCTGTCCCGGTCCGAGCACAAAGCCCAGCGGTAAGCTGAAACCGATGGCCGGAAACAAGTCGGGCATCACGGTGTTTATCAAAAGGGCCGTTACTAGCAGCCCGATGACACACTGCACCGCATACTGGGAGAGCACACCGATGGACGTTGGAAAGATTCGCTGGCGCATGGCCTTGCTGGCTTTTACGGATTTTCGCAGCGTCATAGCGATAAATGATATATTAAGCAGATGATACACAAGCTCTCCGAGCAAGTTTGTTCCCAGGGCAAACCTTGGTGCCACAAAATTATAAAACAACAACAGCATAAACCCGGCAGTCAGTGCATTGGGTATCAAATATTTTTGGAAAAAGCCCACCCGTGAGCGGATAAACGCCGCAATCAGCAGAGCAACTGACAAAATCCCCAAATGGATAAAGACTGTCCACTCGTAATTCATACTCTCCCCCTCCGTGTGTCGGCTACATTGATATCCGCTCTTTCAGGCTCTTTTTGGCTTCGTTTGTTATCTCGTAGAGCGCCAGAAATTTGTAAGCCGAGGCTCTCGGGGCCGGAAACTTCAAGCGGTACATGCTGTTTTGATGATAGAACTCCAAATTCCTCTGCATGGCTACGGTCAACGAATCAATTTCCTGAAATGGGAAATCATATTGCTGTGAATCAGTACTTGCTGTAATCCCCGAAATACTCATATTCACCTTCACCTCGCCGATTTTTTTCATCCGTTCATCACGATAACCGACGAACATCAAGACAACATCTCCGGGGAAAAACGTTTTTCCATCATCCCATTCCCCATTGAGGATCCGTTCTCTCAGTTTATGGCGCTGCCAACTGTTCCATTCTGCGGGACTTTGCATACTTCGCAGTTGCGTTGATGGTACAAAAAACCCATAGGCATCTACTTCAGCTTCGAAACCGCAGTGTGTACAGCCGATGCTGTTGCCTGAGGAACGAATCGTATCCAGCGATCCACATCCGGGGCAGAGATACAGCACGTGCTCAAGATACTCGGCACGGCTGTTGCTCTTAAAGCGCACCCAGTGTTTCCTCTGAAATTCATATGCATCATGATAGAGTCTTTCAGTCAGTAACTGATAAATGTCATCAGTCCCCATACCGGCAAACTCCTCAGGCATAAGTGGAGCCTGATAGGAGACGGTCAACCGCCCTTTCCGGCGTTTATTAGACCAACGCGGCAGTGAATGGTATCCCCCTTCAAGAGTGCAAAGCACTACGGGTACGCGCAGCATACGCACAAGTTTTGCCGTTGCATAGAACAGGGGAAGGCTCCTGCCATCCCAGGTCCGCTGTCCCTCGGGAAACATGCCGACAACCCCGCCCTTGCGTATGATGCCGGTTATCTGTTTGATCGTATAATAGTCTGAACGGGATTTCGATTTTGAAATCGAACCGATAAGTCTGCGCATCATGTAGCGCAAATACTTGTTGCGAAACAGGGTGTCCGCCGCAACCCACTGTACAGGGCGCTTGTGCATGATCGAGATAATGATGGGATCAAACGTGTTCACATGATTTGACAGCAGAATATAAGGGGGCTTCAGAGCAAAAGCTTCTTTAGCATTCTTTGTTGCGAGATTATACATCTTCTTTATAGGAATCCCGTACAGCTTTCTTGCTATCAGGAAAAAACTCTTCGATAACCGTATTTCTCTATCGCCGCTACCGGCTGATTTGCTCATATGTTTTTTCATCCTTACAAAGAATTCCCTCCACCACCAGGGGCAGAAGGCCTTTTATTGCATAGTAAACTGTTGTTTACAATAAAGCAACTAATTGTCGAAATCAAGACATCAAGATGCGTGAACCTCTCCAATCAGTCAGTATCAAGACAAAAATCACTAGTACAGACCCAGGCACTATGGTAGAGTTGAGCCCATGCAGTATCGCGGTATAATTTTCGACAAAGATGGAACGCTGTTTGACTATTACGAGGTATGGGGACCGGTTTTTCGTCTTCATGTGAACAGAATTCTCACAGAATTTGAGCGTGAACATGACGATCGTCTCCGAAAGCGCCTGCTGTATTTACTGGGTATCGGCAACGATGGTATCAATTCAAATGGCCTCATTTTTCAACATAATGGAGCCCTCATGCTCCTGAGACTGTTCGTGTTCAGCAAAAAGAATCGCCTTCCCTACCGCCGCCTCATTCATCTATTAACAGAAGGGTATTTTGATTCCAAAGAGCAATTGAATACTTCTCTCCTCGAAATGGGAAACGAAGCAACCCTTCTCCCTCTGTTCAAGGCTCTCAAAGAAGCCGGCTATTACATCGGGGTGGTTACCAGCGACAATGCCGAGAGCACTGATGTAAGCCTGCAGCATTTTGGTATCAAGCAGTATGTTGACATGATCTCAACATACGATGACCATTTAAAGAGCAAACCTCACCCTGAATCATTCGACGCCTTCTGTGAAGCCTTCTCGCTGAAACCTTCAGAGGTTGTAGTTGTGGGAGATGCTCCGGTGGACATGAAATATGCTCGTAAGGGCGGTGCAGGGTATATAATCGGAGTAATGTCTGGTTCTGGAGACCGCAGGAGACTTACAAGAATTGCCGATGTGCTTTACCCGACGGTCTTGAGCTTGTTTGATGACCCGAAGCTGGCCTTACAGAAGCAGACCTGACTCATCCTGCTCGCATGGAAATGTTCCATTGGTTCCAGTATAATCGGGGAAATTCACATAAGGTGGTAGCAAGAAATGCATTCATGGGACGATCTGATCCCCTACAGAGAAACGATATTTACCGGGCAATGGCCAACAATACCTGAGCTGTTTGAGATAACACACGCCCGGTTTCCCGATAGACCCTGCTTCACAGAATACTCTCCCGGTCGACGCACCTACACGTTTGGCGAGGTTTTATCTTACCTCTCCTTGATCTCATCCTACCTGCAGGAACAGGGGATACAGCCCGGGTCAAACGTTGCTCTCTACGGGAAAAACTCTCCTGAGTGGGCTATTGCCTATCTTGCGGTCCTGTTCGCAGGCGCAGTCATAGTACCCCTTGATGCGCAGCTGTCTCCTTCACGTGCTGCGGAGCTAGCCAGTTTCGCCCAGTGCAGTGGACTTATTGCCTCCAATGAGGCTCTGAGAGAAATAGAAAATGGCATGAGCAACCCACCGTTAGTCACCCTCAACCTTGACCCGAATACTCCAGGGTATCTGCTCTCAGTAGAGGCCTCACAGCAGCTTCCCAAGGTTCAGAGATCTGAAGATGATCTTGCTGCAATACTTTTCACCTCCGGCACGACCGGAAACGAAAAAGGGGTTATGCTTACCCATAAGAATATTGTGACTGACGTGTACCAGGCCTGTGATCCTGCCTACATGACTGCAAGTGAACAGGATGTCTTTTATGCTCTTTTGCCCCTTCATCACAGCTACTGCATGACCGCTGTGTTCCTCGAACAGATCAAGCACGGAGGAGAACTGGTATTTGCCCGCACCTTTGCCATTAAGCGGATCATCCGTGACATGCAGCAGGCAGAAGTCTCCATTTTTATGGGGATCCCCATGATATACAACAAGATGCTTGCAGGTCTCATGAAAGAAGTAAGGTCCCGGGGACGTGTCCTCTATTTCACCGTACGTATTCTCATGGGCATCAATGGCTTTCTCAAAAAACACATTGGTCTGAACCCGGGGCGCAAACGCTGGTTCAAAGCATTGCTTGAGGGAATCGGCTTTTACCACAACCGGCTATGCATCTGCGGTGGCGGTCCGCTGCCTGCAAAAACATTTCGGCAATTCCAGCAGCTCGGTCTGGATTTTGTCCAGGGCTACGGTCTTACCGAGACTGCCCCTATTGTTACCCTGAATCCGAAGGACCATTTCAAGGTGAAATCGGTTGGAAAAGTGTTTCCCTTCATCGATATCAAGATTGAGAACCCCGATATGTTTGGCGTCGGCGAAATTCTGCTCAAAGGCCCGAACATCACCCAGGGGTACTACCGAGACCCCGAGCACACGAAAGAATTGTTTACCGATGACGGATATTTGCGCACCGGAGACCTGGGTGTGCTGGACCGGGAGCGGTATCTCTACCTGCGGGGGCGTAAGAAAAACCTGATCGTCACATCCGGGGGGAAAAACGTCTATCCTGAGGAGATTGAAGACGCTTTTCAGCTCTATCAGAGCATTGAACAAATCATGGTGCGAGGGTACATCAAAAACAAGTCACAGGGAGCTGAAGAGATTGAGGCGCTCATCTACCCATCCAGTGAAGCCTTCGGGGAGTCTATCGCAGATAAAGCATATGTCGAACGGACTATCTGGGAAGCTATACACGAGGTCAACCAACATCTTCCCTCCTACAAGAAGATTACCCGTCTGACCCTCCTTGAACAGCCGATGGATATGACCACCACCAAAAAAATCCAAAGGAATAAGGTGCTGGCCAAACTTGACTCAATTCGCGGAAGAGTCTCCTCAAAGTCCTAACCTTGCCTATACCCGGAGAAACGGGTATGGTAACCGGTAAACCATCGTTGGAGAGGGCGTAAGAGTACAGATGCAGACCTTACTGAATATTTTTGTGCAAAACATACTGCCGGTGGGCATTGTAACCTCAATTGGCTTTCTCCTTGAGAAGCGGTTCACCCTGGATATTTCAACACTGACAAAGGTGAATTTCTACGGGGTTATCCCTATCTTCATATTCGTCTCCCTGTATAACGCCCATATTCCTGTTTCTATGATCAGGGTGGTCATCTTCTCACTCGTGTATCTCGTTGCCAATTATATACTGGCGCAGTCAGCCCGATTATTAAAACTCTACTCTCAGCCTGAAATCGGCGTCCTGACCAATGCATCCATGTTCACCAACTGCGGAAACATGGGGCTGCCGATCATTGTCCTCGTATTTGCAGCCACTCCCTATTATCAAAGTGCTGTAGTGATACAGCTTGCCGTGATGGTCATCCAGAGCATTGCTTTACAGACAGCCGGTTTTTTTATCGCCAGAGCAAGTAAGGCAAAGGTTCCCTGGAAACAGTCACTGCTAGCGACCCTGCGCATGCCATCAATATATGCTGCTGTTCTGGCAATGCTGAGTAAATTCATTGAGACAGACCTTACTCAGTTTTTCTTCTGGCCGGCACTTGAACATGTGCATGCCATGCTCATCGGTTTGGGCCTGCTGACCTTTGGGGTGCAGCTGGGGAAGACCAGCTGGAACATCGATGCAAAGAAGGTCTTTTTTCCCGTTGTCTTACGACTGGTCATCGGACCGGTACTAGCCTTCGTTCTGATTATCCTGTTTCGGTTCGACACCTGGGCAGCCCGTGTCCTGCTTGTCTCTTCAACGATGCCTTCCGGAGTAAACGTCGCGCTCATAGCAGCCGAGATTAAGACAGCTCCCAAGCTCGCATCCCAGATAGTACTTGCCTCAACATTGGCAAGTGCGGTCGTCTTGAGTATCGTCATTGCACTCGCTCCCGCACTTTTTTAATATGAGAAGACAAAGATGTTTTACTCTTACCCCAATAATCACTATATTAAGGGGAAAGGAGGCCGAGCATGCATAAAAAGATACACGTCAAACCGCTAACGGCAGAAGAATCCTGGGTTATTGAGCAAAAAGGAACCGAGGCTCCTTATACCGGTCGTTACTGGAACCATTTTGACGAGGGCGTATACGTGTGCAGAAGGTGCGGCGCTCCTCTCTACCGCTCTGATGCCAAATTTCTCTCAGATTGCGGCTGGCCAAGTTTTGATGATATTATTCACGGTTCTGTTATCCGTCAGCCTGATGCCGACGGACGGCGCACAGAAATTATATGCAGTAACTGCGGTGGTCATCTTGGTCACGTGTTTAGCGGAGAACACTACACTGAGAAAAACACACGTCACTGTGTCAATTCACTGTCTATCCAGTTTGTAAAAACTCGACAGGCACTGTTCGCCTCCGGTTGTTTCTGGGGTACCCAATACCATTTCAGCAAGGCTCCAGGCGTTATCTTGTCAACTGCTGGGTATGCCGGTGGTAAACTTGAAAATCCAACCTACGAACAGGTATGTTCGGGAGAGACCGGTCACCTTGAAAGTGTTGAGGTGCTCTATGATCCCGAAAAGACAACCTTCGAAGAACTGGCTAAGCTGTTTTTTGAAACCCATGATCCCTCTCAGACAAACGGACAGGGCCCTGACATCGGAGAGCAATACCATTCGGCAATCTTCTACCACAACAAGAAAGAGAAGGAGATAGCCGAACAGCTGATGGGGTATCTTCGCAAGAAGGGACTGAAACCGGCAACCCGACTGCTCCCAGCAGGAGTTTTCTGGCCAGCTGAGGAGTATCACCAAAACTACTATCAGAAAAAGGGGGGCAGTCCCTACTGCCACTTCTATACAAAACGTTTTGAAGATGACTACACGAAAACAGAATGATTCACTTTAAGCATGTTACCGTAAGACGGCAGGGCAAACCTATTCTTGATGATCTTACCCTTGATCTTGAGCCCGGGGAGCATTGTGCCATTATTGGTCCCAACGGGTCTGGAAAATCCACCCTGGTAGAGGTCATCAGTAAGGATGTACACCCCATCCAACATGAACAGCTGGAGATGACCCTCTACGGGAAAAAACGCTGGAATGTTTTCTCTCTCCGCAAACGTCTTGGTATTGTCTCTGACAGAATTGCCCAACTGTGCAACACCACCTACAAAGCTCGTGAAATAGTTTTGTCCGGCTTCTTTAGCAGTATCGGGATTACCTTCAGTCATCAGATAACCGATCATATGGAAGCGAAGGCTGAAGAACTCCTTACCTTTATGGGAATCTCCCACATAGCCAGCAAACCGATGAATCAGCTCTCCTCCGGCGAAGCACGACGTGTGCTCATCGCACGGGCGCTCGTCCATGATCCGGAGACACTGATTTTGGATGAACCCTCCTCGAATCTCGACTTAAAGACGCAGAGTTTGTTCAAACAGTCCATACGGTCAATTGCCCACAGTGGTAAAACTATCCTGCTTGTCACCCACGATCTGGCTGATATCATCCCGGAGATCCAGCAGGTGGTCATTCTCAAAGAGGGTCGTCTGTTTGCACAGGGAAACAAAGAAGACCTCTTGAAACCTGAGGTGCTCTCTGAGGCCTACGGCACTCCGGTGTTTGTGGATCATCATGAAGGTTGGTACAAAGCCTGGTGCTAGGCCCTTGACTCAGAGATAAGCTGATCACCGAGCTTGTGAACGATAATCTCGTGTTCTTGCCCAAGTTTGCCAATATCCACCTCCCACATATCCCCGTTATCAGGAATCCACAAAGGATACCCCGGAAGCGTTGCTGAAAGCACCGCGTAGATCATCCGCATTGTCACAGCATGGGTAATGCAGAGCGTGCCCGGTACGTGGTCCAGCAAAAAGAATTCCCTGAGGCGCTCTGCCACCATCTGGTAGGATTCACCCCCGCCTTCAGGCACCCACTCCCAGCGGTTTGCACGGTTTTGCTCATAGCCGGGTTCATTGACCAGCTGTTCGTAGGAAAGTCCGGAATACCTGCCCAAATGTTGCTCCACAAGCAACCGGCTGTTTTCAGCACTGACACTGTAAAGCCTTTCAAAGGGATCTGCTGTCTCACGAGCTCTCAGTAACGGGGAGCAGAGAATTCGCCTTACAGCATCCTCGCCGAACGCCTCGTAAAAACGTCCGGCGATATGTTCAGCCTGTCTGTGGCCCAGGTCGCTGAGTGGATAATCCAACTGGGAGGCAAGGATACCCTCTTCATTTGCAGTACTCTGGCAATGCCGCATAAAAAAGAACTTCATAGGTAAGGGAGTATAGCGACCGGACAAATCGTTGGCAATACCTGCAGCATGCCCAAAACGGCTCCTCCTGTACAACAAGAGCCTGAACAAGCACATATAGAGAGGACCGCTGTCTCACACAATGAAACAACGGTCCTCTATAAGAAAGAGTTTATGTAAAGAGCTAAAGTTTTACCTTTGCTCCGATTACCACGGCCTCATTCGGCTCGCCGGAAGTCTTGATCTCATGATAGTAAGTTGCATCGACCTCGATCACAAACAGATTGAGTCCGACACCTGCTGTCATATTCCCTTCATTGAGACCACCACGGACTTTCAGCATTCTGAGAAGTCCAACTTCAGCCCCGAGTCTGACCTTTTCAAGATCAAATATAACCTCTTCAACAGCAGTTGATTCTTCATCAGGGAAGGGGAAGGTATGTGTATACTCAGCTACCAAACGGATATCCAGCGCCTCCTTGGCAGGAGAGTCGTACCCCACACCGGCTGTCAGGCTCATGGGGATAATGTAGTTATCACCATCATAGTTATCTACCCTGTCATCACTGAAAAAGAGTTCATACAGGCTTGTCGGATCATCGTTTTTGTTAAGCTCCCGATCAACCTCTTCAGCATCAGTAAAAACAGAAGTCAGCTTGGTACCGCCGATGTTCTTCAGAGCCCCTCCAAGGGTAAAACCACCGGAGGTCTCAAGAATGGCTCCGGCGTCAAATCCATACCCGATACTGGCAATAAGCTCAGGGTTAAAACCTACGCTATCAAATTCCGAGAGAGGAATTGAATCACGCGTTCGCACTCGTACAAGCCCTCTTGCATCAGCTCCCATATGCAATTTTGAGCTTCCAAGTTTAAAACCGTGGGATACTCCTGCCACCACGGATGAAGTTCCTGTAATATCTACTTGCTCTTCTGTGCCATAGCTTCCGATAATATCGATATCATTCAGGAACCCGAGTCCAATACCGAAGGCGGCAAAACCGGCTCCGAAATTCAGGTTTGTACCGGTGCCTTTCTCAAAGTCGAGTTCTGCAATAAGTTCTTTCATTGCACCCTCTTCTTCATTCTCTACACGTGCCAGTATCTCTACAAGAGATTCGGTAGGCAAGAGATAGGGTCCAACGTTGATATTTGCAAAGGTAAGCTGTCCCCCTTTTCTCGACAGACCGGCCGGGTTGGTAAACAACGCCTCATAGCCCCTGGCTATAGGAGTGAACGCCCCGCCCATTGCCTCAATTTGCGGTGAAAGCTGATGAACCGGTGCATCCTTAACATCCACTGGCTCTGCTTCCCCGGCAACCGCTACTCCACCGGCAATGCATATCATCAGGCCGACAATCAGCCAGACCTTCATTCTGTTCATGTTCATTAGTTCTCCTCCTCATCACTGTGAAGCAGGCAAACACAATAAGCAGTCTCAAGCTGCCTGCCTCTAGGTTAACAACCTTACAAGTCTCTAGTTACGCTGAACAGTATACAACATCAGATAGCAGAGGACCACAATAAATTTTGTTGTTTCACATTCTATTTCATGAGAACTCTCGTAGTTCGGAGAAAGAACAAGCAGAAGACGGGCTTCCTCACATGTAAGGAAGCCCGCAGAACATTGCATCAAGCACTTTTACAGAGAAATACCGCCGTATACGGTGCATTCCCAGGATGCCTCATCCTTGGTGTTGTCAACAAAGTTGTTAGTATAACCTGCTGAGAGGTCAATCCCGGTTGTCAGCATACCTACATCCTTTTCTACTCCGAAGTCGGCACTCACACTCTGCTCATCGTGGACACCTGCCTGAGTGTATGTTTCTTTCCAGGTTCCACCCACCTTGATTTTGTCAAACCAGAGATCTTTAAATGAGAGAGAACTCTTTACCGTATGTACCGTGTCTTCACCGGAGGCTGCATCTCCCCAGTCACGCGCGTAACTGGCTGACAATCCGACGAAATCATAGCTTACTTTCAAAGCCCCGGAGACCCCAAAGGTCCAGGAGGAGGTGTTAACCGTACTACCGTCAATTATCCTATCAAGGCGGTAGGCATCATCTGTCTTCAAACTCAACCCAATGGAAAGCTGGTCAAATTTGTAGGTCTGGCTCCGCCAGGCAACTGACCCCCCTATAATGAAAGCCTCGTCGTAGATATTCACAGGTTCATCGGTCTTCTCAAGGGTAAAATCTGCTCCCGTAGTAAACCGGCCGAAGGCCCCCAAATTGGGTGATTGGAGTTTAACTGCAGCCTTGTGGGTTATTTCGGGAGTGGACCGCTCCGGATCGAACGCATCAACAATGTCACCAACCATCGTGGGAAGCGTCACAAAATTCTCAACAAGAGGGAGCACATCATTAATCAGGATATCAGAGATATTGGTCTTCTCCCACGAATAGCCAAGTCCGAGTCCCCATTTTCCGAGACTGAGCTCCCAGGTACCACCGGTCTCAACAAGTCCGGAAGAGAGTGATGCTCCTAAACTCTTGTAACTTCCGTCGGTTTTACGAAACCATCCGTCAATACCGAGATCGGTAATTGAAATATCGGCTCCGTAGGTTACGCCCCAAAGGGAGCCTGCGATGGCTGCAGGGGCAAATCCGTCGTTAATAGGAAAGTAGTCAAATAGAGGGAAATAGCTCTCAACCTGATTTATGGGACCAGTTATCGTGTTTGCCTCGCTTTCGGACATACCAAAATCTTCCAGCAGGGTTTGCAGGTCAACTACACCCCCCGCATCATCAACATACAGGGTCAAACCGGCTTCTCCTTTAAGCTCAAACCACTTGGTATTAATGCCGGTTCCCAAACCGATAACAAGGTTTTCCTGAGGGGCTACCTTGTATGTGTCATCTTCTGCAATCAGGTCAAACAAATCCCCTATTGGCCTATCTCCTGTCTTTGTTTCCGAATATGGCCCCTGATAATCGCTGATAAACGATATATTGGTCTGGAAGTACCAGTAATCAAATACATCAAGCCCGAACTGCAGCCCCATAAAGGCCTGGGGCCAGGCCGCACCTTCAAGCCCGAGATCAGTAAAACCGTTTCCAACCGATAAAGAGATAAATGGAATATCCAGGTGAAATGAAGAACCTCTGAAAGGTAGATCCTTAACTGTCTGGTCCTGGAAATGAATAGTCTGATCCCCAAAGCTGTAGCGCATAATATCTGAAAAGAGAGTTACATCGATGAGAAACGCATTGTTTGTCTCATAGGCCCGAATACCGTTATCGCCATATCCATCACCATAATTAAATGCGTAGGGATTCCATAGCCGTAGAACATCGTAAAAATCAGAAGTAAGAGCCGATAAGTAGGGGTAATCAAGAAACGAAGT
This sequence comes from Spirochaetota bacterium, assembly GCA_051745285.1. Lineage (GTDB taxonomy): Bacteria > Spirochaetota > Spirochaetia > CAKZLE01 > CAKZLE01 > JBNJDX01. Next base: position 13,609 of record JBNJDX010000039.1, read on the forward strand.
ATAGTTGGGTTCAAAGTACTCTCTGATATCGCGGGAATCTGCCAAATCCAGACTGCCCGAGATAGCCAGCGGGCCTGCCCGAACTTGTCCCTCGGCCCCCACTCCAAAGTCCAGTTCTATTTCTTGGGAGAAGCCTTCAAACAACTCACCAGGAAATGAGAGTCCCTCCTGCTCCGAGGAGATGGTATAACCTACCTCAGCACCCGCATAATAACTTCCATCTGCAGTGAAAAGAGGTTTTTTAGGCTTGCCAACAACTGCCAGCGAATACTGCTCCTGGGTAGTATTCCCGGAAGCATCGGACACGGTTACCTGCACAGTAACGTCCTGGTTATCAGCGGGAGTGTAAATTCCCTTAATTAAATTCCCTAAGAGCTCAACCTGCTCCAGCGGTTCCCCGTTTACCAGGACCTCACCCAGGTCAAGCGTTGTCTCTCCCCTCACTTCGATTATCAAAACCTGAGGCTGACTGACAGTAAATGTTTTGTCCTCAGGAAGAATCAGATTAACTTCAGGTGGAGTCGTATCGGGCTCCACCGCGGCAGTGTAGGTACCGCTCGAAGGAACTGCTTGAACAACCCCATCGGTTCGCAGGACTTCAACAAAATATTCCAAGTCAGGACCGGTGACGTATGTACCTGGGAGAGTTCCCGTGTAACTGCCGTTTTGGGGCTCAAGGTTCAAAAAGAGCAGATCATCATCCTGTGAAGGCCTGAAATAAAAACGGGCAGTCTCAACTTCGGGATCCCCCGGTTGAGAGTCGAGTGAAATCTCCAAATCCACATAGGCTGGTATGGTCTCCGGCAGCTTCAATTCAAAGGGAAACAGGAGGGAGAGTGCAAACAGCATCATCAATGAACTTATACATAATTTCTTTTTCATTTCGCCCCCCCTTAATTAGCCTTTGTCCAGGTTGAAGATGCGCTATCCCAGGTGTATCGCCCCCTCTCGTTGAGGGTAAGCATCTCGCCAGCTGCTGTTCTCAGGAGAAGGCTCGGAGCCCTTCCTCTCAAGTCTATCGTGTCTTCTGCGGTGAAGGAGGTCTCAACCGTTACTGACTCAGTTCGATCCCTGAGCACTTTAACGTTACCCGAAACACTGAGCACGGTGGATACTCTATCTCCCCAGCCTGCATTTCCGCCATCAAGGTCAATCTCTTGCCCATCAGTCAGGGTCCTCCGTTGTGCGGGCTGCTGACCTTCAGGCGGTTTTGTATCTTCAGGGGGACTCTCTGCAGCACTTCGAATAGTGACTTTGGCAATGCGCTTGATGCTCTCTCCTCCAGATCCCTCCGCTTCCACAGTAATCAGGTGTTCACCGACTGACGCATCGGTTGTGCCCGGCTGCAGCTGAGTTCCTGTACCAAGAGGCCCGGAGAGATGTGAAGTCCACGTAATTTCCTCTCCCTCAAGCATGCGTCCGTCTCTATCAAAGGCAGTGGCTGTCAGTGTTGTTTCAGCCCCTTGGAGAATAACCAGCTGTTCATCGTCAGGACTGATTCTCAAGTCCATTTCTCCAAGCACCCGTACGTTGAATGACAAGCTGTCAAGCAGTTCTTCGGATGCATCCCGGGCTTCCACAGTGATCTGCTGTGTCCCGACCGGCAAGTCCAGCTGAGTAAGATCTGCAGTAGTTCCAGAGGCCGCGGCCTGGTCGGAATTAGCAGTGAACCAGTGGATCGTCTCCGGGCTGATGCCAAACGGCTCCGCGGTGACAACAGATGATTCTGAGGACCGCAGGTCAATGGTCTCAGGTGTGCTGCTGAGAGCTAAGCCAGGTTCATGCGTATATACATTCATCATGTAAGAGGCTTCTCTGTTCAGACCGTTAGAGTCTGCAGTGAAAATAAGTTCATATACTCCTTCCCGGGTAATACCCGAAGTATCAACAGAGAGGCTGTACTCTGCCTGGCTCCCACTGACTTTGCTGCCAAGCTGTTGCACTTCTACTGTCTCACCCTGGAGGGTTGCTGAGAAGCGAGCACCTTCCAAACCAGCAGTATCCAGTAGGAACGTCTGCGCTTCTTTTGCCCACAGCGGTGTTCCTGTCTCGGGTGCTGTAACGGTGATATAGGCCTCACCGACTAACTGCATTGGATAGTCTTGTACGTATTGCACGCTACCCCGATCTTCCACGGAGAGCCTGACAACTGCCGGCCCGGCGGTAAATCCACCCTGTTCTGTGGAAAGTGTTCCAGTCTCAGAAGCATTGAGAACCGCCTCAGTTTCTCCCTGCAGTAATCTCCAGGAGGCAGACGGGTCAACGCCGCCGGTTATCTCCGCGGCGACAGGAATTCCCTCGCCCGAGTCGAGGAGATAGGTTCCAATCTGATTATTCACCTGTACTTGTGAAATATTCAGCGGAGGATAGACACGCAGTTCCACCTCATCGGAGCTTACAGCCCCATACTGATCTTCAGCAGTGGCGCGCAGGGTATGGTTGCCTTCAGGAAGACTCTCAAGTACTACTGATGTCCCACTTCCAAGAGAAGTTCCCTCAACTATTTCCCAGTCTACGGTAACATCAGCTGGTTGATCGTCTCCAACCTCAGCAGTGCTGATAATTGGCGTACCGACTCTATACCGTGATGCCGCAAGCGGAGAGGTGATGGTAACACTTGGCGCCTCATTTACCAGAAAGGAGAGCTGATCACGAGCTGTTACTGTTTCATTCTCACTGACACGAACAGCAATCGTATGTTCTCCACCGGCCCGCGGGGCGGTCAGTGTATCATAATCTCTAGGTTTACCATCAATAAACCATTGGATATCAGTATTAGCTATTTCTTGGTCCGAGGCTCCTCCCACTAGTTCCGGCTTGAGGTCTGAGCCGGCATTGACCATTTCTCCGTGTGGCCAATAGAGACTGACCTCCAGCGGTTCAGGGGCAATGGTGGCAGCCCTGCTGCCGGAGACTGCTATTCCAGTCTCCTCAGATTGAAAAGCTGCTGCAATTTTAACAGCTCCGGTGTGTTCGGGAATAAACTCAATACCATTGCCTGTAAGCTCCTCCTTTGGAGCTCCAGGGGCCTCAAGGTATTCAACAAGCCATGAGAACTCCCCTGATGCTTTGGTGGCTGCATTCCCCCCTTGAAGCATGGCAAACAGTTCGAAAGGTTTACCCTCTATCAGGCTGTCCTGCGCTTTTGGAGTAACAATGGTTAGACCGGTAACTCCTTCCTGAACCGAGAAACTTGCCTGCTGCTCACGGGTTACTCCCTGTGAGTCTGTAGCTTTCGCACGCAGCTGGTGCTGGCCGAGTTCCTCAGTACCCAGCTGTATCTCAGCATCAGTATCAATTCGTACTCCGTCAAGATAGAGTTCGGTAGGCAATGCACCGTCTTCGATATCCAATGCATGCGCTTCATATTGCAAAGCACTTCCAGTGTACTGTACAGAATTTGCTCGCAGTGTGACTGACGGAGGGGTATTTGCCTTCAAATTCAGCGACTGCTCTGCTCTTCGTGATACCCCCTTGTACTCTGTTACCAGCCGGAGGTTGAATGAGCCGCTCAACCCGTTGGGCGGGGTATAATTAACATCTCTTCCTCTCCCGACTATCGTGTCATCAAGAAACCACGTATAGGAAGCCTGCTCATAACCTGATCCGGAAAATTTCAATGTGTCACCACGTTCATAATAGATAACCCTGTCAGCGGCAGGCGTATTGATTACCGGAAGGCTGAACTCCTCCACCACGATAGTAATCGGGTCAGTCTCGCGGACAAGCTCACCTCGACCAAGTTCTTTTCTGTATACAGCCTGAACCTCGTAGGAGCCTGGGTCGGAGGCTATAAACTGGTAGCTCAGTCCGCTGCCCATCTCATCACCGTCAACATACCAGTTGATATCGTCAGTAAGTGAGGCTATATCTACCTGAGGGCTTACTGCGCGGGCTGAAACCCTGCACACCTGCGGAATACCTTCCAATACCCGCACATTGTCTTGCGGAGTCTGC